>DATMKA010000030.1:0-18030 GCA_035553595.1 Thermoplasmatota archaeon | reverse complement strand
CGCCCTCGCCCGTGATGCGGCCAATTCCCGGCGGCAGCCGGATGGGCCCCGAGGGCTCCGCAAGCGTGGAGGCGGGGCGCATCCAGGAACCCGGCTCCTCGGGGGCCGCGGCGCCGAGGTCTGCCGCGTGCTCGCGGAAGTTGAGCCCGATGCCCCAGATTTTGCCGGGGTGAGGGAAGGGCGTCGTGAACACGAGGTCCTCGGGGCGGAGGGGCGTGGCGTTCGGCTGGAACGCTTCGGCGTAGGGGCGGAGGTCGTCCACCTCCTCCTTCGCGATGAGGTGCAGGAGCGTGGGGCCCCACTGGCGCCGCCCGACACCCGCGCGGCGCATCTCCGACAGGAGGAACGGCGGCTTCCGGGGGAACTGGACGGCCACGTCGAGGCCCGCGCCCGTCACGATGCTTGCGAGGCGCATGGGGTCACATCACGTACTGGACGACGCCGCCGTCCACCTGCAGCGTCGCGCCCGTCACGTACCCGGCGGCGGGGGAGGCGAGGAAGGCGACGGCGTTCCCGAGGTCCATGGGGTCGCCGATGCGGCCCATGGGCACCTCCTTCTCGCGCTCCTTCCACGCCTGTTCGAAGGGGATGCCGCGCTGCGCGGCGCGGTTCTCCGTGAGCTTGTGGATGCGTGCCGTGGCCATGCTTCCGGGCAGGACGTTGTTCACGCGGATGCCCTTTGGCGCGTACTGCTGCGCAAGGGTCTTCGCGAGGCCCACCACCGCCATGCGGAGGGAGTTGCTGAGCACGAGGTTCTGGATGGGCTGCTTCACGCTCGTGGAAACGATGTTCACGATGCTGCCGCCGCCCGCGCGCTCGAGGTGCGGGATCGCGAGACGGATGGCGCGCACGTTGCTCATCACCACGAGGTTGAACGCGTCCTGCCACGCGCGGTCGTCGAAGTCCATGAAGAAGCCGGGCGGGGGGCCACCGCTGTTTGTCACGAGAATGTCGAGCCCGCCCATCTCTGCGACCGCCTCCTCGAAGAGGCACGCGAGGTCGGAGGCGCTCGCGACGTCGGCGCGGACGCCCTTCACTTTCCCGGGGGTGAGCTTCTGGAGTTCGGCCACGGTGGCCCGCAGCGGCTCCTCGCGCCGCGCGCAGATGACGACGCTCGCGCCGTCCCGCGCCAAGGCGACGGCGCTCGCCTTGCCGAGCCCTTCCGATCCGCCCATCACGATCGCGCGCTTGCCCTTGAGGCCGAGGTCCATGGGCGGGGAAGCGTGCGGCGGGGCTTAGAGGCTTTCTCCCTTGGGCCCGGTTCCAACCCTAGGAATACGCGGAGCTAGTAGAGACGCGGGGGCCGCGGAGACCGTTTTGGAATTCCGCGAAGGTCGCGGAGGGGGTTTACACTGGTGTTAAACCGTCTGTGTTGGCCGCGGGGTTACCCCTCTTCCTCGTCATGCCGCGTGGGGCGGCGGGAGGGGCGGCGCACGGGGGTCTCGTCGTCCTCCTCTTCCTCGTGGCGGGGCGCCTGGGCGGCGGCCTCGGCGCGGCGCGCGGCGGCGTCGCGCTCCGCACGGGTGGGCACGCGCTTCACGCCCGTGGGCATGCCGGCGGTCGTGTTGGTGCCGGCAAGCGCGAGGTTCTCCTTGCGGGTCTTCTCGTAGATGACGCGCACGGCCTCGTTGATGAGGGCGTCGATGCCTTCGCCCGTGACGGTGCTGATGCGGTGGCGGCCGGGGACGTCGCTCACGGCGAGGTCGGCCTTGTTCTCCACCACGATGAAGGGCGTCTCGGGGAAGGAGGCCTGGGCGGAGGCGAGGAGCTTCTCCTGCGCTTCGAGGGTGTAGCCGCAGTGCTCGCTCGGGTCGATGAGGAACAGGATGACGTCGCCGAGGTGCTTGAGGGCGAGGATGGCCTGCAGCTCGATCTGGTTGCGCTCCTCGAAAGCGCGGTCGAGAAGACCCGGCGTGTCGATGATCTGGTGGGTGATCTGGGCGCGGCCGTGCTTGAAGTGGCCGATGACGATGCCCTTCGTGGTGAAGGGGTAGTGCGCCACCTCGGGCTCCGCCGAGGACACCTTGCGGATGAGGCTCGACTTGCCCACGTTGGGGTATCCGGCGACCACGATGGTGGGCACGTCGGGGTTGATGGTGGGGAGGCGCTTCAGCTCCTCGCGCACCGCGTTCAGATGCTTCAGGTCCTTGTCCACCTGGTGGACGATGCTGCTGATGCGCCCATAGGCCTTGGCGCGGAGGTCGAGGACGGCCTCGTTGTTGTTGCGGATGGGCTTCATCTCCGCGACCGTCTCGTCGCCGATCTGGTTCACGCGCTTCGCGGCCCAGTCCACGGCGCCAAGCGCCTTGCGGGTGCGGTCCATGTCCACGAGGAGGCCGATGAGCTCCTGGTAGAAGGGGTGGAGGTTGTTGAAGCTCGGGAAGCGCCGCACGTAGTTCTCGAGGGCGGCTGCCGTGAGGTTCTGCGCGGTGCGCAGGCGCGTCGTCTCGCCCATGCGCAGCCGCTCCTCCTGGGGCTTTCCGGTGCCCATGGAGTTGCTTGAGATGCGGCTTGCGCGCTTGAAAGCCTTCTCGATGATTTCGTCGGCGGACAGGACAGTGGGGATGCGGGTGAACTCAAGCATGGGGGATACCCCGGGGCAAACGACCCGGGCGGCAAGCGCTGCCCGGGCCACAGTCGGTACCCCGCCCTAAGGCCCGCTGCTATTTAATGTCTGGCCTGGCTTCCGGGCGCCTCTGCTTCCTCCCGGAAGCGCCGTGGCCGGGTGTGCGATGCCTTGTCTTTATGCCCGGTCGGGAGCATGAGGAGGCGATGACGACGAACCGGAACCGCGCCGAGGGAGAGACCATCGGATCGTTCCCCGGCCTCCTCACCCGTTCCCCGAGCACCGTCCGCGTCGGGGACTCCATTAGCAGCGCCATCGAGAAGCTCGTGGCGCGGCCCGAGAGCCGGGCCGTGTACGTGCTCGACCCCCAGGGCAAGCTCGTGGGCGTCGTGAGCTTCCGCTGCATCCTGAGGGTAGCGAAGGCGCGGTATGGCTCCCTGAGCCCCGGGCTGTTCTCCCTCGTGCGGTACTTCCGCGACCTCCAGCCCGAGACGGTGGAGCACCTGATGCGGCCAGCCACCCCCGTGCGCGCGGACACGCCCCTGAAGGAGGCCCTCCTGCTGCTTGAGGAGACGAAGCAGAACGATCTCCCCGTCGTGGACGAGGAGGGAAAGGTCGTGGGGGAGCTCGCAGGCCGCGAGGTGATGGCGCTCGCCCTTGAGGTGTTCCGCAAAACGGAAGGGGACTTGGCCCGGTCGCGGGCGGACTCCTGACCGGTCCGGGGGCGCTCCCCACGAAGAGCGAGTGTTTAAGGGCTCACGAAGGGATCGAACCCGGTATGTCCGAGGGTCTTGTAACGAGCAACAAGGTGCACCGGGCGATCTTCGTCGAGGTCTTCGCGGGCAACCGCGACCCCGCCCATATCGCGAAGAAGGCTCGCATCATCCGCCCCGTGGCGGACCGCGCCATCGCCGACCTCGAGCGCACCGGCATCCTCGCGCGCGAGGGCGAGGAGATCAAGCTGACACCTGCGGGAGAGCGCCTCGCCCACGACCTTAAGAGGAAGGAGCTTCTTTCCTGAGGCAGATGCGGATGGTCGACCCCGAGGAGAAGGAGATTCTCAAGCAGCTTGCAAAGCTTGGCGGCCTCCACGACTTCGTGTACACCTCGAGCGGGGAGCTCGCGGAGCGCATCGGCGTCTCCCAGCAGACGGCCTCCCGCAAGATCCTGGAGCTCCTCGACCGCGGCCTCATCACGCGCCGCATGGGCACCCGCAAGCAGCTCATCCGCCTCTCCCCCACGGGCGTCGAGGTGCTCCGCAAGGAGCACGCCGAGTACAAGGCCATCTTCCAGGGTGGCGAGCGCGTGACCTTCCGCGGCCGCGTCGTCACGGGCCTTGGCGAGGGCCAGTACTACATCTCCCGCGAGGGGTACCGCCGCGCCTTCCAGCAGATTCTCGGCTTCGACCCCTACCCCGGCACCCTGAACGTCGAAATTGACCCCATCGACCGCGAGAAGATGGGGGAGCTCAAGGAGGCCGAGGGGCTCCTCATCCGCGAGTTCCAGAGCGAGGGCCGCACCTTTGGTGCCGTGAAGTGCTTCCGCGCCGAGATCAACGGCGTCGAGTGCTCCGTGATCATGCCCGTCCGCAGCCACCACGTGAACATCCTCGAGCTCATCGCGCCCCTGCGCCTTCGCGACAAGCTGAACTTGCAGGACGGGGCCGAGGTGGCTGTGCAAGTGGTTCTCACGGCAGCCCCGGCGCCGCCGCCCGAGTGACTGCTGCATCAGGCGGAACGGCCCGGCGCAGGTTGACGAGCAGGTAATCTTTATCCCTGCGAAGGTTATCTTATATCACGTTTTATGCGGCGGATCAAGGTCGTCTCCGAGCCTACCGATCTTGTCCCCATCCTCCGTTCCTTCGACACGGACGCGAAGCGCGAAGTCTTCAAGCGCCTCTCGGAAGGGTGGGTCACGTCCAAGGCCGTCGAGGCCGAGTTCGGTCCCGAGGGCGTGGACGCCCTCAACTTCTTCGAGAAGAGCAAGCTCGTGGAGACCCGGTGGGAAGCCGTGGCCGGCGGCACCGACAAGGCCTACCGCGGCTACTACACCGCCTTCCACATCAACGTGAGCGTGCCCACGCAGGACATCACGGAAATCCTCAACGTGGCCTCCATTCCCGAGGACCGTTTCCTCGCCATCGAGGCCAAGATCGACGAGCTCGTGGGCACCGAGGGGAAGAGCGCTCGCGACGTCTCCGAGAAGCTCGTGATTCCCCCCATCCGCCTGAAATCCCTCCTCAAGCGCTCCACGCGCCTCGAGGTGCGGGGCCAGTTCGTGAAGCGCATCGAATAATCGGGGTCTTCTGGTGCGCGGCTTCCTGTTTCTCGCTGCAACGGTCCTGATCCTGCTTGCGCCTACCGCTGCCTCCCTGGAGGCCTCTCCCGCCGCGCCTCGCGTCGGCGACCTTGTCACGCTCCGCGTGGAAGCGCCCGCCGCCGCTGCCTTGGAGCTTCTTGCGGGCGCGAACGTCACCGCCGCCGACGGCCCCTTCCACGTGCACGCGCCGCGCGTGGGCTGGAACATGCTCCATGCCGCCCTGGTGGATGCGGATGGCAAGCCCATCAGGGGGGCCACGCTCCGCGTCAACGGGAGCGGGCTTCTCCTCGAGGACTCCGCTGAGGTGGCTCCCGGCGATTACCGCCTCGGTTTCGCGATGACGGGCTCGGGCCGGCAGGTGCTTCGCGCAAGCGCCGTGGACGCGGCCGGTGAAACCCTCGCGGAGGGCGAGCTGGACGTCACGCCTGCCTCGGGCGCGCTCCGCACGGTGCAGCCCATGCCCCTTGGCGGCGGCCAGATCGGTTACGTCATCCTCGTGACGCCGGACGCGCTCCTCACCGAGGGCGGGAACCTCACGGTGGCGGTTTTCGGCGCTAGCGGCCGCCCCCTCACCGAGGCGGCGGTCACCGCTTGGGCCGAGTTCAGCGCTTCTCCCGGCGGCGCGGGCGGCGCCCTGCCTGCACTCGATGGCGCGCGCTACGGGGCCCCCTTCGCGTTCCCGCGTCCCGGCCTGTGGGACCTCCAAGTCAACGTCACCCTGCCCGGGACCCCCACGCGCTCCGTGACCTTCACCGTCCCCGTGTTCTCGGGCGCGCCCTACCGCTGGGCGGAGGCCCTCACCTTCCGGGAGGGAGCGTGGTCCGGCGTGGTCGCTCCCAACCGGGAAGGCGACCTCCTCCTGCTTGTCCACGGCGGCGGGCGCCACGAGGCGCTCGGCATCCCCGTGCGGGGCGAGCGCGCGGAGGTGCTCCTCGTGAGCCCCGAGCACGACGTGGGCGCCGGCACAACCGTCCGCCTCTCCTACCGCGTGAGCGGCCCTGTTCTTGAGGAACCTGATGCGGAGGGGGCTGCCGCCACGATCCGCCTCACGGATCCCGAGGGCGGCACCCTTGGGTTGCCCGCGCGCCTCGAAGGGGGTTACGTGAACGCGACCCACGTGCCTGCCCTCCTCGGGGAATGGCGCGTCACCCTCGAGGTTCCCTCGCTGCGAATCACCGGCGCGGGCGCGACGCTCCTGCAGGTAGTGGATCCCGCGACGCTCCCCGGCGACAAGGGGCACATCATCGGCGACCCCGCCGTGCCCGTGGAAGTGAAGGCGTGGTGGAGCATTCCCGGCCCGGCCGCGGGGCTTGCCGCGCTTGCGCTTGTGGGCTCGGCGTTCCTCCTGTCGCGGGTGCGGAACCGCTAAGTGGGGCCGCCGCCTTCCGCCGCTCATGGCGATCACGGTCCTTCGGCTCGGTCACAGGCCTGAGCGGGACAAGCGCATCACGACCCACGTGTGCCTCACGGCGCGCGCCCTCAACGCCGACCGGGTCCTCATCGCCGAGCGCGATGAGAAGATTGTGGAGAACGTGCGCGACGTCACCCGCCACTTCGGCGGGCCCTTCGAGGTGGACAGCGGCATGGGCTTCCGCCAGGTGCTCCGCAACTTCCAGGGCACCAAGGTCCACCTTACCATGTACGGTATGGCCATGCACGAGGCGGTCGCCCAGATCGACCCCGCGAAGGACCTCCTCATCGTCGTGGGCGCCGAGAAGGTGCCGCGGGAGGTCTACGACCTCGTGGACTTCAACGTGAGCGTGGGCAACCAGCCGCACTCCGAGGTGGCGGCCCTCGCCGTCTTCCTGTACGCGCTCCAGGGCCCGAAGGCGCTCCAGAAGGAGTTCACGGGGGCCGAGATGACCATCCTCCCCACCAACCGGGGCAAGCGCGTCCTAGGCGAGCGCGGCGGGGGCGAGGCGGCAGAAAACGAGGCCGACCCGGAGGGGGACGGCGCCGCCGAGGACTCGCAGGAATGACGATTCCTTGATAGCGCCATTGGCAATGTGTTAAGTACAGACAGTACTCGAAGGATTTTTGCTGTTGTAGATCCCCTTTACAGCAAGGAAATCCGTCACCTTGCCGACTTGGCAGCCCACGGGTAATGGTCCAAAGTACCAAAGTTTATGACGGTCGCGCACCAAAGTAGCGTGGGTTGCCTGCATGACCACGCTCGATGATCCTCGCGTGAAGCAATACATCCGTGAAACCGTCGGGGACGAGGGCATGCGCCTGGCTGAGCTTCTTACAGAGAAGCAGGAAGCCACGGACAGCGAGCTCGCCGAGGAGATGGGCGAAAAGCCCAGCCACATCCGCAAGATACTCTATGACCTCTACGAGGCCCGCATCGCGGAGTATCACAAGGAGAAGGACAAGGACACGGGGTGGCTCACCTTCTACTGGTCCCTGAACCCCACTGCGGCGGCCCACGCCGTCGAGCTCAAGCGCAAGCGCGAAATCGGCGCCCTCACCGAGAAGCTCCGCTTCGAGCAGGAGCACGAGTGGTACATCTGCCCCCGCGACCAGAACCGCCTCGAGTTCACCGAGGCCGCGGAGCACAACTTCCACTGCGGCGACTGCGGCACCCTCCTGGAGGCCCACGACAACCGCGAGGAAGTCAAGATGCTGCAGATGCGCATCGCCGAGCTCATGGAAGAGGCCAAGGAAATCAGCACCGGCTCCTGAGCAAGCGGCCAACCTCCTGTTTTTTCAGTGGATCGCCGGACACGGGTTCGGCACCACGAAACCTTGATGCATCCTCCTCAGGATGAGCTATCAGCCGCTTCCTGCGGCGGGTGCATCCTATGACCCAATTCGCTACTGCCACCACAGGCAACACGACCACTGCCGACCAGGCCGTTCTGTACTGGAAGATCAGCGGGATCGCCGTGGGCGCCGTCGCGGCCCTCGGGATCGTGATGAACCTCGTGAAGGCGGACGGGGTCCTCCTCACGAACTTCCTCGCCTTTGACTGGACACACAACGTGCTCCACGTGATTCTCGCGGCTGCCGCCGTCACCTTCGGCTTCACGAAGGCCGTGGAAGCCAAGGTCGTGAAGACGGCCGCCCTCGCCTTCGGCGCCGTGTACCTCCTCCTCGGCGTCCTCGGATTCATCAACGGCGTCACGACTTTCCTCGCAACCGCCCTGAACCTCCACCTCGAGATGGGCGAGAACCTCATCCACCTCGCGATTGGTGGCTACGGCGTCTTCGCCGGGCTCCAGAACTGACCAAAAACGTGGGGCGCTCCCGGCGCCCCGCTCCCTCTCCTTTTCTTGTGTTACTGCTCGTCCGCGGCGCGGCCAAGCACCTTCGTGCCCGCAAGGCCGAGCGCAACGAGCATCCCGAACAGGACGGCCGTTTCTGTGACGGGCGCGCGCCCGCCGCCGCCCACGCTGCCGCCTTCGCTCGCAAGAGCGACACTGGCCTCATCGGGCGTCATGAAGGCATAGTAGCCGCCAGAGACCACGGCGGCCACGGCGAGAACAAGAAGGAACTTGCGCATCGGCCCCCTGTTCGCCGAGGCGGCGCATAAGGGGCCACGGTGGGCCCCCGGGGCCCCGGGGGCGCATGGGTCAACGGGCCGAGGGCGTGGGGTCCGCGCCAGCGGGCTCGGGCTTCGGCTTCTCGAGGAGACCGAAGCGCTTGCGGAACAGGAAGAACAGGTTGCGGCGGCCATCCTTCCAGGAGGCGAGCTTCACCTCGCCCACGCGCACCTTGTATTTGATGGGGATCTCCTTCGCCTTGATGCGGGGGTTGCGGAAGGCCTCGATCTTGATCTCCTCGCTCATGGGCATCCCGTCGGAGGTGATGACGATGTCCTTGAGGATGCTGCGGCGGAAGATCCACATCCCGCTCTGGGAGTCCTTTACGTTCACGAAGAAGAGGACGCGGCACGTTCCAGTGAGGATGGCGTTGCCCACCTTGTGCTTCGCGCTCATGGCGCCCTTCTCGAGCATGCCGAAGCGGTTGCCGTTGATGAAGTCGAGGTTCTCCCGCAGGAGCATGTCCACGTACTCCACGATGTCCTCGAAGGGGTACGTGAGGTCGGCGTCCCCGGTGACGATGACGTCTCCCGTGGCGCGCGCAAAGCCCGTCTTGTAGGCGCGGCCGTACCCCTTGCGGGGCTCCACGATGACGATGGCGCCCTTCTCCTTCGCGATGGGGACGGTGCGGTCGCGGCTTTCGCCGTCCACCACGATGACTTCGAGGTCCCAGCCGCGCTCCGTGATCTTGGCGCGGGGGATGGCGTCGAGGGTGGGCCCGATGCCTTCCTCTTCATTCATGGCGGGGATGACGACGGAAATCTTGACCATCTTGGTCACTCCTTGATTTTGCAGACGAGGTAGCCCACGCTCGCGGCCGCGAGGCGGAGGACGCCCCAGAAATGGAACTGGGTGCGGAACATCTCCTTGAAGCTGTAGTTGTTCCACAGGCGGCCGTGCTTCATGGTGAGCTGCTTGCGCCCGTAACCGTTCCAGTAAGCCTGTTTGAAGAACTTCCCGAAGGTGTCGCGGGCACGGTGGTACACGATCGCCTGGTCCGTGTACCCGATGACGGCGCCGCGGTCCACGGCGCGGTAGTTGAGGTCGATGTCCTCTGCCGTGTGGAAGGTGGGGTCGAAGCCGCCCACCCCGTCGAAGAGGTCCTTCCAGTAGGCGAGGTTGCAGCTTGGGTGCGTGACGTCCGAGCCCTTGTGGCGCAGCTCGACGCGGTGGAGGCTCTCGAAGGCCCAGTACCCGATCTGGATGGTGCGCCCAGCGGCCACGTCCGTCTTCATGAGCTGGCCCTTCAGGTTCTTGAGCCAGAAGGGGTTCGCGATGCAGTCGCCGTCGATGAAGGCCACGGCGTGGCCGCGGGCCTGTTGGACGCCGTAGTTGCGCGAGTCGCCGCGGCGTCCCGCGTGGTGGAGGAGGCGGATCTGCGGGTGCTTCTCCGAGTAGCTCGCGACGATGTCCCGGGTCTTGTCCGTGCTCGCGGCGTCCACGATGAGCACCTCGTACTTGCCATCCTGCACGAGGAGGCTGTCGAGGAGGTCCGCGATGTTCTTCGCCTCGTTGCGGACCGTGACGATGACGCTCACCATAGGGTCCGCCGGGCGGGCGGGCGGCCGGACAGGGGGCGAGAGCTCCCGCTTGCCTTCGAAGGTCAATGGGGCGATATCATCCCCGGTCGCCATGGCCCAAAAGAGAGTCCCTCTTCTTATAAAGGATTGCTTTCTTTCCTCAGGAATCGCGGGGCCGCTGCACGTAGTACGCCCACAGGCCGCGCACGAGCGCGAACGGTTTCCCCCGACCTTTTGAAAAGGTCGATCAAACCCCTGGATCGGGCCGCCTGCGGGCGGCCCAATGCGGCGGGGCGAGGGAACGGAGCAAAGGTCAGCGCCGCTGCACGTAGTACGCCCACAGGCCGCGCACGAGCGCGAACGGTTTCACCAGGAGATTCATGGCCTCGTAGCGGTGGCGGAACTTGGTGGCCGTGCCGGCAGCGCCCGGCACTTTCCGCAGGAGCGTCCCGTTCTTCAGGTAGGCCACTGTGGCGCCCACGGCGTACCGGTACTTGCGCCGCAGCACCTTGCGCCGCGTGTCCAGGTGGCTCTGGTCGTGGTACACCCAGGCGTCGGGGACGTACCGGCCGCGCTGCCCGGCCTGCACGGCGCGCAGGTTGATGTCGTAGTCCTCGCCGCCCCACACGAGGGTCTGGTCGAAGTTCCCGATCTTCTGGAAGAGGTCGCGCCGCCACGCGCTGTTGCCCATGGGGAGGGCGGTGATGTCGTGGGCCACCACGTTGGGGTAGAACCATGCCTCGAACTCGTTGATGTAGTGCTCCACCTGGTTCTTGGGGGGCGCCCAGGGCCGCGTGGGGCCCCCCGTGAACTCCGCGCTTCCCGCCTCGATGGGGGCCACGAGCTTCTCAAGCCAGAAGTCGGGCGCGATCTGGTCCGCGTCCAGGAACACCACGATGCCCGTTTCGGCGGGCATGTCCGCGAGGGCCTGGTTCCGCGTCTCCGCCACGGATCCGGGGTAGACGCGAACGTCCACGGGGAGGTCCGGGTGCTTCGCCGCGAACTCGCGCACCGCCTCGAGGGTGCCGTCGCGGCTTCCCCCGTCCGCCACCAGGATCCGGTCCAGCCGGCGCGTCTGCTGCCCCAGGCTCTCGAGGGTGCGCAGGACGCGCTTGTCGTTGAACAGGGTCACGAGGACCGTGGTGTGCACGCGGCTTGGAGGGCGCTCCCCCGTCTAAGGGGTTTCGCTCTCTGCGGGGGCTCGCCCGGGAGGGGGCGGCGGAGGCCGCGGAGAGGACGGTATCCGCAGAGCAGGTAACGGCGCAGGGAACGCAGAGACGACGTCCTAGGATCCGCGGAGGGATGAAGAGGGGGAGACGAAACGGCGTCGCTCCCCGCCTCCGCCTCCTTAGCGGGTCCATAATCTGTCCTCTGCGCGCCCTGCGCCTTCGATGCCTCTGCGTATACCGTACCCTCTGAGCCCTCCGGAACCCTCAGCGCCCGCGAAGCTCTTCCTTCAGGTAGCGGAGGGTGGGGGCGGGGTTGGCGAGGTCGAGGAAGAAGCGCCAATCCTTCATGGTGAGTTCCCGCAGCAGGATGAGGGTAAGGAGGTACACGAGGCCGCCCGCGACGCCCGCGAAGGCCAGGTGATACCAGCGCCCGAACTCGGGGATGAGGGCTGCAAGTCCCATGAGGGCGGCGTACATGAAGAGGCTCGCGAGCACCTGGCGGACGAGGTGCCACCACGCGCCGCCCACGCCCACGAGGCGGTACGCGACGAGGCGGAGCAGGATGAACCCCACGAGGCTCGCGAAGGCCGTGCCCAGCGCGGCCCCGAAGGCCTTGAGGCCGAAGAGGGGGATGCCGAGGATGCTCGTGGGGATCAGGAGGAGGTTGAGGCCCACCACGAGGATGCCGGTGAGGACGCCCACCTTCGCGGCGGCCGAGGGCCGGTTCATCCCGGTCACGAGGGCCACGTAGGGCGTGGTGAGGGCCACGAGCAGCGTGTTCAACGTGAGGGCAATGAGGACGTTCGCGCTCCCCTGGAAGGAGGCCGCGAGAAGGATGCGGATGATGGGATCGGCGTAGGCCACCACGAACACGGTCATGGGGAGGACGATGAAGCCGATGTAGCGGAGCGTGTTCTCGAACACCTCGCGGATGTGCTCCCGCTGATCGCCAGCGTGGAGGCCGCTGATGTGGGGAAACAGGAGGGTGCCCACGGCCGTCGGGACCATGCTGATGAGGAGGACGATCCGTTGGGCGCCCCCGAGGAGGCCGACCTCCGTCTCGTTCCAGAAGTAGCCGACGGCGAAGGAATCGATGTAGGTGGAGGCCACCCCGACGAGGTTGAGCACCATGAAGGGAAAGGCGAAGCGCGCGTACTGCCGCGCGAGGTCCTTGTCGAACTTCCCCCAGGGGAGGTCCTTCGTGGCGTAGAACCCGTAAGCCGTGCTCGCGATGGCCCCCGCGAGGTAGGTGAGGGCGAGGGCCTCGGTGGCGTGCGCGTGCACCCACGCGTCCAGGGCTGCCGTGTCAAAGAGCGGGAGCGTGCCCATGGCGAGGGTGACGGCGAAGACGCCCGTGAGGAGGACGCGCGTCGCCGTCTCGAGGAGCGTGAGCGCCTGGCCCTTCGCCGTCTCCTGCCGCGCTTCGAGGGTGAAGCGGTTCACGGCGCGGATGCTCGTGACGACGTTCGTGCCGAGCATGATGAAGACGGCCGCGTAGGTCGTCGAGTACAGCTCCTTCCCGAGCAGCACCGTGTGGACGAAGAGGCCGCCCAGGATGGTGAGCACGAACAGGATCGTGAGGAGGGTCTTCAGGACGAAGAACGTCGTCATGCACGTGGAGACGTCCCGGCCCTCGCTCACGAACTTGATGTGGGCCTGGGTGAACCCGAGCTCCTGGATGACGTAGGCCATCCCCACGAGGGCGGTGGCGAAGAGCACCTCGCCGAGGGGGTCCGTTCCGAAGTAGAGGGCCACGAGCTTGAGCGCGATGAGGCCCAGGATCCCGCCGAGGACATTGCCGCCGACGACGACCAGGGACTTGCGCGCTAGCATGGACGGGGCCCGATCGGGCTTCTCGCCCTTAAAGACGCCGTGTTGAATCGGCCGGTTCAAGAAGGGGAACCGCGATGTGGCCCCTATGCGCGTGGCCCTCGTGGCGCCCCGGTTCCATCCCGTCACCGGCGGCATCGAAACCCACCTGGAGGAGGTGGGCGTCCGCCTTCTCGCGAGGGGCCACGAGGTCACGGTGCACGTGGCCGCCCTCGACGACAAGGGCGCCCCGCTCCCGCCCGAGGGCGAGCACCGTGGCCTCCGCATCCGCCGCTACAAGCCCTCCTTCCGCCTGGGGTACTACTCCACCCTGTTCAAGCCGGACCTCGCGGGGGCGGACGTGATCCACCTCCACGCCTACGCGCACCTCACCAACGACTGGGCCATCCGGCGCTACGCGGGGTCGGGAAAGCGCCTCTTCCTCACCACCCACCACGGGTTCGCCTTCCCCACGCCGGGTCTCGTGAACACCGTTTACCATGGGCTCTACAACCGCTTCCTGGGGATGCCCAACCTGCGAAGGCTCACCGCGGTCATCCCCATGACGGGCTACGACCGCGACCTCCTCCTGAAGCGCGGCTTCCCCGCCGAACGCGTTCACGTGGTCCCGAACGGCGTCCCCGATGCGGCCTTCACGCCGGGGAACCCGGGGAGCGGCCGCGCCCTCGCCGGCATCGAGAGTTACGTGCTCTTCCTGGGGCGCCTCCACCCCGAGAAGCGGCCCCTTGCGGCCCTCTCGGCCTTCTCCGCCCTGGCCGACCGCGTGCCCGGCCTCGGCCTCGTGTTTGCGGGCCCCGACCAGGGGGAGGAACCGCGCCTCCGCCGCGAGGCGCAGGAGGAGGAGCTTGCAGACCGCGTCCGTTTCCTCGGAAAGGTCACGGAGGACCAGAAGCGCGACCTGTTGGCCGGCTGCCGGCTCCTCGTGCTGCCGAGCCTCCACGAAGGCCAGGGCATCGTCCTCATCGAGGCGTGGGCCCAGGGCAGGCCCGTGGTGGCCACCCGCGTGGGGGGCGTCCCCTACACGGTGGAGGACGGCATCGACGGCCTCCTCGCGACCCTCGGGGACGAGGAGGATCTCGGCCGGAAGATGGAGCTTCTCGCGCGCCACCCCGACAAGGGCGCCGCCATGGGGGAGGCGGGCCGCCGCAAGGCCTGGGCGCAGTACCGGTGGGATCGCATCGTCGAGGACCTTGAGCGGTTGTACCGGGGCGAAGCTTGAAGAAGCGGCCGTGCCTCGCCCACGCATGAACCCGCGCCTCCGCTGGGGCCTCGAAGCGGCCTTCTTCATCCTCATCTCCCTCAGCTTCATCCGCAATGCCGCCCAAGGCGGCTTCTTTGCTCTTGGCGCGGGGGCCGCGTGCCTGCTGCGCGGCGGCATGGTGGCGGCCTACGCCGTCCGCGGACCTGAGAACGCTCCCCGGAACTTCCGCGGCATCGCCACGGCCCTCCTGTTCATCGGGGGCCTCATCCTTGTCGTGGGGAGCGCCTACAGCCTCTTCGTGGTGGGAACGAGCGCTCCCGTCATCCACGGGGCCCTCGGCGTGCTCGGTGTGGGCCTCCTCTCCTACGGTCTCTTCGAGGCACGGGGCCTCAAGGGTGCCGCGCCAGTCCGGAATCTTCATTAGCGCTCCCCCGCTTGGAAAGGTATCCCGGCCGGAACCCCCATGTCGTCCCCTGTGTCCCCGCCCGTTGCCGTCATCCTCGCCGCCGGTCTTGGCAAGCGCCTTGGCGACCTCACGGCGAACCGCCCGAAGGCCCTCCTTCCCCTCGGTGCGGGCGGCGTCACCTTCCTGGACTTCTCCCTCCGGCTCCTCCTCCCCCGCGTGAGCCGCGCCTACGTGATGGGGGGCCACCGCTTCGACGTCCTCACCGCGCACCTTGCGGCCCAGCACCGGGAGGCCGCGGGCAAGATCACGGCCCTCGAGTTCAAGGACTACGAGCGCGTGAACAACATTGGTACGTTCCTGCGCGCCCGCGAGGCCTTCGCGAACGGCGCGATGCTCCTCAACTCTGACATCGTGTACCACCCCGCGATCCTCGACCGCGCCTTCGAGGCCTACCGCGCGGACCCCGGCCAGTCCTTCCTGGTGGTGGACGACCTGGTGGTGCTCGACGAGGAGCAGATGAAGGTCACCCTGAACCCTCTGGGGCACGTGACGGGCATCAACAAGAAGCTCCCGCCCGAGGAGAGCCTCGGCGAGTACATCGGCATCCTGTACCTCACGGCCGCCGACGCGCGTCGCGCCATCGCTGCGGGCGACCGTCTCGTGGCCGAGGGGAAGACGAACCTGTACTACGAGGATGCCGTGGCCGCTGTCCTTCCCCAGATTGGCCTTCGGGTCGTCACCGCCGGAGGTCACCCGAACACGGAGGTGGACACGCCCGAGGACTACGCTCGCGCGAAGGCAATCTACGATCGTCTCGCCCGCGAGGGCGCGCTCCCCTGGAAGGAATGACGCCGTGAAGCACATCCAGATCCCCGAGCTCCTCCGGATGACGCGCACCCACGAGGACACCTGCCGCGAGGTGGCCGCCGTGACCGCGCGCCTCCGCCTGCAGCGCCCCGTCATCCTCACGGGCGGCCGGGCCACCCAGGGGATCGCGGACGGTATCAAGGAGGCCTTCCCGAGGGAGGCGACGTTCCTCAACGCCCAGAGCGCGAGCTTCCGCGAAGTGCAGACCGTGGAGCGCCATGCCTTCGAGCACGGCGCCGACGGCGTCATCGCGCTTGGCGGCGGCAAGGTCCTCGACGTGGGAAAGTACGCGGCCTACCGCCACCACGTTCCCTTCATCGCCGTGCCCACCCAGGCCTCCCACGACGGTATCGCGTCCCCCATCGCAGTCATCGAGAGCGAGGACGGGCGGAAGAAGAGCCTCGGCGCGAAGATGCCGGTGGCTGTCATCGCGCCCCTCCACGTGATCGCGGGCTCCCCCGCCGAGGCCTTGCGCGCGGGCGTGGGCGACCTCCTCAGCAACCTGAGCGCCATCCAGGACTGGCGCCTTGCCCGCGAGGCGGGCCGGGAGGAGTACGACGACTTTGCCGCCATCATCAGCAAGCACGCCGCGGAGCTCATGCGGAACGAGCTGCGGAAGCGGCCGGACCCCCACGCGCTCCCCTTCGTGGAGCTTCTCGTGGAGGGCCTCATGCTCTCGGGCGTCGCCATGGCGGTCGCGGGCAGCAGCCGGCCCTGCAGCGGCTCCGAGCACCTCGTGAGCCACGCCCTCGATTACCTGGGCCACTCTCCCGCCCACCACGGCACCCAGGTGGGGTCGCTGAGCCTGTTCAGCCTCTACCTGCAGGGGGACCTCGACCTCGGTTACGTGCGGGACGTGGAGGCCATCGGCATCCCTCTCCCCACGGCCCTTCTTCCCACCAGTTGGGCGGAGCTTGTTCGCCTCTTCGGGACGGCGCGCGTGATGCGGCCCGGCCGCCACACGGTGCTCGACCAGTTCACGGACGAGGAGCTCGTGCGGCGCTACGAGGCCTTCCGCCGCACCGTGGAAACCGAGAGGCCCACCTAGCGGACCCAACCCAACGCCTTCAAATAGCCGGTAGCGGGATCCAGAGCGTTCCCCTGGACGGCCGCCCGATGACGAAGCCCATTCCGCCGGTGTCGGAGCTGAAGAAGATCTGCTGGAAGAGCCAGGACGCCTGGTTGTCCTGGAAGCTCTACCGCACCCCGAGCATCTACGTGACGTGGCTTCTCGGGCACACGCCCATCACCGCCAACGGCGTCACGCTCCTCGGTGTCCTCTTCGCCATGGCCGCCTGGGCCATGCTCGCGACGGGCGACCTCGCCTGGATGCTCGGGGGCGCCCTCCTGCTCCAGGTGTGGGTCCTGCTCGATCACACGGATGGAGAGATTGCGCGCCTGCGCCGCTACCGCGGCCTTCCCGGCTCCGCGAGCGTCGAAGGCGCCTTTGCCGAGTACGTGGGCAACCACCTGGTGGTCCACCCCATCACCATCGTCTTCGTGGGCGTGGGCGCGTACCACCACTGGGGCGAGATCGCCTACCTGTACATGGGCTTCGCCGGCGCCTTTGCCTCGCTGCTTGCGATGGCCATCTGGCTCCGCCGCCACATGCTCCTCCTCAAGTTCGTGTACCTGGACCCCGACCATGAGGCCGGGTACATGGGCCAGACGCCCGAGAGCCACCTGCGCGAGCGCGGCCTCTCCCCCGCCACGGACCCGGCTGCAGCCGCCGCGCCCGCCAAGACCCGGAGGTCCCTCCGGGACCTCATCGGGGACTTCCTTCTCCTCACCTCCAACTTCATCGAGTTCAGCCTCCTGGTGATTGCAGCCGTCGCCATCGACTTCGCCCTCGCGGCTGCCGGGTACCCCAGCCTGGCGCCCCAGTGGTTCCTCCACGGCGCGCTCACGCTGTTCCTGCTCTACTACGGCGTGGTGTTCCCCCTCGCCACGGTGGCGAGCATCTTCACCAACATCCGATTCCAGATCGCGCACGACCTCGCCGGGTACGTGGCCCACGCCGCCGCGAAGCGCGCCCGCGCCCAAGGGAAGGACGCGCCCGCGGTCCCCAACCCCGCCGAGGATCACTGAGCGAGGGCAGCGTAGGCCTGCAGAGTCTGTTCCGCGCAGCGGCGCCACGTGAAGGTGGCGGCGTGGTCCACGAGGGTGGCGGCCGGGCGCTTCCGCTTCAGGGCCTCCTCCAGGCCCTTCGTGAACCCTTCCGCCGTCAACGGCGCGTAGGTCGCGAGGTCCCCCATCGTTTCCCGCAGCGGGGGGATGTCGCTCACGAGGACGTTGCAGCCGCAGGCCATGGCCTCGAGGGGCGGGAAGCCGAAGCCCTCGTCGAGGGTGGGAAGCACGAACAGGTCCGCGCTCGAGTAGAGGCGGCGGAGGTCGGTGTCGCTGACCTTTCCGCCGTACACGTACTGGCCGCGCGCTTCGAGGTCCTTGGCTTTTTCCCGGAGCTCCGTTGCGAACTGCTGCACGCCGTGCCAGGCGCCCACGTGCACAATGCGCAGGCGCGGGTCGTCGAGGGCGGCCACTGCTTCGATGAGGAGGTCCACCCGCTTCCTGGGGTTGAGGTCCCCGAGGATGAGGAGGTTGACTCGG
>DATMKA010000029.1:0-18183 GCA_035553595.1 Thermoplasmatota archaeon | reverse complement strand
CTTCGGCCCATCCGGCCCCACGGCCCTCAGGAGGGGGGCGAGGGCGTTGGCCCGGGGGATGCCGGGAGGCGGACCGTGAAGCGGGCTCCTTCACCAGGGGTGGAGGCCACTTCGATGGTGCCGCTGTGCTCTTCCACGATGCGCCGGACGATGCTGAGCCCGAGACCGGTGCCCTCGCTCTTTGTAGTGAAGAGCGGCTCGAACAGGCGGGCGCGCACGTCGGGCGGGATCCCGGGACCCTTGTCCTCGACCTCGATGAGGGCCTCTCCCCCTTCGGCGCGGGTGCGAACAACGATCTGCCCGCCCGGGCCCACGGCCTCGGCGGCGTTGGAGAGGAGGTTGAGGACCACCTGCTGCAGCTTCAGCGGGTCCACGTGGGCTGCCGAGGCGGCCCGGAGGTCCATCCGGAGATACACCTCGTGGGAGACAGTGGCGCGGAACAGGTTCGTGGCCGCGGTCGCGACCTCGGCGAGGTCCGCGGGCCCGCCCTCATCCGGGGCAGCATGGAGGAACCGGCGGAGGTCCGCAACGATGCGGCTGACCCGCTCAAGCCCCTGGAGGGCTTCCGTCACCTGTTCCCGCAGGGGGCCCTCCTCGGCACCGCTTGCCTTGAGGCGACGGTCGATCAGGTGGAGGTTCGTCATGGCGTAGGTGAGGGGAGTGCGGATCTCGTGGGCGACGCCGCTCACGAGCATCCCGAGAGTGGAGAGCTTCTCCTGGGCGGCAGCCTGGCGTCGGGCCGTCTCAAGGGCCTCCTCGCCGCGATGGAGCGCCTGGAGCTGCTCGAGCATCCACGCGACATCCTCCTTGGGCCCCCCGGCGCGCCCGGCCTGCTCCGGGCGGAAGTAGGGGTTCGCGCACACGCGCTCGCCCACGATGGCGACGGGGTGCGTGAGGAGCACGTCGCGAAGCACTTCAGGAGAGAAACGGGGCTTACTGTACTGACAGATCGCGAGGGCACGGCTTCCCGGGAAGTACTTGTTGAGCTTCGACTCGTACTCGATGATGCGGTCGTTTCCGTGCTCCCCGCCAAGAGCCCAGGTCATCTCCCCGGTGACGCGGAGCCCCTCGAAGCCGTCGGCGAGGGCCTGCTTCTCCGCCTCGGCAAGGAACGAGATCATGCCCTCCGGGTCGAAGGAGCCGTCGCGGAGGTAGGTGTCGCGCTTGGTGAGAAGCAGCAGCGCGCCGCGGCCCTCCTCGTGGTCCACCCGGATGCCCGCGGCGGCGAGGTGGGCGCGGACGTCGCTGAGCGTCAGGTCGTCGGCGATGTAGACGCAGCGCTCGCCGACGAGAAGGCCGGCCTTGATGAAGGGGACGGCGGCGGCGAGCTGCTCCTCGCGGCTGTGGTAGATGAGACAGAGGTGGTCGCCCTGGCGCACCTGAGAGATTTCCCGTTCCAAACGCGTCGGCATGCTCAGACTGGGACTCGACTTCGTCCCGGCGCGTCACGCTCCGGGAGCCCAAGGGCCGTGGGCTATCGGGGGACCCCGGACCCGTCGAGCCTTCCCTCCTCGATGCGCCGACGCGTATGCTGCAGCTTAAGGGTTTCCACGACTCCACGTTCCCGCTTGCAGGCGATGGCGCCCCCCGGGGCGAGCCGCTCGGTCGGGACTGGGGGGCGGGACGGAGAGCGAGAATAGGGAGGTTTAGAAAAGAGAAGGGGGGCCGCGCGGGCGCCCCTGAGGGTTTGCGAGGTTAGATGGTGACGTCGTTGGCGAGCTTCGTGGGCTCGACGACGAGGGTGCGCTTGCCGATGGCGGCCTTGGCCATGCCGGTGCCGCTCACGGAGCCTTCGAGCTGGGCCTTCACGGTGATCTCGTGGACGCCGCTGCCGACGTTGAGGCTCACCCAGTTGAAGGCGTTCGCGCTGCGCGTCTTCAGGTACTGCTTGATGGTGGCGTCCTCGTCGTCGAACTGGAGGGTTTCCATGCGGTAGGCGCGGTTGCAGAAGACGACCTTGCCGGCCTCTTCACCGGTGTCATCGCCCGCGACGGTGACGGGGACGCCGTCGATCTCGACCCAGACCTTCACGGAGGCGATGGCCTCGCTCTCGGCGTTCCCGACAGTCGTGACGTAGGTCCAGAGAGCGCACTCGGCGGTCACCTGGAGGATGAGGTCGGTGGGGCCGGAGGAGCGGAGCTTGCCCTTGAGGATGGTGTGGACGTCGCTGACGCTGCCCTCCGTGACGTCGGTCGTCATGACCTCAAGGGCGGCCCCGGAGACGGAGACCTTGTTGGCGGGCGTGTGGGTGGCGGTGGCGGACTCGCTGCCGACCTGTGTGACCGCGAGGGCGGCCACGAGGGCGACGACGATGCCGGCGCTGAGAATCTTGTGGATCTGGATCAAGGAAGAGCCTCCACTTCGCGCAAGCCATCGAAGTGGACTGGTTTAAAGAAAGCGCGTCCGCAAGGGAGGGGTTGCGGATCCGGGGAACCGTATGATCAAGGGGGCCCACCCGCGCGCCGTGCCGTCCCCTACCGCTCGGCCACGACCGCGTAGTGTTCGAAGGGAAGCTGTTGGGCGGCCGCGATTTGCGTGTAGCCCGCGGCCTTGAGGAGTTCGTGGAGTCGAGCGGGCGACAGACGGCTCCCCACGGGCGGCCCGAGCGCTCCCGGGCCGGCCGGATCGAACTCGGCGACCAGCACGCGTTTCGCGGCGTGGCGGACATTCGTGAGGAGGCGGTCCGGGTGGGGCGCGTGGTGGAGGACGTTCGTGACGAAGGCGAGGTCGTTATCCCCAGGAAGGCCCCCGGCCTCCGCGTCCTGCACCTGGGTCGAAACGGGAAGATTCCTTCGATGGGCCTGAAGGAACGCGAGCGCATCCGGGGAGAGGTCGATGGCCGTGACGAGGCCTCCGAGCTCCGCGTACCGGAGCGCGAAGCGGCCCGGCCCGCAGCCAACGTCGAGGACGCGTGACCCGGGCGCGCCGCCGGCAAGGCGCCACCAGTCGTCCGCGAGGCTCAGGAGCTGCCCTTGCTGAACCCAGATTCGTTCCCACACGTCCCCGTGGACATGCCCCCGGAAAACCGTCTTCATGGAATCGTGCGAATGGTCGTGGGCCATGTCAAACCGCCTGGGGCTATCGGATTAGAAGGGGCGCGGGGCACATAACTGTGTCCCGGGGGCGGAGGTCGACATCAACGGAAGTGGCCGGACAGGAACCCACACAGCCCGCCCTCGCGGGTGTGGCGCGGCGTGCTCCCGCCGGGACCGCAGCGAGCGACGCGCCCAGAGGGCGCGGAGCGAGTGAGGACCCAGACGAAAAGGAGGGGCGCCAGCCCCGAGTTTTCGTCGCAGGCGGGAGCAGTTTTAGCGCACGCTTCGCGTGCGCACAAAAGTGCTCCCGCCGGGATTTGAACCCGGGTCGAAAGCTCGAGAGGCTTTCATGATTGGCCGCTACACCACAGGAGCGATTTGTGCTTGGGGTGGTCCCAGGCAGCACCCCCTAAACTGGCTTCCCCCATATGTATCTTTCGCAGGTTGCCCGGGTGTGTTTTCGACCGACTCGGGACCACCCCGGGGCGGGTGTCGTTTCCATCGTGGTTAGAGATAAAGCCAAGAAGCATCGAGCACGGGGCGACTGACATAGGTGAGAGCATGCCCCTTGATTCCACTCCCCTGTTTGAGAAGAGCCCGAATGGGACCCCTGGCACGTACCGTTGTTACATCAACGGGAAGTGGCGGGCGTCCTCCAATGGCGCCACGTTCGCCGTCACAAACCCCGCCACGGGCGAGGTGATTGCCCATGTCCCGAAGATGACGCGGGAGGATGCGGCGGAGGCCGTGGAGGCCGCTTACCAGTCCCGCCGCCGCATTCGAGATATTCCCGCGATTGAGCGCGTGGAGATCCTCGATCGTGCTCGGGTGCTCCTGGAGGAGTCCCGGCAGCTCTTCGTGGAGACGATCGTGGCGGAGTCGGGCAAGCCTGTGAGCGTGGCCGAGGGTGAGGTGAAGGCCACGATCGAGCGCCTCCGGCTCACGCTGGAGGAGGTTCGGAGCATGCGCGGCGACTACATCCCGGGCGACTGGGTGAAGGACACGTCGGGCAAGTTCGCGATCGTGCGCCGTGAGCCCCGCGGGGTCGTGGCGGCCATCTGCCCGTTCAACTATCCGCTGTTCATCAGCAGCGCGAAGGTCATCCCCGCGCTCGTGTCCGGCAACACGGTGATCGCGAAGCCGAGCAGCGAGACGCCCCTGAGCCTCCTCCTGTTTGCGCGGCTCCTCGAGCAGGCCGGCATTCCGCCCGGCACCCTGAACGTGGTGACGGGGAGCGGTCGCGAGGTGGGCGACGTCATCGTCGAGAGCCCCCTCGTGGACATGATCACCTTCACGGGGAGCACCAGCGTGGGCGAGCAGGTCGTCCTGAAGGCGGGCATGAAGAAGCTCCACCTGGAGCTTGGTGGCAAGGGTGCCGCCCTCGTTCTTGACGATGCGAACCTGGAGCTTGCGGCGAAGGAGGTGGCGAAGGGCGGCCTGCGCTTTGCGGGCCAGCGCTGTGACGCCATCGACCGCATCCTCGTGCACGAGAGCGTGGCCGAGGAGTTCATCGAGAAGCTCGTGAAGGAGGTGCAGGCGAACTACAAGACGGGCGACCCCCGGGACCGCAAGACGGCCGTGGGTCCCCTCATCACGCCGAAGGCGGCGAAGTTCGTGATGGAGCTCATCGAGGATGCGCGACAGAAGGGCGCGAAGGTTCTTACGGGCGGGACGAGCCACGACCAGTTCGTGGAGCCTACCGTCCTCGACAACATCACCCCCGACATGCGCGTGGCGTGGGAGGAGAGCTTCGGCCCTGTCCTTCCCATCATCCGCGTGAGGAGCGTGGAGGAGATGCTCGAGATCGCGAACAAGAGCGAGTACGCCCTCGACTCCGCCGTGTTCACGGCCGACATCAACAAGGCCTTCGGCATCGCGCGGCGCCTTGCGGACGGCGAGGTCACCATCAACGGTCACCCGGCCCACGGCGTGGGCCACTTCCCCTTCGGCGGCAACAAGAAGAGCGGCATGGGCCGCGAGGGGATTGGCGCGAGCATCGAGGAGATGACCCGCGTTCAGACCATCGTGTTCAACCTGCCGCCCAAGGAGACGCCCTTCGCCTGGGCGTAAACCCGTTATGTCCCCCGAGCCCAACGAGTCCCGAAAGAGCCGCAACGGAACGCCCGTCCTCGCCATCCTGGTGGGGGGCGGGCCTGCGCCCGGCATCAACGGCGTCATCAGCGCCACCACCCTCGAGGCCAACAAGGCCGGGTACCGGGTGCTTGGCGTCCGGAACGGTTTCCGCGGCCTCCTGAATCCCGCGGGCCCCCAGGTGGAGGAGCTCACGTACCAGAACGTGGGCCGCATCTACACGGAGGGCGGGAGCGTGCTCGGGACGGCCCGCGAGAGCCCCCGGCGCGACCCCCAGAAGCTCGCGAAGGTGATGCAGGCCCTCCGGGACCTCCACGTGAGCGCCCTCGTCACCATCGGTGGCGAGGGCACCCTCGCGAGCGCCGCCGCCGTCTCCGATCAGGGGCGGGGCTGGCTCCGCGTGGCCCACGTGCCAAAGACCATCGACAACGATCTCCCGCTGCCGCCGCACCTGCCCACCTTCGGGTTCCAGACGGCGCGGCACGAGGGCACACGGATCGTTGAGAACCTGAAGATGGACGCCCGCACCACGGACCGCTGGTACCTCGTGACCACCATGGGCCGCGAGGCGGGCCACCTGGCGCTTGGCATCGGGAAGGCCGCTGCCGCCACCGTCACCCTCATTCCGGAGGAGTTCCCGGGCCGCCGCACGAGCGTGCGGGAGGTCGTGGACATCCTTGAGTGCGCCATCCTGAAGCGGCGCGCCCTGGGGCGCGAGCACGGCGTGGCCGTTCTCGCGGAGGGCCTCGTGGAGATCCTCGAAGGCCTGGAGGCCATCCCGGACTCGGGGCTTGCCTTCGACGAGTACGGGCGCAAGAAGGTGAGCGAGGTCCGCCTCGGCCTCATCCTGAAGCGGGAGCTGCAGAAGCGCCTGCAGGCGCGCGGCATCACGACGCCCATCGTCACCAAGGAGCTCGGGTACGAGCTGCGGTGCGCGCCCCCCACGCCCTTCGACATGGAGTACACGCGCGACCTCGGGTACGGCGCCGCGCGCTTCGTCACCGAGGGCGGCACCGGCGCCGTCATCGCCGTGGATGCCGGCCGCATCATCCCCATCCCCTTCGATTCCCTGGTGGACCGCCCCACGGGGCGCACCCGCGTCCGGTACGTGGACACCACCACCACGGCCTTCCAGGTCGCATGGGAATACATGTGCCGCCTCAAGCCCGAGGACCTCCAGGACCGCGCCCTCTGGGCCGCCCTGGCGGTGCAGGCCGGCATGACCCCGGAGGCCTTTGCCGTCCGGTACGGCTACCTTGCCACTCCCCGCTCCCCGCCGCTGCAGGTGATCCAATGAGTCTTGCGACGCTGACCCTCCCGACCCCTCGCGCCGTTCACGACCGCGCCGACGATTTCGACGCCCTCGCCGCCACCGTGGCCCTCGGGTCCCCGGAGGCACGCGCGGCCGCCACGGCGGCCCTCCATCGCGAGGCGCGGCGCCGCGGGTGCGCGCCCGCGAGCATCCACGCCCTCTACCAGGCCATCGGGCGCGGGGACGTTCCCCCGACCTTCACGGTGCCCGCCATGAACCTGCGGGTCCTCACCTACGACACGGCCCGGGCCGCCTTCCGCGCCGCTCGCACCCTCGATGCGGGCGCGCTCCTGTTTGAGCTTGCGCGCAGCGAGATGGGGTACACCGACCAGCGGCCCCGGGAGTACGCCGCCCTCATCGTGGCCGCCGCCCTCCGCGAGGGCCACGAGGGCCCCGTGTTCATCCAGGGCGACCACTTCCAGGCCTCGCCCTCCCGCTGGCCCAAGGACCCCCAGGGGGAGGAAGGCGCGCTTAGGGACCTCATCGACGAGGCGCTCGCGGCAGGCTACCTGAACATGGACATCGACGCCTCCACCCTCGTGGACCTCTCGAAGCCCACGCTCCGGGAGCAGCAGCGCGTGAACGCCGAGGTGAGCACCCGCCTCACGCGGTACGTGCGCGAGAAGGAGCCCGGCGTCCCCGTCTCGATCGGTGTCGAGATCGGCGAGGTGGGCCACAAGAACAGCAACCCGGAGGAGCTGCGGGCCTTCATGGACGAATACATGTCCCTGCTGCCCCCCGGCATGGAGGGGCCCGCGAAGATCAGTGTCCAGACGGGGACGAGCCACGGCGGCACCGTCACGGCCTCGGGCGAGATCGCGGAAGCGAAGGTGGACTTCGCGACCCTGGGGGAACTCACCCGCATCGCGCGGGCCGAGTACGGCATGGGCGGCGCCGTCCAGCACGGGGCTTCCACCCTCCCGGACCGCGCCTTCCACCTGTTCCCTGAGGCCGGTTGCGTGGAGATCCATCTCGCGACGGGCTTCCAGAACCTCGTCCTCGACCACCCCGCGCTCCCCGAGGGGCTGCGCCGCCAGGTGGCCGAGTACGTGACCGCGAACCACGCCGCCCAGCGGAAGCCGGGCGAGACGGAGGCGCAGTTCCAGTACAAGAACCGCAAGTACGCCCTCGGGCCCCTGAAGGCCGCCTTCTGGGACCTCCCGGAGCCCGTGCGCGACCGGCTGGGGCGCGACCTCGAAGCGAAGTTCGCCTTCCTGTTCGGGGAGCTTCGCATTGGGCGGACCCTCGAGTGGGCGCGGCGCCACGCGCTCACTCCGAAGGCGCTCCCGACGGCGGGAGCCGCCACCGAGGCGGACCTCGGCAACCTCCTCGAAGGCGAATAGGCCGGGTTACCCGGTGACGGCATCCTCGCGGAGGAGCACGATCTTCACGCTGATGGTGCCGTCGAACTTCGCTACCTGGCCGAAGGGCCCGAACATCCCCGAGGTGGGGGAGTCCGAGGCGAGGTAGGTGAAGAAGAACCAGTTCGTCTGGACGTCGTAGGGGCTGTCCACCATCTGGGGCGTGGTCGTGATGAAGGCCTCCAGGGTGGTGCCGGCCACGGTGACCTCGTCGGGGGTGCGGAAGCTCCGCGTGTTGGCCGGCGAGTACGCGATGGCGGGCCGCGGGTTCGTGGCCCCCGTGGTGGTGTCCGCGTTCGTCCAGTTGAGGGTGATGTGGATCTTGCCCGTGTGGGGCGGCACGATGCGGCCCTCCTCGATGGGGATTTCCCCGAAGCCTTCGCTCGGCGCCACGGCCTCGAGGGGCCCGGCGGCGGGGAACACGATCCAGGTCTGCTTCGCGGGGAAGGTCCCCTCGTACAGGGTGATGGTCGTGTTGTCCTTCCAGAGGTCGGGGTGGGGCGGGGAGAGGAGGAGCACCTCGTCGCGCTTGATGGTGAGGGTGACGTGGGCCGTGCCGTTCCAGGCCGTGGCCTGCTCGCCGGGCCCGATGGGGACGAGGCGGAAGTACCACTTCGTGACCGTGGTGTGGGGGATGTCGTTGCTCGACACCGTGGTGGGGATGACGGCGGAGGCGCCGGGGGCGAGGTCCGCCGAGACGTTCTCGCCATTGAAGCTCTTCTCGGGAGCGCTCTTCCACATGATGCGGAGGGCGCTCACCGTGGGGGATGCCGTGAAGGTGACGGTGGCCACGATCTCCTTCGTCTCGGGCAGGATGAGGCTGCCCTCGGGGAGGGTGAAGGTGACGGCGCCGTTGCTGAACTGGCGGTTGAACAGGAAGAAGGGGTTGGAGGGCAGGATGGCGCCGGACTGGATGTCGCCGTCGAAGATCACCTTCTCCGTCTCCCCTTCCCAGGCGTCGTGGAAGTGGACGCGGTCGTCGAGGCTCTTCTGGAAGTCGCCGGTGGCGGTGGCGTTCGCCTTGGCAGCGGCGTTGTCGGCCACGAGGCCCGTGGGGGCAGTCTCGTCGCTTGTGTTGGCGGTTTCCTGCGGGGCGGGCGCGTCGTCGTCGTTGAGACACCCAGCGAGGCTTCCCGAGGCGGCGAGGGCCACAACGAGGAGCACCAGAGTCCGGTTCATACCCTATCGACCCCCACTCCGAAGGTGAGTATTTAGCTTTTGTTGAGAGGCTGCTGCAGTCTCGGGGATGCCTCCTGGCTCGGGGACGGACGGCGCGGGGTGAGGAGGGATGCATGCGAGCCCCGCCGCGTCCCGAGGCGCCGCGGCCCGCGCTTCGGCCTCCTCCGCCGGTGCTGAGGCACCAGAAGCGCCCCAAGGGAGAATGCCTAGAGTCTCCCGAATATTGTTATATACCCTGAGACGAATCGGCACGCCGGGAGGTTCCACTATGGGAAAATTCTCCAAGATTCTGCTGACTTCCGCCATTCTCCTGGCGTTCACAAACATCGCTGCGGCCCACCTGTCGAACGAGGAGGCCAACCCTCCGGGTAACTACGACAGCCCCGACTGCGAGACCTACCAGCACAACCACGTCACCGGCGAGAACGAGCGCGGCGACTCCCCTGTCTGGTCCTGTGAGGGCGAGCACTGGGACGGTCAGTCCGACTGGATCAGCAAGTGCAACCTCCACTCCACCTCCACGCCCTCCGTCTCCCCCAGCGCCTGGTGCGTCTCCGTCTCCACGTCCTCCCAGAAGGACTACACCAAGTGGGACGGCAGCCCCTCCAGCTCCACCCTCGACGCCTCCACCACCGGCTCCACCAACGACGGTGTGAAGGCCCACGCCGGCGTCGCCGTCCTCATGGTCGGCCGCACCACCGTCGGCTACGACGGCTGCCTCCTCTTCGGCTCCACCTGCAACGGCAAGGTCGACGGCGACGTCGCCTGGTACGGTGAGGACGAGACGGACAAGAGCCCCCTCGCCCCCATCTGCACCCAGGTCATGGGCCCCAACGGCACCACCAAGGAAGCCACCAACAACTGCCTCGCCTACATCTTCCAGAGCTCCGGCCTCGTCCACGCTCAGATCGGCGACGACCCCCAGCACCCCGACTGCCCCCCTGGTGAGTACGACGCCCACGTCGACTCCGACGACCAGGACGCCAACTGCAAGCGCGACAACACGTCCATCGGCGTTGGCTTCGTCCTCCTTCCCTAATGGGAACGAGTCCCGCCCGGCCCCCTGGGCCGGGCCTTCTTTTCTCTTCTTTCCCTTTACCGCTCAGCCTTGGCCCGGCCCCGGGGCTTGACGCCGCGCTTGCGGATGTCGCCCTTTTCCGCCGAGAGGCGGGCCACGTGCTCCGCCCGAAGGACCCCGCCGAGCGCCGCGTGGACGGGGCCGCGCCGCGTGAAGGCCTCATGGTGGGCGTAGAGGTCCCCTGGCGTCACCTTCCCATGGATGGTGTCGAGGAGGCACCGCAGGTCTTTCTCCTCGTCCCAAACGAGGAGGCTTCCCGCAGGGTCGCGGGGGGCGGAGGCTTCCGCGAAAGCACGGGCGAGCCACTGCCACTCCTCGGCCGGCATGTCGCTGCCCCACACGATGAAGGCCCCATCCACCACGGGGACCCACTTGCGCCCCGTGAAGGAGCGCGCGCCGGCGTAGGCGTAGGCTTCCCCGAGGGTGTGGGGCATGGGGGAATCCCAGTGCTCCACCGAGTCGTTGGTTTCCGCCGTGAACAGGATCTTCATGGGGATGTCGTGGCCCACGTGGGCGCGGGTGGCGAGGAGGGCCTCCAGGTTCGTCTGGAGGTCCTTCTTCTTCATGGCGAGGAACCCGAAGGGGCCGAGGTCGCCCCACGCGAAGTCGTAGGTCTGGAAGACGAGGTAGTCGAGGCCGGCCTCGGCGATGCCGCGGTAGTCCACGCCGTGCACGAGGGCGAGGGCCGGGTCGAAATTCATGACGTTGTAGGCCGCGAGCTTGCCGCCGGTGGCGTGCACCTCCCGGGCCATGTGGGCGTAGAAGCCGGTCCACTCCGCCGTGTTCCAGTCCACCCAGGCCGCCCAGTGGTGGGCGCGGACGTCCTCGGCCCACTCGGCGGCGGGCGCGTCCTCGCGCCCGAGGGCGCACCCCTCGTGGGGGACGTGGTGCGCGCTTTCCCGGAAGGCCTGGACCCACTCGGGACTATAGTCGAAGACGGTGAGGCCCTTCTCGTCGTGGCCGTGGTGGCGGAAGCCCATGCCACCGTCGCCCAGGAAGAGGCCGTCGAAGCCGAAGGCGGCCTGGAGGCGGCGGTACTGCTCGGTGGCCCACTCCATGTAGGGCTTTCCGGCGGGGATTCCCTGGACGGGGTCGGCGCGGAGGCGCTTCATGGGGTTGAAGTCCGCGTTCTGCTTCACGCGGTCTCCCCACACGGCGCCGTCGGCCTGCCGCATGAGGAGCTGGGGCTGGCGGTCGTCGACCCATCCGCACTCGTGGATCCAGTACCCGAGGAGGACGGCCACACCCTCGGCCTGGAGGGTTTCGACGAGCCCCTTGAGGTCGCGCTGGGTCCACGCGTGGGGGTTCGGGCCGTGGCGGTTGAGCGGCACCGCCGCGTCCGGCTGGTACGTACTAAACGTATGGTAGAAGGTTGGGGCGCGGTCCTCCATCAGGCAGACCCAGTGGGGGGTGCGTCCGGCGTTCTCCAGGTACCGTCGGCCGCCGTAGTCTTGCTCGTGAGGATGGAAGGCACCCAGGTCGACGCAGACTCCGACCTCGAAACCGCTGGCCATGGGGCGCAAACCCCCCGCGCATCTGTAATATAGGTTCTCGGCTCGGCGGGAGGCGGAGCCAGCCGCGTCCCAGCGGCATCGAGAGCCTGCCCGCACGGTCGCTCCCGGGGGCGTCGAGGAGGGTGGAGGGAGGGGCCGGGGCCGCTCCGCTGAAGGAAAGTAAGTCCCCGCTCCCAGATTTGAACCGGGGGCCTCCTGATGTCTGCCTGCCGGGGTTCCACCCGGGTCCTGTAACAATCTACAGTCAGGCGCTCTAGCCAGGCTGAGCTAAGCGGGGAATCAGACAAATCCCGCCTGGCGAGGCGAGCCCTCAATCTCGCCCACCCTATATATGGGTTACGTTGGGCCCACCTGAGGGCCCGGTGACCCCGTGAGGCCGACACGCTTATTCTCGCTACCGGGAACCCGGGCCCGGGTGCATGCATGAACATCATGGGGTCCAAGATCGTGATTGTCCGGGAAGAGAACGAAGACCGCTTCACGACCCGTATCGAGGAGCTCCTCTCCGAAGGGTTCCGGCCCGCCGCCGATTTCAAGGCCTTCGGGGACTGGGATGAGGACACGAAGGAGTGGCGGACGCTCTACGTCCTCGCCATGCTGAAGATGGGCGACGAGGGGGGCGAGGCCACCGAAGGCGGCGCCCTCGAGGCCCGGCGCATGTTCGGGTAGGCTCGTCGGACCCGTCGGACGCGTCTGACGCGGCGTCAGACACCGCGTCCGACGTGGGCGCGTCGGCCCCCTGTGTCGAGTGCGGTGATCCTTTTCTCTTCACTTCCCTCACCGGTCCGCACGGGCTCCATCGGAAGCTCAATTTCCATTGGAGAGTTCTTCCCTTCAGACACCAGTCAAGTCACTTTCCGAGACTCGTTTTCCTGTTGTGACTCCCCCTGGCGCGAACGAAACGGAAACTACAAATACAGCGCTCGCGTACTAAAGCGTCAGACAAGCGTCAGACACCTGACGCCTTCCGTGACCGCGATGACGCCCCATGGCGTCACCTCGGCACATGGGGTGTGTCAACGGGGCAGCACTTGTCGGAATGAGGGATTGCCAAGTGAACGACACCGAGCGCGTCACGCTCCGGTTGCCGGTGGACGACCTCCGCGACCTTGATCTCCTGATTGAGGCCGGGGAGTTCTCGAACCGGTCGGAGGCAATCCGCCGTGCCATCAAAGAATTCGTCCGTAGCCGGGCCAAAGATGTCGCGGCGGGCCTTGAGGCGCGCAAGGAACTGCAGCGCTCCTTCATCGAGCTTGAGAACCTCAAAGCTCAGGTGGAAGCGCAGCAGGAGCAGCTGAAGAGGCTGCTCACGAAGTAAACTGCTAGGCCTCACTTTGGGGATGGGATGCCCAAGAACTGAGGGCCGGGGGCTTCGGTCTCCGGCAAGCATGGGATGCACGCGCGGGAGGGAGTGATGCCCCTCTTGCAATTGCGGGGAGTAGGGATGCTCCTCGCCAAATTCGATTCACCCACGAAAGGGTGGGCCAAGGGGTAGGGCCACACGACCCGGCTTAGCGCAAGCAAGGCCGGTTTGGTCCCCGAAATACCGGAACCAGCCAAGTGGTGATTGGGATGCAGTCTATTATTGCGAGTGCCATTAGCAACACCGCCGTCAGCGGCCAGAGCGACGCCTCCGATGAATACGAGTCCTTCGGCGAGCCGAAGATCGTCATCGTCGGTTGCGGCGGCGCCGGCAACAACACCGTGAACCGCCTCCACAAGATGGGCGTCCGCGGCGCCGAGACGGTGGCCATCAACACCGACAAGATTCACCTCGACATCATCGAGGCCGACAAGAAGCTCCTCATCGGCCGCTCCATCACGCGCGGCCTCGGCGCCGGTGGCGCCCCCGAAGTCGCTGAGCGCGCCGCCGAGATGGCCCAGGCCGCCCTCGAGGACCTCCTCGACGGCGCCGACATGGTCTTCGTGACCGCCGGTATGGGCGGTGGTACCGGTACCGGTTCCGCCCCCGTCGTCGCGAAGGTCGCGAAGAAGAAGGGCGCCATCGTGGTCGGCATGGTCAGCACCCCCTTCAACGTCGAGCGCGCTCGCCTCGTGAAGGGTGAGGAAGGTCTCAACAAGCTCCGCAAGGAGTGCGACACGGTCATCGTGCTCGACAACAACCGCCTCCTCAAGTACGTGCCCAACCTCCCCCTCGAGCAGGCCTTCGCCGTGATGGACACCCTCATCGCGGAGACCGTGAAGGGCATCAGCGAGACCATCACGACCCCCTCGCTCATCAACCTGGACTTCGCCGACATCCGCACGATCATGAACTGCGGCGGCGTCGCCGTCATGCTCTACGGTGAGGCCAAGAGCACCGACCCCAACAAGGTCGTCGCCGAGGCCCTCAACCACCCCCTCCTCGACATCGACTACCGCGGCGCCACCGGTGCCCTCGTCCACATGACGGGCGGCCCCGACCTCAGCCTCCAGGCCGCTGAGGGTGTCGCCCAGGCCCTCACCTACGAGCTGGACTCCCGCGCCAACGTCATCTGGGGCGCCCGCATCCTCCCCGAGTTCGAGGGCAAGATGCGCGTGCTCGCCATCATGACCGGCATCCAGTCCGCCCACGTGATCGGCCCCGCTCCCGGCTCCCAGACCGTGGGCCGCCGCATCAACAGCCAGGACTCCCACGCCGCCCCCGTGGCCTCCGCGCCCTCCCGCGGCGCCGAGCGCCCCAACAACGGCTTCAAGAACCTCGACCTCCCCTGGGTTGGTTAACCCGGCCGATAGGTCTCGCCTGAGCTGACTCGCGAACACCCTGGTCCGGGAAGGACCCGCGACCCTGCGCCCTTCAGTGGGTGCGGCTCGCCTCGCCCGCAAGGGCGACACCCGAAAGGGCGTACAACTCTATGTGGAGCACACAAGCCCCCCAGGGCTTGCTCGCGGCAACGCGCGCAGGCACCGAGGGACATGCGAGCCCCGCGACCACTCCGGAGGCCTGGGCGACCTCCGAGCAGGATTCCCGCAAAGCCGGGACAAGCCCTCTTGGCGCCTCGCGCGCTAACAACTCCAGGGATCGTGATGCACGGTGCCCGGGGCGTCAAGACATTCTCTTTCCCCCAGGGGGTCATGCCCCGGGGAAGGCTTCGAAACCTCCTCTCCGGGCGGAGGCCCCCATCCTCCGCCCCTCCTGTTTACCCCCGAAAGCGGCCCCCTCGCGGCGCGGAGCCTCCCGGTTTCCGCGCCGCGCCCCTTTTCTCTCGCGCTCAATCGTTTCCGAGGATGAGCCGCGCGAAGACGTCGTCCTCCTCGAGGTTGACGTTGCGGTTGCGGGTGCTCGATTCGCTCGTGGTGCGTTCCACGTCGGCGATGTCGCCCACGTCGTCGAGGCCGAGGGCGAGGGCGTAGAGCACTTCATCCTGGTCGAGGTTCACGCGCTGCCGTTCCGTGCGCGAGGCCGCTACCGTTTCGTCCACGTCCGCGAGGGCGAGGACGTCATCCACGTCGTTGAGGTCTTCGAAGTCGTCGATGCCGTCGTAGCTGTCGAGCTCGTTCAAGCGGTCGAGGTCGCGGTCCGAGATGCGGCCCCCGTCCCTGGCGCGGTCGAGCAGGAGGACGTCCATGAGGTCGTCCTCCTCGCCGAGGGCGAGCGTGAGGAACACCGTGTCCTCGTCGAGGTCGAGGTCGCGCGAGAGGCTGCGGCTGAGGCTCCACGTGCGGTCGATGTTCGCGATGTCCTCCACGTCCCCGTCGCCGAGGGCGAGGGCGGCAAAGACGTTGTCCCTTGGGAGGTCCACGTTCTGGCGGTAGGTCGAGGCTCCCGTTTCGGTCTCGGAGGAACTCGTGGTTCCCCCGCCATCCTGTGCAGCCACAGCGCCGAGCGGCAGGAGCAGCGTCAGCACGAGCAGGAGAAGCGTTGGTCGTCGTCTTGTTTTCTTAGTAGGAAAAAGGTTCACTTGTCCACACCCCGAGGGCCCGCTCCGCTACCCATCCCTGAGGCGTGCGTGACTCCTCAAGGAAGGGCGCACCGGCGTTGGTGCAAGAGGGATCTGACCTTCCGGTCGATAGCGGAGGGCAAAGGAAAGAAAAAGGGAGGGCGCAGGGAGCGAAGGCTCCCCGACGTCCTGGTTACTCGTCGAGGGCGAGCCAGAGGAAGGCGTCGTCCTCGTCGAAGTTCACGTCCCGGTTGAGGGAGCGGGTTTCGGTGCGGGTGCGGTCGATGTCGGCGATGTCCCAGAGGTCGTCGTCCTCACCGAGGGCAAGGGCGAGGAACACGTCCTCGCGGTCGAGGCTCACGCGCTGGCTGAGGGTGCGGGTGGCGGCTTCGTTGCCGTTCACGTCAGCGATGCCGAACTCGTCGTCGAGGTCGCCGAAGCGGTGGGTCCGCCCGAAGCCGTCGCGGAAGGTGTCGTCCTCGAAGTCATCGAATTCTTCGAAGTCGTCACTGTCGAAGCCGCTGGAGGAGCGGCCGAAGCCGCCGTTCCTGCTGAGGAGCAGGAGGTCGAGCAGGTCGGAGCCGTCCCCGTCGAGGGCAAGCAGCGAGAAGACGTCGTCGTCGCTGAGGTCGGCGGAGCGCGAGAAGCGGCTCGTGGCGGTGTAGGAGCGGTCGATGTTGGCGATTTCCTCAATGTCGTCGCAGCAGCCGAGGGCAAGCGCGGCGAGCACGTTCTCTCTGGGGATGTCGATGGTCTGGCGGTAGGAGCTGGTGGCGGTCTCGTCCGAGGTCGAGCTCGATCCGTCCTGGGCGGCGGCGAAGCCGGCCAACAGGGGAGCGGCGAGGACGACGAGGAAGAGCGCGCCTGCAAGGCGGCGGGGTCTCATGGTGGCACATTCCCGGCTCTTCGGTGGCCGCGGAAGCGGATGCGCTCACGGGTCAGGGAAAAGTCAAGGTGTCATCGCGACGCCCTGGTGCATCCCCCTAATGGCCAGGGCATCGATGAAGCGACGCTTCGAGAAAAAGGAGAAAAGGACGCCCGGGAACCGGGCTGGTCCCCGCCTCAATCGAGGGCGATTCGGAGGAAGGCGTCGTCCTCGTCGAGGTCGAAGAAGCCGTTCCGGGTCTCGGACTCCGTGACGGAGCGGCGCACGTCCGCGATGGAGGCGAAATCGCTGTCCACGTCGGCGATGTCGTCGTCCTCGAAGAAGCCGTCCTCGTCGAACAGGCTTCCCGAGCTCCCGCTTCCAAGGTCAAGAGCGAGGGCGAAGAAGACGTCGTCCCGGTCGACGGTCACGTCCTGGGTGGCTCGGCGGGTGGCCGAGAAGGAGCGGTCCACGTCGGCGATGCTGAGCTCGTCATCCAGGTCGTCGAGGTCGAGGGAGTCGTCGATCTCGTCAATGTCGAGGCCGTTGTCGTCCGCCTCGTCAATGCCGAGCAGGTCGTCGAGGTCGTTCTCGTCGCCGTCCAAGGCGAGGATCGAGAAGACGTCGTCGTCCTCGAGGTCCACGTTCCGGAAGATGCTTCCGGAGCGGCTGAAGGTCGAGTCGATGTCGGCCACGTCCTCGAGGTCCACGTTGTCATCGAAGGCGAGCGCGCCGAACACGTTGTCCTCCTCGAGGTCGACCGTGCGGCTGAACGACTCGCTCCGGGCTTCCCGGGTCGAGTACGTGGATGCAGCCGCAGGGCCGACAGCAAGGAGGAGGCAGGCTAGGGCTACGAGCAAGCCTAAAGTCTTGGTTCTGATTTCCACCACCTTCCACAAACTATCCATCACGGGTCCTCGCCGGATGAGGGAGCTTGACCATTCTGACGCCCTTCTCAATGACATGTAAAAACCGGGCGCGGGATGGCGGGCTCGGCCAGGGGAGAAAAGTCAGCAGCCCAGGGGGGTGGGTGGGGGAAAGAAAAAGGGAAACGCGGCCCGTGAGGCCGCGGGATGGGTCTTAACAGCCCACCTTGGGCTGGAAGTCGACGCCGACGTCGGGCACGTAGTCGACGCGGCTCTCGAAGCCTTCAACACCGGTCTCGGGAGCGTAGTCCACGCGGCTCTCGAAGCCCTCGACGCCCGTCTCGGGCACGTAGTCGACGCGGCTCTCGAAGCCGGGCACGCCCGTCTCGACGTGGTAGTCGACGCGGCTCTCGAAGCCCTCGACGCCCGTTTCGGGGTGGTAGTCGACGCGGCTCTCGAAGCCTTCAACGCCGGTTTCCGGCACGTAGTCCACGCGGCTCTCGAAGCCCTCGACGCCCGTCTCGGGCACGAAGTCGATGCCGGTCTCGATGGTGCAGGGTACGCCTTGCGACCCCTCTCCATCCGCGCTTTGACCCATGACGGCGGTTCCTGCAAGCGCGGTCATCGCCGCTACTGCGAGGAGGGTCAGGGATAACTTGAGTCCTCTCATCGTGTTCGTCCACCTTCCTGGGGGTATCCCCCACGGGTGAGCAGTTGCCAGCGGGGGCGGTTTGCCGCTTGTGGAGATGGTATCGATTGGGTTTGCGGCCGAGGAACCCGCCGTCGAGCGCTTCGTCTCGCAGGGCTTCAGGGGCGCGTGGCCAGGGGGACGACGAGGCGGGCGTCCGTGAGCTTGGGGATCGCGTGGCGGGCTGCCGCCGTGACGCTCGGGTGGAGCGCGTTCACGGCGATGCTTGAGCCCACGTTCTCGAAGACGGGGATGTCGTTCGTGCCGTTCCCCACGTGGATCACGTGGCGGGGGTCGATGCGGTGCTTGTCGA
>DATMKA010000028.1:0-2869 GCA_035553595.1 Thermoplasmatota archaeon | reverse complement strand
GTCGAGCCACACGAGGACGGGGCGGTCGGAGGCGTCGAGGGCGAGCTTGGGGCCGCGCTGGTTGCTGCCAGGGGTGGCGTCCACCGCCACTTCGGGCGTGAGGGGCGCGCCCGCGGCGTCGAGCTTCCGGTAGTAGAGGTCGGCGTCGCCGCTGCGGGTGTCGTGCCAAGCAACGTGGACGTCGCCTGCGCGGTCCACCACCACGGTGGGCGCACCGCGGGCGCCGGGCCCGGCGCTCACGGGGGTGGGCGCGCCGAGGAGGTTGCCCGCCGCGTCGAGGCGGGCGTGGAGGAGGGACTGCGCGGTGGTGCTGTTGTCGAGGTAGAGCAGGTGGACGGTGCCGTCACTGCCCGCCGCGAGCACGGCCTCGGCGCGGACGGTGCCGGTGCGCGCCAGGGGCGCGCGGTCAGTGCCGTCAAAGCCCCTCAGCACGTCCGCGAGGCCCACCCACAGGTCCTGGCTGTCCGCAGCGAGCGCGGTGGCGGCATCGCCCGGAAGGGCGACCGCGGTGGCGCCCTGGGGCGTCAAGCGGTGGAGGCCCGTGTCCGTGGCCACGTACAGGCCCCCGAAGGTGCCCGCGAGGGCGCGCACGGGGTGCGTACCGAAGCTCTCGGGGGTAGCGGACACCCAGGTGGCGCCTTGGAGAACCACGAGGCCGCGGTCCGTGCCGGCGTAGAGGCGGCCCTGCGCCACGGCGACAGCAGTGACGTGGAGGCTGGGGAGGCCCGCTTCGAGGCCCATGCGGGTGAGGGTGCCGTCAGGGCCGCGGCGGAGGACCCCGCTCGTGGTGCCGAACCAGGCGGCGCCGTCATGCTCAGCGGCGGCCGTCACGTTCTGGAGGCCGGAGAACCCAACCCACTCGGGGAGCGGGGTCGGACGGTACACGGTGAGGTTCACGCTCGCGTTCACGAGGGGCACGCCGGTGGCGGTAGGGGTGGCTGCGAGGCCCACGAGGGTGGCGGGAACGGCCGTCTCGGGGGCGGCAAGCGCGAGGGTGGCGCTCGTTCCCGTCACCTGCAGGGTGCGGTGGAGGAGCGTGGGGCGTCCAAGGGTCGTCTCAGCGCTCAGGGTGAAGCGGTAGGTGCCGCTGCGGGCCTGCGGGGGCACTTCCACGACGAGGGGGGCCGTGGCGCCCGCCTGCACCAGCGTGACGTCGGAACGGGTGAGGATCGCGAGGCCCGTCTCGTCCACGAGCTCGACGCTCCAGGGGACGGGAGCGTCCACGCCGCCCGTGTTGCGCAGCGTCGCCGTGACCGCGGCGCCCGCCGGGAGGGGGCTCGCTGCGGGAGGCACGTCGAGCGTGAGGCGGGCGGGAGCGACGGTGAGGCTGCGGGTGAGGTTCCAGGAGGTGCCGCCCGCGGTGAGGACTGCGCGGAGGGTGTGGGTGCCCACCGTGACAGTGGTGGGGACCGTGCCCGAGAGCGTGAGGAGGGTGGCCTCCCCAGGGGCGAGCGCGACCGTGGCCGCCAGGGGATGGGCGCCGAGGCTGCCTGCGGTGGCCGCCACCGTGGGAGCGAGGGCGAACCGCCCGGTGTTCTCGAGGCGGAGCGTCGCCGTGTAGGGGTCGCGCGCCCGCAGCGTGCTGCGGGAGAGCGTGAGGGCGCCCGTGACGCCCGAAGGGACAGGGGTGCTGCCTTCGAAGGTGACGTTTTCAGCCGCGACCGCGAGGGCGTGCGCGAGGCGGTAGGTGCCGGGGCGCGCCGTGAGGGGCGTGACGGCGAAGCTCACCGAGGTGTTCGCGCCCGCGCCAAGGGACAGGGTCGTGGCGTCCGTCCACTCCTCGACGCCCTCAGGGTTCAGGAGGCGCACCGTGAAGGCGGCCTCCGTGACCGCGGCAGGGCCCGGGTTCTGGACGAGATAGGTGACGGTGGCCGGCTCGCCCGCAGCAAAGACGGCGGGCAGGGTGGCGCGGGCCGTGAGCTGGACGGCGGGCACCTTCACGGGAACGGCGGTGCTGCCGACGCGCGTGGCGCCGCGGGCCGCCTCAACGCGCAGCAGGTGCGCGCCGGGGGCCGCGTCGGCCGGGAGCGTCAGGTCCAGGGCGATCTCTTGGGGGCTGCCGTTCACGTCAAGGGTCGCGGAGGCGGTGTCCACGGGGGTGCCCGCGGCGTCGAGGAGGCGCGCCGTGACCGTGACCGGGTACCCAGGCGCGTCGGGAGCGACCACCGGGTCCTGGACCGTGACGGTCGCGGTGAGGGCGTCACCCGCGGCGTAGGCGGCGCGGCCGAGGCGCACCGTGAGGTGCACGGAGGGCTCGTACACGGTGAAGGAGCGGCGGGCCTCCGCGAGGGTGGCGCCCGTGGTGTTCGTGAGGCGCGCCGTGAGCGCGTCGGCGCGCTCGGCGGCATCGAGGGTGACGGGGGTGACCACCGTTTCGCCCGGAGCGAGGGTAAGGGTCACCTGGTTCCCCATCGCGCTGCCGGTGGCGGCCGCGTGAGCGGGGAGGTCCCAGGAGAGGGTGAGGGTTTCCTCGGCTTCGGCGCGGCTGGTGACGCGCACCTGGAAGGTGAGGGCTTCGCCAAGCTCCACGCGGTCGGTGGCGCTCGTGACGTCGAGCAGGAAGGGCGCGCCTGTGGGCCGCAGGCTCGCCGCGTCCCCTTCGAGGGCGGCGGCGTAGGCGACGGCGGCGCGGTGGTGCCGCGCGAGCAGGGTGCCGTTCGCGTCACGCAGGAGGGCATCCACCTCGTGGAAGCCCGCAGCGGTCACGTTCGCGGGAAGCTCCCACGTGTAGGTGTTGGTGGCGGGGACGGTGGCGCGGTAGGTTTCGCGGGCGCCGGGGCCCACGAGGACGAGCGTCATGTTCGTGGCTGCTTCCGCGCCAGGAACGGTGAGGTTCAGGGTGGCGGGAGCGCGGGGCAGGCCGAGGGGG
>DATMKA010000027.1:0-9656 GCA_035553595.1 Thermoplasmatota archaeon | reverse complement strand
CTTCGGGGGAAGGTTCGTCACGGGCGTGGGCTCCACGGGAGCATTCACGAGCGTGATGGGGACGCGGTCCACAGCGAGGGCGTTGTTGCCGTCCTCCACCCGGATCACGAGCTGGTAGTCGCCGTCAGGAACCGCGCCAAGGCCCGGGATGTTGCGGGGGTCCACGGTGTAGCTCGTGCCCGTGATGGGCCCGGGGAGGGTGAAGGTGTCACTGCCTTCGAGGGCGAGGACGATGGACAGGGCGTCCCCGTCGGGGTCGGACACCGTCCACGTCGCCGTGAAGGGCCCGCGCAGCACGCGGTCCACGGCGGGAGCCGTGAAGTCCACTTCGGGCACGCGGTTGGGCAGCGTGAAGCAGTAGGGCCGCTCCGCCGTGAGGCGGGGCGTGCCGGGACCGCCGACGTTGCCCACGAGGTCCTCCACCGTGACATAGTAGCAGACGGGGCCCGCGAAGCTGTCGGGGATGACGCCGGTGAAGGCGCCGTCCGAGCCGGGCGTCATGGGAATCGCCTGGTAGGAGCCGGGAACGTTGTCGCGGTTGGTGCGGAGGTGGAGCGCGACCCGCTCGGGAGCGACGCCGGCGCCCGCGTCGGTGGCGCGGATGCGCACGGCGCGGTCGCCCTCGTTCCCGACGGCCACCATGGTGGCGGTGGGGATGCGGTCGTCCACGACGACGGCGCGAACGTCCTCAAGGCCCTTGTTGCCGGCAGCGTCCTGGGCGTAGAACGTCACCGTGCGCAGGGCGCCAGGGTTCGCAGCGTCCGCGGGCACCGGGAAGGGCGCCGTGTAGGTGCGGAAGGTCGCGTCACCGGGCAGCTTGTAGAACACGGTGAGGCCGCCCACGCTGGGGTCGGCATCCGTGGCCGTGAGCTTCAGCAGGGTCGCGGGACCCACGAACACCTTGCCGTCCTTCGTGACGGTGGGGCCCTCGAAGGCCGCCGCCACCGTGGGGGCCGCGGCATCCACCGCGAAGCTCGCCTGGTCCGTGGTGGTGTTGAGGAGGCTGTCGGTCGCCGTGAGCACCATCTGAAGGCGCGTGCCGTGCACCAGGTTCTTGGGCGTCCAGGTCACGGTCCAGCGGTCGGTCACGCCCACGCCAGGGCGGGCAATGGTGAGGTTCGCCGTCTCGTCGCGGCTCGCGCCACCGTCGCGGCTCACGCGGAGCGTGATGCCGGAGTCGGGCGTGTTCACGTCGACGACGCGCCAGCTGATGGCCGCGTCCTTCCGGATGATCACGGGGGACCCGGTGCCGCTCGGGGAGAGGCGCTCAACGACGGGCGCGAGGTTGTTGAACACGTAGAAGGCGCCCACCTTCGTCTCAGTGAGCTTGTTGGCCACCGCATTGGGCGCGTTCTTGCCCGTGTCCGCGAAGGCCACGGTGACGTTCCACAGCTGCCCGTCCTGCCGCGCGGGCATGGCGGGACCGCTGCGGGGCGCGCTCGACAGGTCGACGCGGTAGACGCCGGACCCGTTGCGGGCGGACACCTGGCCCTCCACGGGCGTGAGGGTGTAGGGACCGTACTTCTGGTTGGTGGCGCCGAGGAGGAACCACGCGTCGCGGCTGCCCGAGAGCGCCGTGTTCTCCTCCACCGTCACGCGAAGCTCCACCGCGCTCGTGCCGTCCACGATGGACTGGCCCACGGCGTTCTTGCGGTAGGCCACGTCGGAGCCCACGGGGAAGAGCTGCACGTCCTTCACCACGGGGGCCTGGGTGTCGGCCACGGTGAACTTCTGGGGCTTGTTCGTGTTGTCCTTGAGGACGTGCACGAGGGTGTTGCCCACGGCGTCCACCACGCGGAAGCTCACCTCGTAGTCCCCGCTCCACCAGAGGGCACGGGTGTTCGAGAGGTTGAAGCTGTACTTGGTGGTGGTGCCCGCGAACTCGCGGCCCGTGGCGGGGAACACGTAGGTTTCCCCGTGGGGGTTGTGGAGGCGGAGCTCCGCGCGAGCCACGTTGGCGGGAAGGTCGTCCGTCACGTTCAGCAGGAACGTGGCGTGCGCGTTCGTCTTCAGCACGCCGCCCGGCAAGCGGTCGGCGGGACGGACCCAGCCGAGGCCTGGGGTGCCCACCACGGAGGGCGCGCCGGAGTCGACGGAGATGGGGACCACGTAGTCCGCCGCGTTCGACAGGTTGTCCACCATGTGGACACGCACGTAGTAGATGCGGTTGCCCGACTTGAAGAGGGCACCGTCCACGCCGAACACGTTGTTGCTCGTCGTGTGGGTGAGCTCGAAGCGGCCTCCGTTGGTGTCTGCGGGCAGGTTGTACTGCTCAGCAGCCACGCCCACGCGCCAGCCGCCGCTGCCCGTCCAGTTCTCGACGAGGCCAGCGCCCGTGAGGCGGTAGAGGGACACCGTCGCGTTCTTCGCGCCGGCACCCGTGTCGATACCCTGGAGCACGAGCTTGCCCTGGTTGAGGTTGCTCGTGGTGCGGAGGGTCGCGTTCGTGCCGCTGGGGCCCTCGTAGCGGCGGGCCACGGGGGCCGCGCTGTCGAACTCGACGTCGTTGCCCACTTCGGGGCTCGTGCGCGCCGCCTCGGGGTTCGGCTGCGCGAAGAGCTCGCCGGCGTTGTTGACGGCAAGGACGCGGAAGTCGAAGCGCTCGTTGTCGGGGATGGCGGCCGGGATCTGGAAGCGGATGGCAAGGGTGTACTTGCCAAGGCTCGTGGCCGTGGGGTTGGACCGGTTGGCGGCCTGGAGGAACTTGTCGTTGCCGGCAAGCTCCTCGGCGGTGGCCTCACGGCTCTCCGTCACGTTGTACACCACAAACTGCTGCTGCAGCCGGTTCGCGCCCGTCTCCTTGGGGCTGTAGGTGCCCGTGTTCTTCACGAGCTTCACGTACACGGGGATGGGGTTCACGGCGCCGGGGTTGCGGCTCGACTTGGGGGAACCGGTGAGGTTCGCGTAGCCCGTGTCCACGTCCACGACCACCGTCACGTTCCGCTCCGTGTAGAAGACGCCGCCATTGTCGAAGAGGTTGTTGCGGTCGTCCGCCGTGTTCACGGTCACCGTGGGCTTGTTCGTCTCCACCGAGAAGACGACGGCCTTGCGGTCGAGAACCTCGCTGAGGGCGATGCCCGTGAAGAGGTCGCCGGTCGTGGTGTTCACCTGGCCGCTGTTCAAGAGGCGCGTCTCGAGGATGTAGAGGCCGCGGGGCAGCTTCGCCTCTTTCGGGGTGGGCGAGCCGTCGTTGAACCACTCCACAGCATTGAGGTGCGCGGAGTCCCAGTTGAGGCGGCTGAAGGTGCGGTTGGAGTCGGCGGCGCGGGCGCTCGTGAGCTTCGCGCCGTTGGCGTTAACCCAGGAGACGGGGTCCGCGGAGAGGGCCGCGAGGTCGGCCTGGGTGAGGCCGGTGGTGTCCACGCGCCACACCTTGAGCGCGACGTCCGTGGAGTGGGCGCCCACGGCGGAGGTGGCGGGCACCGTGAGGCTCACGTCGCCGCGCCAGGTGCCGTTGTGGCTCACGAACCAGGGCGCGGGGGAGTTGATCTTGAGGCTCGGCTTGCCCGTCTCAGGAGCGGGGACGTTTCCGATGCGCTCCTCGATGGTGGCCACGTACCGCGCGGCACCGGAGCCCACGGTCACGTTCACGCGGACCACGAGGTTGTTGGGGTCGAAGCCGTTCTGGCCGGGCGTGAGGGTGTGGGCCACCTTGTACCGGAAGGCGCCCTGGGGCGTGCCCTGGCCGCCGGGGTTGTCCGGGGGCCACGTCGTCACGGGAATGGACACCCACTGGCCCGTCTGGCTGTGCTGGTAGAACGCCTCCACCTTCTCGGGCGTGATGAGGAAGGAACCGGACCCGCCGAACACGGCGCGGGAGTCCGTGAGGGTGCGCACGAAGGCACCCACGCGGGAAGCGTGGTCGGGCGTGCTCGTCCGGTTGTTGTAGCCCGTGAAGATGTGGAAGTTCAACGTGTTGTTGTTCGGGAAGAAGCGCAGGAACTTCGGGGCCGCATTCGCCACCGTCGCGTTGAAGTCCTCGAAGGAGGCGCGGGGCGCCACCTGGAAGCCCTTCTGCGTGCCGATGAGGGCCGTGGTGAGGGACCCGAAGAACAGGCACCCGTTGGCGGTGGAGCTCGTGCACGTGTTGTAGGTGACGGCGTTGCCCGCGAGGTCACGGACCACGAGCTGGCCCGCGACGTAGTCGCCCACAGGCAGGAGGGCCGTGTCGAAGACGAAGGCGCTCACGGAAGGCACGAGGCCCACGCGGGGCGTGCCCGTGTAGAGGCCGGGCGAGAGCGTGCCCGCCCACTCCACGGGAATCTTGTGCACCGTCTGAACACGGGGGGCGGTACCGCTCGGGGGGCTCACGGACAGATAGAGCGTCGCGTCAAGGATGCCGGAGCCGTCGGAGATGGCCTTCACGGCGCCCGTGCCGTCCTTGAGCTCGAAGCGGATCTTGTCGACGCCCTGGCGGACGGAGGTGCCGGCATCGGTCTGAGGACCCGTCGGAGTGGATACGACGCGCTGGGCGTGCCACTTCGTGCCCGAGGGGATGGTGGGCGCGTCCTTGTCGATCACGTAGGTGAGGTTCTCGACCCGCGTCTCCGACTGAGCTTCGCGGCCGGGGGCGTAGGCGAGGTCGCGCGCGAGGAGGCTCACCTTGAACTGGCCCTGCACCGGCGCCTGCCCTTGTGCGGCAGGAGGAGGGCTAGGCATCTTGTCCGGGGTCGCGGAGAGGGTGAAGGTACGGGTCGGGCCGGTGCCAGTAACAGCCCCGGTGGTGCCTGAAAGCTTGACGTACCCTCCAGGAAAGAGGTTCCCACTCGACCAGAAGCTGGCATTGAAGCACGGTTTCCACATGTCGGCCACGGCGCCCGTCGCTTCGCCCCGCCAGCAAAGGGGCTCGGTGCTGCCGGCAGAACCGAACGCAGGGTTGATGGCGTTGCTGCTGAGGATACGGACGTAGACGGCGTCGACGCCGCTGCCAGCGTCGGACACGGTGCCGTTCACGGCCTTGAGGTTGAAGGCAGTAGCGCCGCGGGCGGGCGCGCCGTTCGCGAGCTCAAACTCCTTCGTGGCCTCGGCAACAAGCGTGAGGACGGGGGCAGTGAGGTCGCTGTAGAGGCCCGCGGAGGTGATGGCGGGGCCCACGTTGCCGGCATCGTCGGTGCCCTGGAGGGTGAGGAAGTACTGCCCATCAGCGAAGTTCTGCGTGGGGCGGTCGAACCAGTAGACGAGGTCCGAGGTGGGGGTGGTGCCCTGCGCCCCGGGGAAGGCGAGGTCGACCTGCTTGACGATGGTGCCGGCGGCGTTCTTGATGACGACGTTCCACTTGACAACGTCGTTGTCGAGCTCGCCCGCGCCCCAGGTGAACTTGATGGAGCCGTTGGGGAACACGGTACCGGTGGGGATGGTGGGGGTCGGAGAAACCGAGTCGATACGGATCGGGAGGTTGATCGTCTGGACGTTCCCGGCGGTGTCGTTTACGGCGACGGGAAGGTTGATCGTGCCGTCGTAGCCCGACGCTTCCTTGATCTTGAACGTGAAGGTCGTGGTGTCGGCGGTGCCCTTGGCGACACGAACCTTAGGGACGCCCGTGCCGGCATCGTTCGTGATCGCGGGGTGGGTGATCTGGCCGACCTCGTTGCTGGCGTTGACGCTGTTGTCGGTCTCCGAGAGACGGACACGCGCCGTCACGGTGTCGCCGACCTTAGCGATGGTCGTGGCGCTACCGGGGCCGGTGGGAATGACGGCGCTCGTGAGGAGCGGGCGAACATTGTCGACGGTGATGGGCAGGTAGACAAAGTCTACCGCAGATTGGGCGCAAGTGGTCCCAGGGTTCCCGGTTGGCGTTAGATACACGCGCAGAACAGGCTGGAAGGTCCCCGGGTTGAGCTGGCCGCTCGAAGCGGTTGTGGCATCGCGTACCCCACGGGTTGCGTCGGACGGCATGTTGATGCCAGATTCCGGTTGGACGGTCGGGTTAGCCTGGACCGGGGGTACGATGTTCATGCTGTACTGCGAGGCGGTTGGTGTGAACACGGGGTCGATGAGCGGGAGCAAGTTCATCGTGGGGGCCTTCCCCCAGTCCACCCTGCAACCCGCGTTCGTGTGCTGGGCGTCCGGGTTGTCATACCGAAGCGAAATGTCAAACCCATACCCCAGCTGAATCGCGTTCCCATCGCGTTCGGCAATCCGGAACACCGGCGGATTGGCTACATAGCCTGCAGTAGCGTCGAAATACGGGACACTGTTGAACGCGATCTGCGGAGTCTTGAAAACGAGGTTGTTCATGCCGGAGGGGGTGTAGCTGGAGGTGCCCGCGACCTGGTTGACCGTGGCGACTGTTTGCGCCATCGCGACCCCAGTGACCGCCATCACTGCAGACAGGACCGCGATGCCTAGGAGGAGACGGAATACAAGTGTGCGGGACCGGGTAGGAGCGGCCATGGAACCACCGAAGGGACCCGCCCGAGCGATAGCGCTCACTCGGACGTGGTTTCGAATCACCACCGCGACACCCCCGGGCCCATATTAAACCTACGAAATTACTTGGCCGCCACCGAACCATTTTCCACCCGGATTATGAGAAACTTATAAGAGCTCATAATTTGTCCGAATCCAGGCGGACTCGAACTGTTCCCAGGTGGCTGGACACCGTATGGCTGACCTCACGACCGTGCCCCTCACGAAGAAAACCCGCGACCGCCTCAAGGCCCTCGGGCGCAAGGGCGAGTCCTGGGACGCGCTCCTCAACCGCCTCATGGACGAGCGCGAGAGTGCCCCCAAGCCCCTCGTGAGCTTCGAAATCATCGAGGAGTAGGCCCCAGCCTTGAGGGCGGCGCCTTTCCTATGAGCCTCGCTAGCAAGAGGCGCAATCATTGACGAAAACATCTCAATAACCCTTAAGTCAAGGCCTGCATAACGGCCTTTCAGCAGGACCCGTTTCCCCCCGGCCTTGGGCCGTGCCGGGCCCTGTCTCCAGCGTCCGCGGCGTGTTCCAGCCTCCCCCCTCAATTATCCTCTCCGTGGACGTGTGCGCTGCGCCCTTGGGTTCGTGGGGACGAACCCGGCGCTTCCTCTCACCCCTTGTGTGACGGCGTTTCATTGAAGTAGGCAAAAGCGGATGGTTGCCGCCGTCGCCGCATGCCGAAGATGACGTTCTCCGCCGTGATCCGGAAAGAGGGCGCGCAGTACTCCGCGTGGTGTCCCGAGCTCGATGTGGCGAGCCAGGGGGCAACGGTCGAGGCGGCGCTCGCGAACCTCAAGGAAGCGGTGGAGCTTTTCCTGGAGGATGAGGAGGCACCGGACTCCTTGAGCGCTCCCATCCTCACGTCCTTCGAGGTGGAGCGTGGGCCGTCTTCCAAGAAAGTCCGGACATGAGGTTGTGGCGGCCCTCGCCGCTGCAGGCTTCCGCCCAGTCTCCTCCAAGGGGAGCCACCTGAAGCTCGCGGGAGAGGTCGGTGGTGTGCGCCGGATCGTGATCATTCCCCTGCATGCCGGGCTTGCTCCCGGATCCCTCCTTTCGATCCTCCGTCAGTCGGGCCTCGGCCGCGAGGAGTTCCTTGCCCGCCTCAAGGAGACTTAATACGGAAGCCCCACCTTCCCGCGCTCATGGCCTCCTTTTCCGATCTCGGCCTCAGCCCCTCCTCGCTGCAGGCCGTCGCCGCCCTCGGCTGGCGTGACCCCACGCCCGTCCAGGCCCGCGTGATTCCGCTTCTTCGCCAGGGGAAGGACGTGGTGGTGCAGGCCGCCACCGGGAGCGGCAAGACGGGCGCCTACGCGCTGCCGCTCCTCGAGCGCTTCGACCCCGCGAAGGGGCTGCAGGCGCTCGTGCTCGTGCCCACGCGCGAGCTCGCGAACCAGGTGGTGGACGTGCTCAACGCCTTGGGGCGCGGCGTCGGCTTCACTGCCTTCCCCGTGTACGGCGGCACCCACGTGGAGCGCATGGCCGAAGTCCTTGATCGCGACCGCCCCGCCTGCATCGTGGCCACACCCGGGCGGCTCATGGATCTCGTGGACCGCGAGGAGCTGCGGCTTCTTGGCGTGCGCACCGTGATCCTCGACGAGGCGGACCGCATGCTCGACATGGGCTTCCTGAAGGAGGCGCAGCGGGTGCTCCACCTCACGCGCCACCGCGAGCTCACGGGCCTCTTCAGCGCCACCATCCCGCGCGCCGTGGCGGCGCTTGCGCAGGAGGAGCTGCGCCTTCCCGAGACCGTGAAGATCGAGACCGTGGGCCAGACGGAGGGCGCCATCGAGCACTTCCGCATCAACGTGAAGCAGGAGGAGAAGCTCCGCGCCCTCGTGGGCATCCTGCAGCAGGAGCGCCCCGCGCATGCCCTCGTGTTCATCCGCACCCGCGACTACACGGACCGCGTCGCGCGCGCCCTCCGCCACGCAGGCTTCACCGCCGACGCGCTCCACGGCGAGCGCACCCAGGCGCAGCGCGAGCACGTGGTGGACCTCCTCCGGAAGGGCGCCACGCAAGTCGTGGTGGCCACCGACGTCGCGGCGCGCGGCATCGACGTGCCCGAAGTGGAGCTTGTCGTGAACCTCGACGTTCCCGACGACTGGAACGTGTACATTCACCGCGCGGGGCGCACGGGACGCGCCGGCCGCAGCGGCAAAGTGTTCTCCCTCATCACGCCCGATGAAAAGAAGGACCGCCTCGGGATTGAGCGCATCCTCGGGCGCGAGATGACGCCCTACCGCCTCACGCTCCCGGACTTCGTGGAGCCGCCGCCCCCGCGGCCTCCCCGCACGGGCCCTCCCGGGTCCCCCGGGGACCCTGGCCCGCGGCCGCCGCCGCGCAAAGGCACGGGGAAGCGTCGGCCCGTTCGCGAGCAGAACGAGGACTAACACCCGTTAGTGCGCGATGAGGACGGAGCAGGGTGCCCCCTGCACCACCTTGCGCGAGGTGTTGCCGAGGAACAGGGAAGCGGGCCCGTGGCTCCCGCTCGCGCCCACCACGATGAGGTCGTAGCCGCCTGTTTCCGCCACCTCGTTGAGGCGCGTGCCGGGGGACCCGCTCGTCATCTCCACGGCCACGGCCTTGCCGCCGGCCTGGATGGCGGGGAACTGCGCGCGGGCCTTGTTGAGCCAGCCCGTGAGGGCCTCCAGGTCGCTGGGCCCGAAGATGGGGCTCGTGGGGAGCTCGGCGATGTGGCACACCGTGAGGGTGGCGCCGAACCGGTCCGCGAGCGCAAGCGCCCAGGCGGCGGCCGTGACGGCGCGCTCGCTCCCGTCCACGCCAAGCAGGATGCGGCGCGGCGCCTCGGGCGGGGTGCCCCGCACCACGAGCACCGACAGGGGCGCGTGGGACACGATGGAGGTGCTCACGCTCCCGAGGAGCCACCGGTTCACGGGGCCGTACCCATGGGAGCCCACGACCACGAGGTCGGCGCCCGTCTCCTTGGCGGCGGCGAGGACGTTCCTCGCGGGGTCGCCGTGCTTGAGGTGGGGCGTGACGGCCACGCCGCTGCGGCGGGCCTCGTCCACCGTCTTGTCGAGCACCTTGCGGCCCTCCGCCTCCGCGATCTTCTGCAGGTCCAGGCGGCCCGTGGGCCCATGGTTCCAGGGAGCAGGGAAGTCGGGGGTCGCGTGGACGGCGTGGAGGCGGGCGCCCGCCCGCTTGGCCCAGGCGAGGGCAAGGATGAGGGCGGCGTCCGAGGGCGCGCTCCCGTCCACGCCCACGAGCATCTCCCGGGGGC
>DATMKA010000026.1:0-13520 GCA_035553595.1 Thermoplasmatota archaeon | reverse complement strand
GTGGACGTCCCCGCGGACCTCCCCGCGGACCTCCCCGTGGAGGGCGAGCCCGCCGAGAGCGACGGGGGCGACGCCCCCGCCACGCCTGGCAGCGGGTCCCCTGCGCCCACGACCGCCTCCGCGACCGCGTCCCCGGCCCCCGCGGGCGAGGAGAAGGGCGCTCCCGGCGTCGGCCTCGTGGGTGCCATGGCGGCCGCCGGTGCTGCCGTCGCCCTCCTCGGCCGCCGCCGCAAGCAAGCCTGAGCCCTCCCGGACGGGTCCCCCACCTGGGAGGGACCCGTCCCGCTCCTTTTTGCGCCAACGACGAATGAACCTGATCCCCTTTTTGCCTGCTCACCCACCACACGAGCAATGATCATCGACTGCCACATGCACCTCAACAACTACAGCGAGGTGCCGGTGAGCCTGGAAGAGCGCTTCCAGCGGCTCGTGGCGCAGCTCGACAAGCACAGCATCGACCGCGGCTTCGTCATCACCTCCTACGCGGCCAACGAGCGCCGCCCCAGCATCACGAAAGTGCTTGACATCGTGAAAAGCGAGCCGCGCCTCAGCGTCATCGAGGGCATGAGCCTCAGCGGCCGCGCCCCCTTCGACCTCGCCGCCACCGAGGAACGGCTGCGCCGCGGCGAGGTCATCGGCCTCAAGCTCTACCCCGGGTACGAGTACTTCGATCCCACGGACGGCATCTGCGAAGCCATCTACGATCTCGCCATGACCTACGACGTGCCCGTGGTCATCCACACGGGGGACACCTACAACGTGCGGGCGAAGATCAAGTACAGCCACCCCCTCCACATCGACGAGGTGGCCGTGGACCATCCCGACCTCAAGATCGTGATGGCGCACCTGGGGAACCCGTGGTTCCGCGACACGGCCGAAATCATCTACAAGAACCCCAACGTGTACGCCGACATCAGCGGCCTCGTCCTCGGCGACATCAAGACCGGGTTCGAGCAGTGGCTCGCGAACCAGGTGAAGGAAATCATCGGCTTCGCGGGCGACCCCGACAAGCTCCTCTTCGGAAGCGACTGGCCCATCGTGAACGTGGGCCCCTACCTCCGCCTCATCGACCACCTCGACCTCACCGACGAGGAGCGCGAGAAGATCCTGTGGCGGAACACCGCGGAACTGTTCCGCATCCCCGAATCGCCCCCGAAGGCGAAGCGGGAACGCAAACCCCAGGAGGCCATCCGAGAATGACCGCCGCCACCTTCCCCCGGGACGCTCGGGGCCGCCACCAGCAACCGGGCGTGGCCCTGCGCCGCATGACCTACGACGACGTGGACGCCATCGAGCAGCTCGAACGCCTCGCCTTCCAAGGCATCCCCGACGACCACCTGTGGAAGCGAGGCCAAGTGGAAGCGCACCTCGACCGCTTCCCCGAAGGCCAATGGGTGGCCGAACTCGACGGCGAGGTCGTGGGAAGCTGCACCAACCTCCGCATCCCCTACGAGGTGGCCGTGGCCCCCCACACGTGGCACCAGATAACGGGCGGCGGCTACCTCGCCACCCACGACCCCGAGGGCGACGCGCTCTACGGCACCGAAATCATGGTGCACCCCGGCATCCGCCGCATGGGCATCGGGCGCAAACTGTTCCAACGCCGCTTCCAGTACGTGATGGAGGAAGGCCTCCGCGCCTTCGTCACCGGCGGCCGCCTCCCCGGGTACGGGGAGTACGTGCGCGAGATGCGGCCCCACGAGTACGTGGAGCGCGTCCAGCACGAAGAGCTCACCGACCCCGTCCTCACCCCCGACCTCAAGTGGGGCTGCACCCCCATAGGCATCCTCGGCAACTACATCACCGACCCCGACTCCGCCCACTACGCCTGCCTCATCGAGTGGGTGAACCCCGAGTGGCGCCGCTACGTCGACGCCGTCGACACCGAGGAAGCGCCGCGGCGCGCGAGACGGGTGGGGTGTTGAAAGAAACGCGCTGAGGACGGCGGCGACACGGTACCGCGCCGCGGCGCTTCCTACCGTCCCGCGCGGAGCGCGGGACGGGGCGGAGCGCGCCGCGTCACGACGAAACCCTCACCCCTTCGGGGTTCCGGTTTCGTCTTGCTCGCCCCTTTCTGCCTCGCTTCGCTCGGCGTCGAAAGTGGCTCGTAGGGCCGGAACCGTGATTTGAACACGGGTCATAGGATCCACAGTCCCGTAGGATACCAGGCTACCCCATTCCGGCCGGTGCTGATGCTTCCCGCTGTGGGGGCGGGGGCATCCCGATGAAGCCTGTCGCCCATAAATAACTTTCGCGGTATCGCCAGAGGGCAGTTGAGGCAGCGAGGGCGGCGGCCCCCAGGTCAGGTGACTCTCCATCAGACCGCGAGACCCAGGTCTGATGGAGAGTCACCTGGACCCCGGGAAGGCGCAACCTGCGCCAGAACAGGGCTCAAAAAGGAGGCAACGGAAGCGGGGCCCGCTGACCCTGCTCCCGTGGGCTCGGGGCGCCGGAGGCGCCCCTTTCGCACCCAGGCCTATCTCCCGCCGGAGGCGGGAGCTCGTAGCGCGTGGCAAACGGAATTTGCGCTTAGCAAATTCCGTTTTAGGCGAAGAACTTCGCAATCACCTTGCGCTCAGCGGCCTGGAGGCGGTTGTGGACCGCGGCCTTGCTGATGCCGAAGATGCTGCTGAGGTCGTCGAGGGTGACGTCACGGGGGGTGTTGTAGAACCCGAGGGCGAGGGCCGTCTTGATGACCTCAAGCTGCTTCTGGGTGAGGTTCTCGGTGAAGGCGCCGTGGATCTGCTGCTCGGGGTCGAAGTCGTCGATGCGGACGAGCTTGAAGTCGCTCCAGCGGCTGGCCTTGACGCCGCGCTCGTATTCGGCGAGCATGGCCGCAAGGTCCACCTTGCCGGTGACGATAAGGCGGACGTTGAAGTAGCCTTCCTTCACGAGGGCGGGGGCCATGATGGCCTTCTCGCCGAAGTATTCGAGGGCAAAGGCGCCGGGGCTGCCGCTCTTGCGCATGCGCTCGAGGTGGGCGCTTGTCTTGATGGTGGTCTGGTCCTTCGCCTGGCGCACGACTTCGACGGTGTCGAAGAGGGCGGGGGCGTCCTTCATCAGCTCGGCGATCTTGGCGTCGGGGCCAATGATCGTGATGAGGGACTTGCCGACCTGGGTGGTGTCGTCCCAGGAGGTTTGGTTGATGATGATCTTAATCTCAGGGTTCTTGTCCGTGAACGCGCAGAGGAGGTACGCATCCGAGCGGATCTTGTAGACCACTTCAGTCAGACTCATTCGGCTTCGCCTGCTCGGTAAACCGAGTCTTTATTTATATGTCTGATGGTGGGAATGACACATCCTAACTTTGCAACATGTACAAAGTAACCCGAGCACCCTCGATTGGCCCCGTCAACATTTAGAAAAACGTGGGAAAACCCTGAGCCTTGTGCCCGCGAGTGTCACCCACAGTGGCAAAAGCGGGTGACAAGCACCCACCCGAGGCTCAGGATAGGAGCTCGAGCCGCTTCTCGATGGATGGATCACGCACCAATTGCGCAACGGTGCAGTGGTCGCTCGCCATGTCGAACGCCTTCCGCACGTCCTTCTCGGCCGCCGTCGACCGTACGCGGGCGGTGAGGCGGATGGCCGTGGTGTCCCCCTTGTCGCTGAAGTCCATCTCCGCGACAAGCTCAAGGTGCTCGAGGGGGACGCGGCGGGCTTCCGCGATCCGGCGGAAGGTCATGCTCATGCAGGTGCCGAGGGCCGCGAGGAACAGCTCGGAGGGCATCGGGCCCTCGTTGTTGCCGCCCTTCTCCTGGGGCTTGTCGGCCATGAGGGTGAAGCCGCGGACCGTGGCGCGGGCCTGCTTCGGGGCCGTGCTCACGATGTGGACCGTTTCCGTGCTCGTCATCAGGAGTCCTCCAGGGGGGCCGCGCGCGCAACGCGCATGAGCCGTGTGGCGCCGTAGCCGGTGACGACCCTAAAATACTTCGCGAACTGGGCATCGAGAGTGGCGTCTCCCGTGTCCACGTGGAGCGCGTCGAGGCCCCGCAGCTTCGTGGGCGTGGCCGCCACCACGACGCCCTGCGCGCCGGCGCGGCGGAGCACCCGCGGCGTGAGCGGCAGGTTGCCGCGGCCGAGCACGAACCCCTGGTGGCCGATGGGGCTCACGAGGATGGAGAGGGGCTCCGGAAGCGCGAGGATGTCGGCCTCCGCCACGTCGCGTGCGACGAGCTTCCCGTCGCGGTAGGCGTCGAGGCCAAGCAGCGTGCCGCCGCCGAGGCGCTCCTTCAGCGTGTAGAGCGTGGTCCCTGCGCCCACCACGTACGTGACGCCCGGCTCCAGCGATTCCTCCAGCGCGGCCGCGAGCGTCTCCTGCTCGATGTCGTTGTCGGCGCCCGCCACCTTCCCGGCCTGCACGGCGGCGTGGGCCGGAACCTTCGCGACGGCTTTGAGAGCCACGCGGAAGGTGTCCGCGCGGAACGCCTCCTCATCGAGGTCGAGCACCTCGCGCTCCTCCGCCGTGTCCCACCCGTCCTGCACGACGAGGGCGGCGGCCTGCGGCGTCTCCGCGAAGACGGCGCTGTACATCTTGACGCCGCTCGGAATCCCGAGGATGGGCACGCGGCCCTGCACCGCGAGCGCTACATCCGTGGCGGTCCCGTCGCCCCCCACGAACACGAGAAGATCCACGCCGTTGACGAGAAGCGCCTCGGCGCCCTTGCGGGTGTCCTCGGGGGAGGTGGGCGTGCTCGGCGTGTAGGCAACGATGCAGCTCTCCTCCGCCTGCTCAAGGTGCGTCTCCCCCATCTCGCCCGCACACGTCACCCACAGGACGTCGGCGCGGCCCGCGAGGTAGGCGAGGAACTCACGGACGCGGCCCGGCGTGCGGGGCTTCGCGCCGCGGCGGACCGCCTCCTCCAGCACGTCGAGCGACGTGCCCTTGAGGCCGACGGCGCCGCCCATTCCGGCAATAGGGTTCACGAGAAGACCGATGCGGCGGGGGTGCACGCTCGGGCAAGGCGGGGGTAGGAAAAAAAGGTGACCCCTCGCCGCGGCGAGCGAGGGGTGTGGTGGGCGCTCAGGCGCCCTTGCCGCTCGGCTTCATGTCGTACGTGAGGCGCGGGTGCTTCACGGCGTACACTTCGTCCACGCGGCCAACGGCCGTGTTGTGGGGCGCCGTCTTCACGACTTCGGGGTCCTCGGTGAGGATGTGCTCCATGGCGTCGATGAAGCGGTCCATGGTTTCCTTGGACTCCGTCTCGGTGGGCTCGATCATGATGCCCTCGTCCACGATGTGGGGGAAGTACACGGTGGGCGCGTGGTACCCGTAGTCGAGGAGGCGCTTCGCGATGTCGAGGGCACGGATGCCCTTCTCCTTCTTCGTGCGCGTGGCGGAGAGCACGAACTCGTGCTTCCGGAGCTCGCGGAAGGGCATCTCGAGGCCATGCTTGCCCGCGAGCTTCACGCGCATGTAGTTCGCGTTCAGCACCGCGCGCTTGGAGGCGAGGGTGAGGCCGTTGCTGCCGAGGCAGCGCGCGTAGGTGTAGGCGCGGACGAGGTTGCCGAAGTTGCCGTAGAAGCCCTTGACCTTCCCGATGCTCTTCGGACGGTCGTAGTTGCGGCGGAAGGTGCCGTCCGGGTTCTTCTCGATGACGGGCACCGGCAGGTAGGGCGCGAGGTGCGCCTTGATGCCGATGGGGCCGGCACCGGGGCCGCCGCCGCCGTGGGGCACGGTGAAGGTCTTGTGCAGGTTGAAGTGCACGAAGTCGAAGCCCATGGTGCCGGGGCTCGTGATGCCCATGATCGCGTTGAGGTTCGCGCCGTCATAGTACAGGAGCGCGCCCGCATCGTGCACCAGCTTCGCGATCTCCTGGATGTTCTCCTCGAAGACGCCGATGGTGCTCGGGTTCGTGATCATGAAGGCCGCCGTCTTGGGGCCGAGGGCGGCCTTCAGGGCGTCGAGGTCGACGCCGCCGCTCTTGTTGGAGGGGATCTCGATGACGTCGTAGCCCACCATGGCCGCGCTCGCGGGGTTGGTGCCGTGAGCGGAGTCGGGGACGATGACCTCCGTGCGGTGGCCCTCACCGCGGTCCTCGTGGTAGGCCTTGCAGATGAGCATGGCCGTCCACTCGCCGGCGGCGCCCGCCGCAGGCTGGAGCGTCACATGGTCCATGCCGGAGACGTCCTTGAGGACCTCCTGGAGCTCGAACATCATCTCGAGCGCGCCCTGCACGTCTTCATCGGGGAGGAGGGGGTGCACGAGCTCGGCGCCGGGGTGACCCGCGACGGCGTCGTTAAGCTTCGGGTTGATCTTCATGGTGCAGGAGCCGAGGGGGTAGAAGCTGGTGTCCACGCCCACGTTCTTCTGGGAGAGGCGGGTGTAGTGGCGCACCACGTCGAGGGCGGGCAGCGTGGGGATGCCCACGTGGTCGCGCGCGAGGGAGGCGGGGACGAGGTCCTTCCCGTGCTTCACGGGGAAGTGCCCAACGTGGCCTTCCTTGCGGTCCTTCTCGAAGATGGTGGGGGTTTCCCACTGGGCCTGGCGCCACTGGGGGGAGCGGGTCAAGCCGACACCTCCTTGAAGGCGGCGACAGCAGCATCGAGGGACCACTCGGGGTGGAGCTCGGTGACGCACATGAGCATGTGGTGGCCTTGGAGACCGTACTTGCCGCTCACGTCGAGGCCGCCGGCGACACCGTGGCGGCGCAGCGCGCGCTCCACCTCCTGCACGGGGCGGGCAGTCTTCACGACGAACTCGTTGAAGAAGGGGCTCGTGAAGGCCACGCGGAAGCCGGGCACGTCGTTGAGGCGCGCGGCAAGGGCCCGGGCCCGGACGGCGTTGGTGGTCGCGAGGTTGCGGAACCCTTCCTCGCCGAGGAGGGAGAGGTGCACGCTGAAGGCGAGGGCGTTGAGCGCCTCGTTGGAGCAGATGTTGCTCGTGGCCTTGTCGCGGCGGATGTGCTGCTCGCGGGTGCTGAAGGTGAGGCAGTAGGCGCGCCGTCCCTTGTTGTCCACGGTCTCGCCCACGATGCGGCCGGGCATCTTGCGGAGGAGGTCCTCCTTGCAGGCGAAGTAGCCCACGTAGGGGCCGCCGTAGTTGAGGGGGTTGCCGAGGGGCTGGCCGTCGCCCACGGCGATGTCGGCGCCGTAGTGGCCGGGGCCCTTCGCAAGGCCGAAGCTGATGGGGTTCGCGCCCACCACGAAGAGGGCCTTGGGGGCCTTCGCCGTAAGCATGCCCTTCACTTCGGAGGCGCGGGATTCCCACACGCCGAAGAAGTTGGGGTTCTCCATGAAGAGGCCCGCCGTCTCGGGGGTGATCTTGCTCTGGAGGTCGTTGAGGTTCGCTTCACCCGTGGCGCGGTCGTACCCGTAGGTGACGATGCGGGTCCCCGTGCCCTTGAGGTAGTTCTCGATGACGCTGCGCTTCTCCCAGAACAGGTTCTCGGGCAGGAGGATCTCCTTGCCGCGGCTGTGGCGCACGGTCATGAGCATGGCCTCGGCGGCGGCCGTGGGGCCGTCGTAGACGGAGATGTTCGCGACGTCCATGCCCGTGAGGCGGCACACGTACGTCTGGTACTCGAACATCGCCTGCAGGAGGCCCTGGCTGATCTCGGGCTGGTAGGGCGTGTAGCTCGTGAGGAACTCGCCGCGGAGGATGAGGGCGGCCACCTCGGCGGGGAGGTAGTGGGCGTAGGAGCCGGCGCCGAGGAAGTGGGGGCGGGACTCGAAGTCCTTGTTCTTCGCGAGCATCTTGGTGATGGCGCGGCGGACCTCGAGCTCGGTCTGGCCCACGGGGCCCTTGAGGCTGCGGCGAACGGCGGCGGGGACGTCCGCGAAGAGCTCGTCGTAGTCCTTGATGCCGAGGGCCTCGAACATGGCCTCCACGTCGGACTCACCGGAGAGGAAGTGAGTGACCGGGGAGCTTGTCTGGGTTTTCGTCATGGGATCACGCAGGGGGGATTTGATGGGGAAAAACCGCGGCGAAGGGCCGCCGCGAAAGAAAGGGAAAGATCAGTGGGCGGTCGTCTCGAGGAACTGCCGGTAGGCGTCCGCGCTGAGGAGGCCCTCGATCTCCTTGGGGTTCGAGAGCTCGATCACGCAGAACCAGCCCTTGCCGTAGGGGTCGGAGTTCATGAGGTCGGGGGAGTCGTCGAGTTCCGTGTTCACGGCCACAATCTTGCCGGAGACGGGGCTGAAGATGTCGCTCACGGACTTCACGGACTCCACGACGCCAAGGGAGTCGTGGGCCTTGAACTCCTCGCCGACTTCGGGAAGCTCGGCGTAGACGACGTCCGTGAGGGCGTCCTGGGCATAGTCGGTGATGCCGATGGTGGCGCGGTTGCCCTCCACGCGGACCCACTCGTGGTCCTTTGTGTACTTCAGTTCGGGCTTGATTTCGGACTGCTTGGCCATCTCGGATCACCTCAGACGAACGGCAGCTTCGCCACGCGGGCGCTCACGGGCTTGCCGCGCACCATAACTTCGACTTCCGTATCAACCTTGCTGTGCTCCGCCGCGACGTATGCGAGGGCGATTCCCTCCTTGAGCGTCGGCGATAGCGTGCCGCTCGTGACGGTGCCCACCACCTTGCCCGCCACGGTGACCTCGTTGCCTTCGCGGGGGATGCCCTTCCCGGTGAAGCGGATGCCCACGAGCTTGGGGTGGCCGCCGCGGGCCTTCTGGTTCTCGAGGCTCGTCTTCCCGATGAAGTCGTGGTCCCACTGGATAAGCCAGCTGAGGCCCGCTTCGAGGGGGGTGCGGCCGCCCTTGAACTCGTGGCCCGCCAGACAGTAGCCCTTCTCGAGGCGGAGGGTGTCGCGGGCGCCGAGGCCGCAGGCTTTCAGGCCATGGGGCTTGCCGGCGTCGAGGAGGGCTTCCCACACGTAGGGGATGCGCGCGTTGGGGAGGAAGAGCTCGAAGCCGTCCTCGCCCGTGTAGCCCGTGCGGGCGATGAAGGCGTTCGCGCCGAGCTCGGGGGCCTGGGTGAGGTTGAAGCGCTTGAGCTCGGCGAAGGAGCGGCCGAGGTGGGCCTCGAGGATCGCCTGGGCCTTGGGACCCTGGAGGGCGAGGATGCCCCAGGTGGGGCTCACGTTCTCGATGTCGGCCTTGCCGAACTGCTTGAGGCGCATGGTGACGATCTCGTCCATGCCCGCGTTCGGGACGACGTGGTACCCGTGGGGGGTGTGGAACACGTAGAGGTCGTCGATGATGGTGCCGTCCTCGTGGCAGGCGGCGCTGTACTTGCTGCCGTTCACGGGGATCTTGCTCGCGTCGCACAGGAGCACCTTGTTGAGGGTCTCCACGGCGTGGGGACCGCGGACCCAGACGTTGCTCATGTGGGAGACGTCGAAGAGGCCGGCGGCGTTGCGCACCGCTTCGTGCTCCTCGAGGATGCTCGTGTACATGACCGGCATCTCGTACCCGGCAAAGGGCACCATGCGGGCCCCGAGGCTCACGTGGTTGTCGTAAAGCGGGGTGCGCTTGAGGGACATGCCCCGGGCAAAGGGGGGCCGGTTGAAGAAGCTTTGGGAAAACAGGATTGTTGCATCCCGGGGCGCGGGGGCCCCGGGAGAACGGATGTCAGCAGGAAGACGTCACGACGCCCGCGGCGCCTCACGCTCCTGTATGCAGCACGGACCGCATCTGAGCGACAGGCGCAACCGGGAAGGACGCTTGGGAACGTTCTCGCAGTTTGATCAGACCTCCGTGCCCATCAGGGGCATGACGTGATAAGGCGTGGCAAGGTAAAAAGACTTCCCTGTCGCCCTGGCCGGTGAAAAGCGCCGCAGGGGCAGGCTGCTCGCTCAAGGAGTGGAGTGGACCGGGAACAAAACAGAGGGGCCCACCGGCATGGGGCCGGCGAGGCTGGTAGTTGAAAGCGGCCCAAATCGCTTCCAGTGCATCCCGCGCTTCGTACGTGGGAGAGGAGGTTCCCCGGTCCAGCCCCTATAAACCACCACGCGCATATCAATGTTTCGTGATTTTTTGAAATTGTGGGTTCGCAACGTTGTGGCCTCACGCAAGTCAAAACCCTTTTAGGCGATGCAGGAGTTCCATGGGAAGATGACCTTGCGTGAGTTTGCGCTCAGCCGCCACCCGGACCAGGTGGCCCGCCTCGTGCGCATCCTCGGCGCGAGCATCAACGTGAACATCCTCAACGTGCTCATGGCCGAGCGCAAGAACCCGAAGAGCGAGGGATGGATGTTCCTCTCCGAGATCGCCGAGCGCCTCGACGAGAAGCCCGGCACCGTCGGCATGGCCGTGCAGAAACTCATGCCCCTCCTGGAGGAGCGGCGCGAGAAGGGGAAACGCTACTTCCGCAGCCGCATCAAGGAGCTCACCCTCCGCGTGGACCGCATCCCCGAGGAAGAAGACCTGCTCGCCTAGCCTTCCGCCGTCGGCTTCCGGAGAAGCACGTACACGCCAAGGATGGCGAGAACGCCCGCGAGCAGGAACCACGGCACCGCGGGAGGAAGAGCCGCAAGCTGCGCCCCCGCCCAGGCGCCGCCGTAGGCCCACGCGACGTTCGCCACGGCCGCCGCGATCACGAGGCTCCCCACGAGGGCCACGGCGCCGTAGCCGAGGAAGATGCCCACGACGGCTGCACCCACGGCGCCCACGGGGACGAGGGGCGCCACGCTGAGGAGCGCCAGGCTGAGAAGCCCCAGGAACCGCTTCTGGGCGGTGCGGTGCGCCGCCCGCTCCTCCTCCCGGTGGAGCCACTGGTCGAGGCGAGGGATCCAGCGGCGGAGAGGCTCCTCCGCGAGGAGCAGGAGGGGCACGGTGAGGAGGAGGTTCACCACGTCGAGGAAGGTACCGTGGAGCGCCGCCACTTCGGGGGAGAGGCCCAGGAAGAGGGCGGCGGGGATGGCGACGTGGCGACCGAAGAGGAGGGTCCCCGTTGCCTGCGCCGCGAGGGGCTCAGCCAGGGTCGGCTCGGCGAGGACGGCGACGGCGATGAGGGCGAAGCCGCCGCCGAGGATGCCGATGCCAAGAAGGAAGAGGCGGCCGGCGGGGGTGCCGGTGAGCCACCAGAGGAGATTCCTCACGCTCCACCCTCCTCGGCTCGCAAGCCCATGGGGCCCGGATGCACAAGGTGCCCTTTAGGGCTTGCGAGAGGAGGGAGGTCGGGGGCCGGGGTCAGGTGACCCTCCATCGGACTCCGCTTCCGCGGTCCGATGGAGGGTCACCTGACACTTGGCCTCCAGCCACCTCGGGACAACCGTTTTCCCTTCCCTCTCTCCCGGTCGCAGCATGGAACCTATCCCTCCGGCCCACGAGAAGTCCCTCCGCCGCAGCCGTCTCCGTCTCCGGGTTCTGCTCGCGATCAACTCGCTTGGAGAAGGATATGTGGGCCAGATCGCCCGCCTTGCGGCGATCCCGCCCACCCGCGTCAAATGGGCGCTTCTCGGCCGGTTGCCTGAATACCGGCCGGAGCTTTCCCTTGTGGCGCTCGGCCTTGTCGTGGAACGCACCACTCCTCATGGGCGGACCTTCGCGATCACGACGGCGGGGCGGCGGAAGGCGCGGAGCCTTGTCGCGGTGTGGTCGAAACCTGAGCCAGTTCGGGAGAAGGTGGCGCGCCGGGTGCACCTGACTCCTCATCGGACTCGCCGACGCGAGTCCGATGGAGGGTCACCTGACCCGTGACCGGGACAGAATTGGGATGCTCGGGGGCCCGCTCACGGGGAGTGTCGGTGAGGGGAGGCTGAAGTGCCTCGGGTTGCAAGTGCAACCTTCCAAGGATCGGGCCCGAAGGGCCGAAGGTTGTGCTTGTGACATGAGGCGCTTCCGTGTCGAGGGATAAGAGAGGCTCACCCCGGAGAGGTGGGCCCCCGATGTTCCCTTAGTGGCGCTTCAGGGAGTTCATGGTTCGGAAATCGGTTGGTTTGGACCGAACCGTGAACTGCCGAAGCCTACGTCGGCACCAGGAGATTCCTGACGTCGCCGGGAGCGAGCGCGCGGTTGTAGAACCGGAGGTCGTCCACGGCGCCCCAGAAGCCCTGGGGACCGCCGACGGTGAGGCTTGCGCCTTCGGCGCCCACGCGGAGGTCCACGGGCCGGTGGTTCTCGCCGTGCTGGAGGCGGGGCGTGGCCGCTTGGCCGTTCACGTAGAGGAAGTGCCCCTCCGAGGACCAGCTGAAGGCGAGGTGCGTCCACTTCCCGGCGGGAAGCGCGCCCGTCACTCGCAGCGTGGCGCCGCCGAAGGTGCCGTTGCAGGTGCCATTGCGGGCCACCCACGCGTCCTCGCCGAGCCGGTAAATCTCGAAGCGGCCGCAGGCGGTGGTGCCGTGGAGGATCGCCCCCGTGGTGCCGGGCTTGTCGTCGGGCCTCACCCAGAGGCTCACGGTGCCTGCAGGGCCCGAGTCGGAGAGCCACTGCGCGTAGTGGAGCGTGTCGCCGGGGCCTTGGAAGCGGAGCGCGTCACCGAAGTAGCCCTCGGTGAAGGGCAGCGGCGAGCCGTCGGCGGCGATGCGCTTTGCGGGGGCGCCTCCCACGATGTCCTTCACGTAGTAGGGAGACGCGTCGCTCTCCGGAGCGTCCTCGCGGTCGAGGCGGAGGTGGCGCGTCGGACCGTTGCTGGGGGCGGCGGGCTCGGGCCAGTCCGGGCGAGGGTCTGGCCAGACGACGGCGAGCTTGAGGTCCGGCTGCGCCGCTAGGGTCCGCACCTCCTCCGCCGTAAGGACGCGGCCGTAGAGCCGCACCTCGTCGAGGGCGCCCTCGAAGCTTGCGCGCAACAGGCCGGGGTGCGCAGTCGCGGGCGCGTCCGGGGCCTTCCGCGCTTCGGGGGGCACGGGCACCGCAGGGGTGTCGTCGCCGCCCACACGGGCGCCGTTCATCCAGAGGTGGTGGCCCCCGGGACCCCACGTGACGAGGAGGTGCGTCCACGTGTCGCGGGGGAGGGGCCTGTGAGTGCCCACCATCTTGCTGATGCCGTCCGACCCGGACTCGCACCACCACCAGCGCGTGAAGCCGAGGGTCGTGTGATCATCGTTGGCGAAAAGCGAAAGGGACCCGCACTCGGAGCGGGCGAGGAGGAAGGTGCGGTTGCCGGAGGCGCTGCCTGCGGCGGGCTTCACCCACAGGCTGAGCGTGCCCGCGTCGGGGAGGTTCTGGAGCCCGAAGGGGAAGACGACCCATTGGCTGCGGTCGGCCATGGCGATGGCGGAGCCGAAGCGGCCGGGCGCGAAGGTGGTGTTGGGCTCGCGCTTCCCGTAGTTGCCGTTGCCGGAGGCGTCGTGGAAGCAGCAGGTGTCGTCCTGGGTAAGCTCGTCGCGCTCGAAGTGCCAGATGCCGAGGGCGCCCGGGACGTCGGGCGACGTCTCGCCGAGCGTCTCGGGGAACGTCGCGAGCTCCTTGAGCGTCGCCTCATCGAGCGGGCCCTCGTAGAGGCGGACCTCGTCGACGACGCCCGCGGCGGCGTCCCCGCCGAGGGTGACGTTCACGAGCGGGACGGGGATGGGGAGCTCTCGCTTCTCGAGCGGCGCCTCGGCCACCAGGCGGCCGTTCACGTGGACGCGCGCCGCGAGCCCTTCGTGCCATTCGACCTCCACGTGGGACCACTGGCCCGGCGG
>DATMKA010000025.1:0-10431 GCA_035553595.1 Thermoplasmatota archaeon | reverse complement strand
GAGCAGTAAGGTGTCCCCCTTGGAACTCTTCCAAATCGCGACGGTCCGTCTCCCCTTGCAGGATGCTTGGGCCCGGCTCACGGCCGGCCGGACGCCCACCCTTGCTCCCATGCCCGGCTCCGCCCTCAACATCACGAAGGGCGTGTGGCCCGAGCCCGACACGGAGGGCACCCTGGAGTTCCGCACCCCCGAGCGCACCGCTTCCCGCAGCGCCTTCGTCGTGCGCGACCACCTTCCCGGCGCGCGCCTCCGCCTCCAGTTCACCCAGGGGCCCCTCAACGGCGCCTGCCTTGACGTGGCGCTCCACGAGGCCAACGGGCTCGAGACCGTCGTCGTGGGCCGCGTCGGCCACCTCGACGTCCCCAAGCAGGTGAAGAGCAAGAAGGGCCGCGTCCACCCGACGCCCCGCGAGCGCCGCGCCACCGCCGCCCTCGCCTCCTTCCTCGAAGCGACGCTGCTCGCTCCCGAGGCCCTCACCGAGACGAGCTAAGGACGCCCCGCGTTCTCTTTTTCCGGCCCCTGGCCGGCCTTCCCTTTTTCTGTCAGCGGGAGCGCTGCCGCGTGTTTTCTCTTCAGGAGTACACGTTGAAGAGGAGCACCCAGATGGCGAGGGCCGTGAAGAAGAGCAGGAAGTAGCTGCCCCACAGCGCGCGGAAGTTCAGGGAGTCCTCGGGGAACTTGAAGCGCTGGAGCGCAGGCTTCAGGGCGGCGGTGCCCGCGAACAGGGGGAGCCAGCCGAGGCGCCAGTCGATGCCGGGGAGGATGGTGAGCACCCAGGCGATGATGCCGACGACGACGCCGAAGGCGACGACGGCGAAGGTGATTCGGGTGGACAGGATGTCCTTCTCCCGGTAAGCGGCCTCGTCGAACTCGGGGATGACGAAGGTGTAGTCACTCTCGCCATCCTGCTTCTCGTCGGAGGACTTCTTCGCCAAGGGAATCGAGCGGCAAAGTGCCGTGGGCTACTTAACCGTTACGGGGGAGAAACGGTGCAGAAAAGGGGCGCGGGGCGGTGGCACCGCCCCGGCCTGTTTCCTCCATGTATCCTGTTGAAAGGAAACCCAGCGGGGTCGAAAGAGGGGGTAGACGCGATAAGCGCTTCTGGGGGGAACGGGGGAAGGAGAACGCTTCCCCGCTGGGGTTGGTTCCCTATAGGCGCACCGGCCTCATCCTCCTGCAGCAGGTGGCGGGACGGCACCGCCGATAACAGGCCGCTTTCCCGGTCGCCGAGGGGTCCGCTGCAGGGTGCCGGCCCTGTTCCCAATCTGGGAAAGAGTTAATACCGTGGGAGGCTCCATCCCCTCGTTCTTATAGGGATTCTCATGGTCCTGGAAGGCCTCGGCGAGAACCTTCGCCACACGCTCAAGAAAATCGCGAACGCCTCCAACATTGACGAGAAACTCGTCAAGGAGGTCATCCGCGACATCCAGCGAGCGCTCCTGCAGGCGGACGTCAACGTCAAGCTCGCCATCCAGCTCACCCGTGAGATCGAAAAGCGCGCCCTCACCGAGAAGCCCCCCGCGGGCACCTCGAGCCGCGAGCACGTGGTCAAGATCGTGTACGAGGAGCTCGTCAAGATCCTGGGCAAGCCCAAGGAGATGAAGCTCCGCGGCCAAACCATCATGATGGTGGGTCTCTACGGTCAGGGTAAGACCACCACCTGCGGCAAGCTCGCGAAGTACTACCAGAAGAAGGGCCTCAAGGTCGGCCTCATCGCCGCGGACGTCCACCGTCCCGCCGCCTACGAGCAGCTGAAGACCCTCGCGGGCCAGACCCACGCCCTGTTCTATGGTGAGCCCACGGCCTGGAAGGGCCAGGAGGCCGACGAGGCGAACTCCCAGATCGCGGGCCGCGTGGCCGCGAAGATCGTGGAGCGCGGCATCAAGGAGCTGAAGCCGAAGGTGGACGTCATCATCGTCGACACCGCCGGCCGCGACAAGCTCGAGGAGGGCCTCATCGACGAGATGAAGCACGTCTTCGAGATCGCAAAGCCCGACGAGAAGTTCCTCGTCATGGACGCCCAGGTGGGCCAGCAGGCCGGTCCCCAGGCGCAGGCCTTCCACGACGCCGTCCAGGTGACGGGCGTCATCATCACGAAGCTCGACGGCACCGCCAAGGGTGGTGGCGCCCTCAGCGCCGTCTCCGTCACGAAAGCGCCGGTGGTCTTCATCGGCGTCGGTGAGAAGGTGGACGACCTCGAGAAGTTCGAGCCCGCCCGCTTCATCAGCCGCCTCCTCGGCATGGGCGACATCCAGACCCTCCTGGAGAAGGCCCAGGAGCTCGTGGAGGACGAGGACGAGGCCGAGGAGACGGCCAAGAAGATCATGTCCGGCCGCTTCTCCCTCGTGGAGATGCGCCAGCAGATGGACATGCTCAACAACATGGGCCCCCTCAGCAAGGTGCTCGACATGATTCCCGGCATGGGCAGCGTCCGCAGCCGCATGCAGGACAAGGAGATGGAGGCCACCCAGCTCCGCCTCAAGAAGTTCCGGGTGATCATGGACTCCATGACGCAGTACGAGATGGAGAACCCGGAGAACATCAAGTCGAGCCGCATCAAGCGCATCAGCCGCGGCGCCGGTGTGGACCCCAAGGAGGTCAAGGAGCTTCTCAAGTACTACGAGACCTCCAAGAAGACCATGAAGGGGCTCACCGCCAACAAGAAGGCGCAGCGCGCCCTCATGAAGCGCCTCAAGATGGACGGCGCGTCGCTCCCGCCCGGTATGGGTGGGGACGGGGCCTGACCGGACTAAGGTCGAGTAATCGCCCTAGCGTCAGCGCTGCTGTGGGTCACAAAGGGACGAGGGATACCTCAAAGATCACAAAGGGGGTTTTGCTCGTGCTGGGGGCCCGGGCAGCCGAGGGCACGCGAAGCGGCGAGGCGGCGAAGGACGGCGAAGAACGCCGAGGAGCGGCTTCACCCCAGTCCCTGGGCCTTGTGGCATGAAATCCTCCTAAACCAATTGTATCGTCCTTCGCGACCCATCGCCGCTTCGCCGCTTCGCGTCTCCTACGCTGCCCGGGCCCCGCCTGTCGCGCACCTCCTCTTCGGTCGCCCTGTGACCTGAAGGAAGGTGCAGCCCTCAGAGTTCCCAAGGCCGCTTCGTGTTGAGGTGCCGCGTCAGCAGCGGCGCATTCTCCTCGCGCACCGCGTCAAGGCCCGTAAGCACGGACCCGCCGTTGGGGCCGTCCTTCGCGTGGAAGTAGAACGCGGCGCCCTCGAGGGCTCCGGGTTGTCGTGGTTGATTGGGTCGGCAGGGGCCAGCGCTCGGCCGGAACCGCAGAGGGCCAGTGGGTCAGAGGTTCGCAGAGGGCTTGTCTGAAAGGCTCGGCGGTGCCAGAGGGATCAGCCTGCGTAGCCCCCCGTGGCGCACCCTGCCTCCACAACCCTTAAGGCACCCCAGGCTGCCTCCCGTGCATCAAGGGAGGCTAGCGCGAGTGAGGACCACGGCTCTTGGGCTGCGCACAGGGCGCGGCGCTCTCCCGCTTGCGCTTGGGGCGCTCCTCCTCGTTCCTCTGGTTTTCCAAGCGGCAGCCGTCCCCGGCCCCGTCCAGGGTGACGGCACCTGGGGCCCCTACCGCCTCCAGTGGCTGGACGGGCGGGACGTCGGGGACTACCCTGGCCTGGCGGTGGACGCGGAGGGCCTGGCCCACGCCATCTACAAGCTGGGGTACGGGGGCCTCTGGTACCAGCGGCAGGTTCCGGTGCCCGGCGGGGCGGTGTGGACAAAGGAGCTTGCGCTCCCGAACGCCGACGGCGCCTTCTTGGCGGTGGACGCCGATGGTGTTGTCCACGTCGCCTACAAGGACTCGGCCGAACTCGTGGACACCGTCCGCTATGCCCGCCGGGACCCCGCGACAGGCGGGTGGACGAGCGAGGTGGTGGAGGAGGACTCGCCCACCGTGGGCGGGGCCTGGCCCGACGTGCGCGTGGCTGTGGACCCAGTGGGCCGCGTCCACGTCAGCTATCGATGGATCGGAGCCACGCCCGCCACCTCGGGCATGAAGCATGCCTGGCGCGACCCCGGGACAGGCGTATGGCACACGACCCTCGTGGAGGGCGGAAGCCATGATCATGGCTTCGAGCACGACCTCACGGTGGACGCCGCAGGACGCGCGCACCTCGCTTACCTCTACCTCTCCAGCACCGAGTGCGGTCTCCGCCATGCCTACCTCGATCCGGGGGCCGGTACAGGCTGGACCCGCGAGGTGGTGCCCATCCCCAAGGGGTGTGCCGTGGGCATGAGCATCGCCCTCGACGCCGCAGGCACACCCCACATCGCCTACCGCGGCAACGGCGGCGGTTACCACTCCTATCGGACCGGCGCCAACGAGTGGGTGCGCGAGACGGTCATCGCAGGCCCCCACGGCGTGGCCATGGCCACCGACATCGCCCTGGACTCCCAAGACCGCGTCCACGTCGCCTACATCAACTACTTCAACCTCGGCCTGACGGGATTGCCCACAGGGAAGGGCGCCGTCCACCATGCGGTGAGGCAGGCGGACGGCCGGTGGCTGGACGAGAAGGTGGACGACACGAATGATGCGGTGTCTTTCCGGCCGGTCCTCGCCCTCGACGGGGAGGACCGCCCTCGCCTCCTCTACCCGGTGCGGAACACCCTCGACGGCTGCTCTACCGTTCCCCGCCAGCTCGGGGACCTCTACACCGACTTCTGCTTCGACCTCCTGTACGCCGAGCCCGTGCTCATGGGATTACCCGAGTCGGTCCCGGCAGGGATGCGGTTGGCCCTGCCCTGAGGCTGGCCTTCGCCGTCCTTCGCCGCCTCGCCGCTTCGCGTTTCCTACGCTGCCCGCACGCCCCGGGCACGCGCAACCTCCCATTGTGTCCTTCGAGGTATCCTTCGCCCCTTTGTGATCCTAGGGTGACGCCGGGCCCGCTGCCGCCAAGCAGCACTGGCGCAGGGTGTCAAAGGAATCTCCGCCGCCCTCCGCCACTCCGCCGCTCCGCAGCGAGAATGTGCCCGAACACACGCAGAAGCGCAGTTTACACCACTGTAAAATCTCCTGTTGTGGTGAGCAAGCCTAGATTTCCCAAGGCCGCTTCGTATTGAGGTGCCGCGTCAGCAAGGGCGCATTCTCCTCGCGCACCACGTCCGCCCCCGTGAGCACGCTGAAGCCGCGCTCCATGGCCTTCGTGAGGTGCTTCCCCAAATCCAGCCCCTTCCACCGCGCCTTCACCAACTCCCCAGGCGTCCGGTGGGGCCGCGGCCGCTCCACCATGAGCCGCCCCTTCTCCTCGTACACGGGCCCGCGCGCTTCGGGGTTGCCCGCCCAGGCCTTGCGGAAGCGCTCCGCGTGCTCGGGCTCCTTCACGGGGGGCCCCGCGTGCACGTACGTCTCGGAGAGCACGGGCGGGCTCACCTCGAAGAGGAGCCGCGCCTTCGTGGGGGCAAGGTCGTAGGTCCAGCCCTCCACCTTGAAGTCGCTCCGCTCCAGCAGCAGCGTGAGCGCGCCGCCCGCCTTCCGCAGCTGGTCGTACAGGTGGTCCTCCAGCACATCGGGGCGGTCCATCTCCAGAAGCACTAGCTCGGTCCCGCGCCGCTCGACAACAGGCCGGAGCTGCTCGGGCGTGAGGGGGATGAGGCGGCGGGGGAAGAAGAAGGAGAGCGCGGGCCGCGCGAGGTAGGCCTGGCACCCGGCGATGAAGAGGAGGAGGGATTCACGGGAGACGGCGCTCGCGACGTTGCGGCGCGCATCCACGGGGTCGATGACAACGAGCGCGTCCTGGAAGGTGGGCGGGTTCTCCAGGGGCTCGAGCACAAGGTATTGTCCGGGGAACCAGCGGGCGCCGGCCGCCACGACGCCGCGGAAGGAACCGTACTTGATGACGAGCAGCTCCGCGAGGTAGCCGCTGAAGCCGCGCACGCGGGACTCGGCGCCGTACACGCCGAGGGCGCCCATGAACTGCTTGAGGAGGCGCACCTGGTCGCGCTGGTCGCGCTCCATGCGGGAGAGCACGTAGCGCGTGTGGAAGGGGGTGCGGTCCACGGCGCTCATGCGCTCGCTCGGGTCCTCGATGCGGTAGGCGGGAACGAGGTCGGCGTGGTAGCTGCGGAAGGTGCCCGTGAGGTAGGGGTGCTCCGCGTACTTGGCCTCGGGGTTCTCGAGGACGGCGCGACCGATCTCGAGGCCCTTCTTCTCCAGGAGTTCCCGCGGCGTCTCCTTGGGGAAGAGCACGAACACGTCGAGGTCCACCTTGCTCACGAGGTAGGTGTCCTTCGCCACGCTTCCCACGAGCATGGGCTGCGCATCCGGCACGCCCACCGCGACCGCCGCGTCCCCGGCCTTCCGCGTGAGCTCCTCGCCGATGGCGCGGATGTGGTGGGCCGTCTCGGGGTCCGGCCGGATGCGGGAGAGGGTGATGCGCTCGACGCTCAGGATGCGGCCCGTGAGGACGGCCACGAAGCCTGCGATGAGGGCCGCAAGCGCGATGCCCGTGACCCAGTTCACGCCCACGTACCAGGCGGCGGCCACCGCGAGCACGGCGTAGGCGAGGCTAAAAGCCTGGAAGGGACCGTTGCGGCTGAAGCGCGCCGCGTTCCAGGTGAGGAGCGCCACCGCCACCTCGAAAGCGGGAACCGTGTTGTTGGGGGTGGTCGCGTCGAGGAAGACTCGGGAGGCGTCCGGGTACACCGAGAGGAGCGGGGGGTTCGCGACGTCCAGGTGGAGCGCCGGGTTCGTGGCGGGGAAGAACAGGAAGAAGGGGAGCGCGAAGGCGTACGCCAGGGGATAGATGAGGAGCGCCGCCTTCGCCGCGCGCTCCTCCTCCGACAGCAGGAACAGGGTCGCCGGGAGCACCATCATCAGGGGGTGGAGCACGACGTACACGGTGGCAAACAGGAAGTCGAGCTCGGGGATTGCGAAGCGGGAGGGAAGCGTCGTGTAACTCCCCTCGATGGTCGCGAGGGACGGCGCATAGTCGCGGCCGAGGCTTGCGGTGAGGAAGCGGTCCCCCTGGATGACGAGCAGGTGGATGAGGAGGACGACCGAGGCGGCGAGAATGTAGTACCCGTACTTGCGGGGAACGCGCGCCGCCTCCCGGTGCCCCAGGGCGCGCGGCACCCCGGAAGGGAGGAAGAGCAGGAGCGCTGCAGCAAGCAGGCAGACTTCGAGGGAGATGTACGTGAAGGCCGCCGGGAGCGCCATCTCACGCCTCCAGGCGCACGGTGAGCACGGGCGTGTACACGGGGCCCGTGGGCCGCAGCTCCGAGCGCATGAGGCGGAGCTCCTCGACCCGCACTTCCCCGAGGGGTTCGTCGCGGTGGGCCTGCACGAACCGGATGACGTCCTCCTTGCCGCGGGGCGAGCGGGCGCGGGCCAGGGTCACGTGGGGGCTGAAGGCGCGCTCCTCGCGGGCAAACCCGAGGGCGCGGGCGGCGGTCTCGAACCGCGTGGCCACCTGGGTGAGGGGCTCTGCGCCCTGGACGCCGGCCCAGACGACGCGGGGGGCGCCGCGGGGCGGAAAAGTGCCGAGGCCCACGAGGTCCATCGTGAAGGGGGCGACGCCGGCTGCGGCCTCCCGGAGCGCGGTTTCGACGGCGCTCGTCTTCCCGTCCGGCACCTCGCCGAGGAACTTGAGGGTGAGGTGCAGGTTCTCGGGAGCCACCACCTTGAGGTCGGCGCCGAGAGCGCGCAGCTCCGTGAGGCGCGCCTGGAGCGCAGGCTGCTCGCCCACTTCCACGGCGGCAAACCCCCGGAAGGCCATGGCGGTGCGAAGGGGTAGCCCTCCCTTAAACCTTCTCGGAATCTCTCGGGAGAATCGGGAGCGGCAGCCGCGCTTCCTGCGGTCTGGTGGTGAGACAGCAGCGCCCCCTTTTTATTGCAGGTGTGCCCCCTAATGCGCCACCTGCGCCCCGTGCGCAAGCGGATACCCATGGGCGATCGCCGTTTCGAGCACTACTATGACCGGGTTCAACAGGCCCCTGACCCGGTGGCTGCCATCCGCGCCCTCGACGATGACGGGGTAGTGGCAGCCCTCGCCGCGGCCAGCCGCGCCCACGACCCCTACCTCGCGAACGTGCTCGCGAGCGACCTGGAGAACCGAGTCCGCCTGAAGAACCGCATTCTCGCCACCGCCGGCGAAGGCATGGTGGCCCTGGATTCCTACGGCGCCATCCTGTTCCTGAACCCGGCCGCCGAGCGCCTCCTCGGGTGCACCCTTGCCGAGGCGCGGGGGCTCGATTTCCACGAGACCTTCCACCACCTCGGCATCGAGGGGCAATACCTGCGGCCGGAGGACTGCCCCTTCAGCCAGGCCCTCCGGTCGGGGGAACCCTCCAGGACGGAGGATGACGTTCTCGTCCGCCGTGACGGGCGCCTCCTGCCGGTGGCCGCGACGGCGACCCCCATCCTGCGCGAGGACATGGTGGACGGCCTCGTCATCATTTTCCGCGACATCACCGAGCGCAAGGAGGCCGAGAGCCGCCTCCGCGAGGAGAAGGACCGCGCCCAGCGCTACCTGGACACGGCAGGCACCATCCTGATGGCCGTGGACCAGGAGCAGCGGATCACCCTCGTGAACCGCAAGGCGCGGGAGGTGTTCGGGTACTCCGACGAGGAGATCCTCGGCGAGAACTGGTTCGAGCTCCTCATGCCGCCCGAAGTGCGCGCCGCGGCCCGCGAGGGCTTCGAGCGCGTCCTGCGGGGCGAACAGGAGAGCCTCGGTTACTCGGAGTTCCCCGTGCTCACGAAGGCCGGGGAGGAGCGGCTTGTCGCCTGGAACGTCACCTACCTCGAGGACGCGGAGGGGCACCGCGTGGCCGCCCTCGCTTCCGGTGAGGACATCACGCTCAAGCGCAAGGCCGAGGAGGCCCGCGCGCGCCTCGCCGCCATCGTGGAGGCCTCCCTCGACGCCATCGTCAGTCAGGACCTGGAGGGCCGCATCGTCTCCTGGAACCCGGGCGCCGAACGCATCTTCGGGTACAGCGCGGCGGAGGCCATCGGGAAGCCCCTCTCGTTCCTGCTCCCTGCGGGCGCCGAGGCCGAGTCCCGCGCAATCCTCGCCTCCATCCGGGATGGCGACGCTCTCGAAAACCTGGAGGTGGACCGCGTCCGGAAGGACGGCACCGTGCTCCACGTCCACCTCAACGTGGCCCCCGTCCGGGACCATGAGGGCCGCGTCATCGGCGCCGCCTCGATCCAGCACGACATCACCCACCGCAAGCGCGCCGAGGCGGCCTTCCGCGGCCTCCTCGAATCTGCACCGGACGCCATGGTCGTGACCAACGAGGAGGGGCGCATCCTCCTCGTGAACCACCAGACCGAGGCGCTCTTCGGGCTCCCCCGGGACCGCCTTCTCGGCAAGCACATGGAGGTGCTGATGCCGTGGCGTTTCCGCAAGCGCCACGTGGCGCACCGTGCTGCCTTCACGAAGGCCCCAACGCCCCGGCCCATGGGCTCGGGCGCCGACCTCTTCGGCCTGCGGGGCGACGGCACCGAGTTCCCCATCGAGGTGAGCCTCAGCCCCATCAAGACGGACACGGGCCTCCTCACGATTGCCGCGATCCGCGACATCACGCAGCGCAAGCGGGAGGAGAAGGAGCGCGCGCTGCTCGCGGCCCTCGTCGAGTCGAGCGACGACGCCATCCTGAGCTCGACCCCGGAAGGCATTGTCACCACCTGGAACCCGGGCGCCGAGCGCATGTTCGGGTACAGCGCCGAAGAAGCCCTCGGAAAACCGGTGACGATCCTCATCCCCGAGGAACGCGCCGGCGAGGAGACCACCATCCTCGAAACGGTGCTTGACGGGAGCACGGTCCGTCACTACGAGACGGAGCGCGTCCGGAAGGACGGCACCCGCGTCCAGGTGAGCCTCAGCGTCTCTCCCCTCCGGGACCCGCGCACGGGCGCCATCCTCGGCGCCTCCTCCATCGCGCGTGACGTGAGCGACCGCTACCGCGCCGAGCGCGCGCTCGAAGAGGCCGAGGACCGGTTCCAGGGCCTCACCGAGACGGCCCATGAGGCCATCGCCGTCTCCGAGCGTGGCCAGATGGTGCAGGCCAACCTGGCCTTCGCGCACCTCTTCGGGTACACCGTGGAGGAAGTGGTGAAGCTGCGGGTGCTCGACCTCATCGCTCCGGGCTCCCGCGCCGCCGTGGAGCGCCACTACAACTCCTCCGAGACGAGCCCCTACCAGGCCCAGGGCCTCCGGAAGGATGGGTCCACCTTCCCCATGGAGGTCCACGCCCGCGTGATCCGTCACCGCGGTCGCCGGGGCCGCCTCGCGGTCGTCCGCAGCCTCGAGGACCCCCGCCCCCAGTAGGCGGGGCGGCGCGTGCGCCAACCTTTATGAAACGGGGGCCGAATCGCGGGGCAACCGGGAGGCCCTCCATGCGCACCCTCGTCCTCTTCGCCGTCGCCGCGCTCCTGCTCGCGGGCTGCCTCAACGCGTCCACGGACGAGGTGGCCCCC
>DATMKA010000024.1:0-12413 GCA_035553595.1 Thermoplasmatota archaeon | reverse complement strand
CGTGGGCGACGAGGCCGGGCTTCACGAGGGGGGCGCAGGCGCGCACGTCCTCGTCCGCCTTGCCGCGGAGCGCGAGGTACCGCAGGACGTTGTCCGGCACGACGGTGGTCTCGCTGCGGGCGGTGGCGCGGCCGCCCTCGGCGCCGAGGCCCTCCCGGAGGGAGGCCGCTTCCTCGGCGGCTGCCGTGGCAAGGGGGGCGGCGGCGAGGGTGGCAAGCGCGAAGGCGAAGGCGAGGGGGAGAAGCCGCGGGTGTGCCATAGGGATCGCTCCGACGGCTTCCTGCAGCCGGCGCGTTTTGGGCTTGTGGTCGGCCGCTCCATCGCCCGCAAGGGTCACGATTCGGTGGCGGAGCGCGCAGGGTCCTTGGCCACAATCTCGTCGATGAGGAGGCAGGCTTTGCAGCGGCCGTGCTGCGTGGGTTCGCCGCACGTGGCGCAGGCGGCAAGCTCGGCCGACTTGAAGGCGCCCGCGAGCACCTCGGCCATGCGGTCGTAGCCCGCGACGAGGGCGTGCCGGGTGCCGGGCTCGTCCGCCTCCAGCTTGAGGAGGAGCTCCCGGTACTTGCCGCGGGTGGCCTCGGAGCTGTGAGGGCAGTCGCCGTGGTGGACCGGGAGCCCCGTGAGGAAGGCGTAGAGGGCCACCTCGCGCTCGGGGATGCTGCGGAGGGGGAGGATGCGGGGCACGAGCCCGGGCTGCACGCGCTTGTGGGGGCCAAGGCGTGCGAGGCGCTCCACGTCGCCGCGCACCTGGTTCATCAGGATGGTTTGCGCGGTGTCGTCGAGGTTGTGGCCCGTGGCGAGGTGGGTGGCCCCGATCCGTTTCGCGGTCGTGTTGAGGGCGCGGCGCCGGAGGACCCCGCAGTAGGTGCAGGGGAGCGAGAGAGGGTTGCGCTTCACGAGCTCGTCCATCGTCAGGCCCACGGCGTCCTTGTAGGAGCTGATGTGGAGAGGGACGCCAAAGCGTTCGCAGACATCCCGCGCGAGGGGGATCGTCTGATCGCGGTACCCTTCGATGCCCTCGTCCACGAGGATGGCCTCGATGGTGACGCGGGGGTTGTCGCGGAAGGTTTCCTTGAGGAGCTTCAGGGTGACGCAGCTGTCCTTGCCGCCCGAGAGGGCGACCGCGATTTTTGCGTCCTTGAAGGGGCCCTGCTTGCGGAGGTCGCGCTTGACGCGGTACTCCACGAATTCCTGGAAGTGGGTGCTGCAGAGGTGCTGGCCGCTGTAGCGGACGTGCTCCACGGCGGGGGCTGGGCACTTGCTGCAGGGCTTCACGGGGTTGGCGAGTCGCTTCCCGCAGAAAAAGGCTTCGGAAAAAGGGGGTGGGGCCGCGGGGCGGCCCCTGGCAGGCTTAGAGGAGGCTGTTGTTCACGACGTTCAGGGTGTCGTCGACAGCGTCGTTGTCGTCGAAGCGGGAGTCGTCGATGACGTCGACGTTCACGTTGCACACCTGGACGTTCACTTGGAGGTTCAGCGCCGAGCTGGACTGGTCGCCGCCCGTGCAGCGCTGGTTGGTCTCCTCGTTGCCGCGGTTGGTGGTCGTGGTCGTGGTGGTGTTCGTGTTGCTCGTGGTGGAGCCGCCGCCCACGGGGGTGGGTTCGCTCTCCGCACGGATGGGCCCAGGGGTCTCGTAGATCACCGTCGTGTCGTTGTCGTAGACCGTCGTGTAGTTGTTGTAGGTGTTCACGATGGTCACGGTCGTGACGGTGTTCCCGGAGTTGTTGGACACGTTGTTGTACGTGACACCGGGACCGGAGGACCCTCCGGAGGGAGCGCTCTCCACGTCGTTGGCGTTCACCGTGTCGAAGTGCCCGGAGCAGAAGGCGCCGCGCGCTTCGGCGTGGATGATCGTGACGTTGCAGAAGGTGGGGTTCACGAGCACCACCGAGGCACCGTCACAGGGGTCCGCGCAACCGGACGTGGGGGGCTTGTAGTCGGGGGGCGTCCAGTCCGGGGAAGGACCGGAGGCCTGGGCGTTCTCGATCGGGGGGTTGTCGATCATGAGGCCGCCCACGGCGCCGCCGATGAGGGCGACGACCGCCGCGCCACAGAGCAGCATTTTGGGGGTGAGGAGCATTCCGTACACCAAGCGGCCCGCCTCAGCGAGGACGGTTAAGGTTTCTGGAGCAACAGACCGAGGGGGAGGCCATGAAGCGGGAGGGCGAGCGGGCTTCTGGGGGCGGCGCCGACCCTTTGTCATTCGCACCACAACCAGGAAACGCCTGGCGCAGGACGGAGAAGCTCAGACTTCCTCCCTCGGGCCAGCAACCCCTGGCCCTGGTGTCCCCTCAAGGGTTAGGGACTCCCCAGTCATGTTCCCCGGAAGGGTCGGGGCAGCGGGAGCGGGGGCAGCCTTCGCGCCGGACTTCGTTCCGGAAGCGCTAAACACCCTTCCTCGAACGGGTCGCTCGAGGGTAGGACTCCATGTCTGCCAACCAGTTCCCCCGTCTTCTTCGCACGCTCCGCGCCGACGCCGCTGTTTCTCCTGTGATCGGCACCATCCTCATGGTGGCCGTCACGGTGGTGCTCGGCGCCACCGTCTATGCTGCCGTCAACGGCTTCGGGGGCGAGGCCGTCCAGGACACGCCGGCCACCGCCTTCAAGGTCCAGGCCGTGGACACGAACGGCAACGGCGTCACGGACAGCATCAAAGTGCTCTACGTCTCCGGTCCCGAAGGCATCCAGGACGCGCTCCAGGTCACGATCGCAAAGGCCAACGGCGGCGCTGTCACGGTGGCCCCCACCGAGCCCGCCACCTGGTCCCCCGGCACCTCCATGGTTTACAACCCCGACGCTGCGGCCGACGGCAAGAACTACGCCGTGACCGTCATCGCCTTCGGCAAGACTGTTGTCGACCAGACCGTCGCCGTGGGCGAATAACGCCCCTGTCGTGCGCCACACCGGAGGGTTCCCACGCATGCCCCAGCACGTGCCAGTGCTCGAGTTCTTCCATGAGCTCGAAGCAAGCGGGATCCAGGCCGAGTATCTCGATGTCCTGGACCGCCCCCTGGACTACTGGAGGGGCCTCCCCGCCGCGAGGCGGGAGGCCTTCCTCGCGCGCCTCGGCGTGGACCCTTCCCGGGTCTCGGTACAGAACCTTCAGGTGCTCCGCCGCCGCGGCGAGCCCGCGGTGAGCGACAACCTGTTCGTGCGCTTCGACCTCGGGGAAACCCAAGGCTTCCAACGCCTCCTCCATTCCGCAAGGGAGCGCTTCCTCTTCCAGCCCCTTCAGGCGCCGCCCCTCACCAAGACCGTGAGCGGGGCGGCTCCGGCCCCCGAGCTCCTGGAGGACCTGCGGGTGCCGCAGTCCGTGTTCCGGGAGGCAAGCCTCTCCCGGGAGCGGGAGCCCCTGGTGCGCATCCTGGACCGCATGTGGGGCGGGGAGCCCTATGATCACAACGTACATGGGCCCCTCTGCGAGGCCCCCTTCATCCCGGGCTTCCAGCAGCTTGAGAGCTACTGGGTGGAGGCTCCCTTTGCTTTCGTGAGCATCCTCGTGGACGACGAGGGCGCCCTCCGTTACCACGTGGAGGAGCCGCGCCTCACGCCCCTCGAGAAGTCCCTCATGGTCACACTGAACGACCGGCTGCGGGACGCGCTCCTGTGCGATGTGGCCGAGCCGCGGACGGACCGCTACTCGTACCTGCTGGAGAAGGTGTTCCAGCTGCTGCGCCTCTACCAGTTCCGGGTGGACCAGCGGACCGCCTACAAGATAGGGTACTATTTCGCGCGCAACTACCTCGGCTTCGGGCGCCTCGAGCCCCTCATGCGCGACCCCCACATCGAGGACATCAGCTGCAACGGGCCGGACCTCCCCATCTACGTGGTCCAGGCAAAGCATCAGAACCTCCGCACGAACCTCTCCTTCAGCGAGCTCGAGCTCAACAGCTTCACGATCAAGCTCACCCAGCGCGGCGGGAAGCTCCTCTCGGTGGCGGAGCCTCTCGTGGATGCGACGCTCCCCGACGGGTCGCGCATCCAGGCAAGCCTCGGCCGCAACGTCACGAGCCGCGGCTCCGCCTTCACGATCCGCAAGTTCCGCGAGGACCCCCTTACCTGCGTGGACCTCATCCGCTCGGGCACCCACACGCCCGAGACCTTGGCCTTCCTGTGGATGGTGGTGGAGGCTCACCGGAGCATCGTCGTCATGGGCGCCACAGCCTCGGGCAAGACGACCACGCTGAACTGTCTCAGCCAGTTCATTCCCCCCGCGAAGAAGATCATCACCATCGAGGACACGCGGGAGATCACGCTCAACCACGAGAACTGGCTCGCCGCCGTCACGCGCGAGCCCTTCACGGGGGCCGAGAGCGAGCGCATCAGCATGTACGACCTGCTGCGCGCCGCCCTCCGTCAGAGGCCCGAGTACATCATCGTGGGTGAGATTCGTGGCGAGGAGGGCCTCACGCTTTTCCAGGCCATGAGCACGGGCCACACCTGCTACTCCACGATGCATGCGGGCTCCGTGGAGAACGCCGTGTATCGCCTCGAGAACCCCCCGATCGGGGTTCCCCGTGTCATGCTCACCGCCCTCGATTACTTCCTGCTCCAGGGCCAGGTAGACGTGAAGGGGAAACACGCGCGGCGGATGCTCTCCCTCACCGAGTTGAACGGCATCGACTCCTCCACCCGCAACCTCCGCATGAACGAGGTCTTCCGGTGGGATGCCGAGAGCGACGGCTTCGAGTCGGCCACCACGAGCCTCGTGATGGAGACCGTGCGCCAGAAGCGCGGATGGACCCGCGGCCGCCTCGAGGAGGAGCTGCAGCTTCGCCGCAGCGTGCTCGAAGGGCTCGTGGCGCGGAACGAGCGGCACTATCTGCAGGTGGCGAAGGCCATCCGCAACTTCTACCTCTCCCGGGCGGAGGCGAACGGGAGCGACCGGGGCCCCCGCTCGGTTCCCGTCTCCACGGTGGTCCCCGCCGGGGCGCCCGAGGGGCAGGAGGCGCGGGCCCGGTGAGGTTCGTCGGCGCCCTCTATTTCCGGGTCTTCGAGCCGCTCCTTGCCTTCGGTCGCGAAACCCGCCTCGAAACCACCCGCGCCCTGCGGGCTGCCCGCATCGGGTTCTTCCCCGAGTGGTACCTCTCCCTCGCCTACTTCAGCGCCGCCGCTGCCGCCCTCCTGGGGTGGACCGTGCTTGGGGCGCTGCTCGCGCTTCTCGTCCCCGGGGGCGCCCTCTTGAAGACCCTGCTCGTGGTGGGCCTCGGCCTCAGCCTGGGCCTCGTGGTCTACCTGGGCTTCCTCCTGTATCCCCGTGTCAAGGCGGCCTCCCGCGCCCGCGCCATCGACGAGGAGCTCCCCAACGTCATCACGCTCTGCTACGCCCTTGCCCGGGGCGGCCTCTCCTGCATGAGCATCTTCCGGGCCGTCGCCGAGGAGGAGCAGGTGTACGGGGAGGTTTCCCGCGAGTTCGGCCTCATCGTCCGCGACATGGACTGGTTTGGCGAGGACATCAACACGGCCCTCCTCGCCACCGCCTCCACCACGCCCTCGGACGCGCTCCGCCGCTTCCTTGAGGGCCTCGTCACCGTCCTCAACTCGGGCGCCGCGCCCCGCGACTACTTCAAGCGCCAAGCCGAGATGCAGCTGCAGCAGGCGGAGCTCCGCCTCGTGAAGGACCAGGAGCAGACGGCCCTCCTCGCGGAAGTGTACGTGAGCGGCCTGCTCGTGATGCCGCTGCTCCTTATCGTGGTGCTGAGCGTCCTCGCGAGCCTCGGCGGCGACGGCGCGCGCTATCTCCCCCTCATCGCTTTCGGCCTCATCCCCCTCGGGACCGTCGGGTACCTCGTCCTGCTTGACCTCCTCGCGCCCCAGGAACCGCTTTCTGTTCCGCGCCGCGGCCGCGCGCGCCTCGTTGATGCGGGGCTTGAAGGGATCCCCACCGCTGAGGCCGAGGCCCGCTCCCTGAAGCGGATTCTCCGCGCGGAAGCGCCCGCCTCCCCCGAGGCCCGCCGCCTCCGCCGGGGGCTTGCGGCCGAAGCGCTCCGGGGAGCTTTCCAGCGCTTCCGCACCCAGGTGCTTCCCCGCGCGCTCGAGAAGCCCCTGGAGGCCGCGCAGGTTGCGGGCGCCGCGGGGCTGACTGTCCTCGCCCTCGGGGTTGGCTATCTCCTCCTGTTCGCGGAGGATGGGTACGGGACCGCGGTGGCCCTCGCCTCCGTCCTTCTCGCGGCCGCCCTCGTGGCGGGCGTCCCCTCCGCCATCGTGCACGAGTGGCGGTACCGCCGCGCCCTCCGCATCGATGCGGCGCTCCCGGAGACCCTCCGGAAGGTGGCGGGACTCAATGAGCGCGGCATCACTCTCCTGCAGGCCTTCCAGATCATTGGCCGCGGCGGCGACGGCCCCGTGGCGGAGAGCCTGCGCCGTCTCGACCGGGACGTGGCGTGGACGAGCAACTTCCGCGGCGCCATCGCCCGCATGGCGGAGGCTGTCGGGACGCGGCGGATGCTCAAGCTCGGCGTCCTCTTCGAGCGCGCGAGCGAGGCCACCGGGAACCTGAAGGAGGTTGTCGACATTGCAGCGACGGACGTGGCGGCCACGGAGAACCTGCGCGCCCGGAAGCGGCAGGCCATGATGAGCTACGTCGTCGTCATCTACGCCGTCTTCGGCGTGTTCTTGTACGTCGTGTACATGGTGACGACGCTGTTCTTTGCCGAGGGCGGTTTCGCGGCGGCAGCGCTCGAGACCAGCTCCAGCGGGCTCACCGCCGGGAGCGGAGGCGCGCTCGTGCCTGCCGAGGCTCGCGTCCTCTTCTTCCAGACGGTGCTCCTCCAAGCCGTGTGCTGCGGCCTCGTGGCGGGCCGCCTGGGCGAAGGGCAGCTGCTGAGCGGCCTCAAGCACGCCGCCATCCTCGCTTCGGTGGCGTGGATCGTGTTCTATGTGGGGGTGGTGTAAGGTGGCGCGTGGGCTCAGAGGCGCCGAGGGCGGCGCATCGGATGTGATTGGGACCGTCCTGCTCCTCGGGGCCACCGTCACGCTCGTGGCCGTGGCGGCCTGGCAGTTGCACGCGCTCACGGCGGAGGCTTCTCGCGAGCCCCCGCCGGCCGTCGAGTTGGCGGCTTCCCTCAGCGAGAACCGCTCCACGGTGCTGCTCCTCCACCGCGGTGGCCCCGCCCTCGACACCTCGGGCCTCACCGTCCAGGTGGACTTGGACGGCGTCCGCCTCCAGACGGCCCCGCTTCGTGTCCCCGGGTCGGCGTTGTGGCGCCTCGGGGATCGCGTGTCCATCCACCTCTCCCAACCCCTGCAGGCAGGGGACCACCTTGACGTGACGGTGGTCTCGCGTGCCCACGCTGCGGTGGTCGCGGAAGCCTCCCTCGACGTTCCGCTCGCTCAGGGCCTTGGTCCGGCCGCCACGGACCGTTTCAACGTCACCGCCTACTTCGCCGACGGGAAGGACCTGGCGGTCGTGAACACGTCCACGACGCTCCAGCTCTTCGCCCAGACCCACCACCCGCTCGGGCGCAAGTTCGTGAAGCAGGTCGTGGTGGACCTCACGCCCCTCTCCGGGCCCTCGTATGTTCTGCTCCTCGACGACGGCACGGAAGGGGATCTGCGCGGCGGGGATGGCATCTACGCCCGAACTTTCGTCGTGCCGAGCTTCGTGCCGCTTGGCCTCAAGACGCTTACCGTGCGGGCGGAAGATTTCAACGGGTCCATCACCTCGGGCTTCGTTTCCGTGAGCGTTGTCCGATCCCTTACCCCCGAGCCGGAGCGCCTCCTGTTCAACACCTCGATCTTCAGCGAAGTGGCCTTCTGGACGAACAAGACGGGGAGCCAGTCCAACAGCGTTGCCGTGACGCTGCGGGCGCGCCTCGCGGACGACAAGGGCGTGGTCATCAGTGGACGGACCTACTACCCGAAGCTCGCCACCTTCTACTACGTGCCCTTCAAGCCGGGCGACACGGGCGTGGTCCCCGCCATCCGGTACGCGTGCGCGAACACCGTGACGAAACCCATCGCTCCCGAGTGGGTGTGGGGAGACATCAGCATCCCCAACTATGACCGCTCGCGCAACCTGCTCCAGTACTACTTCACCATCACGCTTGAGACGAAGGACAGCCCGGTCGTCCAGCGCACCGTGGCGATCCAGAGCAACACGGACACCCAGTATTTCACGATGAAGTCCACGGAGGTGAGGAAGCTTGTCGAGTCGGCCTCGGGTGCCTTTGGCGCGATTGGGCCTTGCCGGTGACGACAACGGTGTCGCCGTCGCCGTGGGGGCCGTGCTCCTCCTCGCGCTCCTCGTCACCGTGTACGGTGTCGCCCTGCAGGCGGAGGTTCCGCGCGCGGGGGCCGTGGCGGAGCGCCAGTGGGAAAACGAGGTGGAGGCAGCCTTTGCCGCCTTCGCGGTTGCCCTCGGGCGGGCCGTTGGCGATGGCGCGAGCGCCGAAGTCACCCTCCCGGGCCCCCCTCAGCCCGAGGTGGTGGCGGTCCCGCTCCTGCCTCCCGCGCGGCCGGCGCCTCCCGGAGGCACCCTCACCTTCGAGGCGCAGTGCGCAGGCTTCTCGGCCACGCACACCCTCCCCGGCGAGGGCCCCGTGACCGATCTTGCCGGCGCAGCCACCGGATGCCTCCGCTTCCGCCCGAGCCCGGCCCATGCCCCTATGGCGGATTACGTGTACGAGCTCGGAGGCGTCCTCCGGGTGCAGGAGGGCCGCGCCGTAGTCCTCCAAGGCCCGTCTTTCGTCGTCAACGAGTCCACCCCGGGCGTCCACCGCGTCACCTTCACGCTTGCGGGCCTACGCGGTCCCTCCCAGTCCACGAGCGCCGCCCCCGAGGGCGTTCCCGTGCAGGCCGTCGTGGCGGCCCGCGCCTTGGAGCAGGTGGAGGGCCCCAACGCGGCCGAGGCCACCTGGCTTTTCTCCACCCGGTACGCGGACGCGTGGCGGGTCTGGTTTGAGGAGAAGGCCACGGAGGCGGGGCTCCCCCCTTCGGCGCTCCGGGTGCGCTGCCTCACCGACAAGGGCACCCCTGACCTGCAGTGTGCCGTGCCGGAGGGGCGCTTGGGCACCGTCGAGGTCTACCTGCGGGGCCGCAACCCCCAGAGCACCGTGGGCGACCTCCAGGTGTCCCTGAGCTACGCCGTCCTCGACCTCCGCCTCGGGTAACCGAGTACGAGGGGGAGTTGCCGGATCGGCCGGGGGCCGGGGGCGCGCGCCGCCTGGTTAGACCACGCTCTTCACGCTTGACAGCGTGAAGCCCGTCCCGCGGCGGAGGGCCACCTCGAGGATGGGCGCCTGGTCCCCGTCGAGGATGCCTGGGAGACCGCGCAGCTTCTGGATGCGGAGGACGCGGCGGCGGGAGGTGGTGGCTTCACGCCACCCGAAGCTGAGGAGGCCGTCGCAGGCTTCGGCGAGGCAGGCCTCGAGCTCACCGGGGAGGGTTCCGCGGTGGTGCAGGAGAAGAATCGTGACGCCCTCGGCGCAGGCCGCATCGCCGAGGGCCTGGAGGGCGCCCACGAGGCCGCCGCCGGGCATCCAGCGGTGGAGCGCGGAGGCCGTCTCGAGGACGAGGATGCCGCCGCGGCTGAGGCCTTCGAGGACGCCGCGGAAGCCCGCCCCGGGGTATTCGGGGCGGATGACGCGGTACTCGATCAGGGAGGCCTCCTTCTCGTTCTTGAAGAGGAGGGCGGCTTCGCGCTCGACGCGTTCGGGGGCGCGGAGGGCGGTGGCGAAGCGGACGGGGATGCCCGTCTGCGCCTTCGCGATGCCTCGGAGGAGGCTTAGCGCGAACTCGGTGCCGCCGGCGCCCTCTTCCCCTTCCACGAGGATGAGGGAACCGGGGGGAATCCCGCCGTCGAGAAGGGTGTCAAGGACAGCATTCCCGGTCGGGATCGGTCGCGCCTCTCGCATGCGCCTGTCCCCGGACCCGTCGGAGAAGGGCCTTCTGGTTCATCGACCGAACGATCGGGCTCATCGGTTCTGGAGCTCGCCCAGCTCCTTGGAGCGCTTCGTCGCCGCCTCAACGGCATCGATGAGGAGGGCGCGGAGGCCGTTCCGCTCCATGCTGTGGAGCGCGGTGATGGCAGTCCCTCCTGGAGACGTCACCATGTCCTTGAGCATGGCGGGATGCTTCCCGGTCTCCACCGCCATCTTCGCGGAGCCGAGGACCGTGTGCATGGCAAGCTGGGTGGCCACGTGGCGCGAGAGCCCCACCTTGACGCCTGCATCAGCAAGGCCCTCCAGGATTTGGAAGATGTACATGGGGCCCGTGCCCGAGAGGCCCGTGACGGCGTCCATCTGGTACTCGTCGACCTCGATGGCCATGCCGACGGCCTCGAAGATGGCCTTCGCGGAGGCCGCGTGCTCCTCGCGGGCGCCCTGGCCGCGGCAGAAGGCGGTTGCCCCCAGGCCCACGGTGACGCCGAGGTTGGGCATGGAGCGGATGACGGGAACGCCGGGCCGGAGGACGTCCTCCATGCTCTTCGTGGAGACGCCCGCCGCGATGCTCACGACGAGGGTGCGGGGCGTGATCACGGGCGCGATCTCCGTGAGCACCTTCTTCAGGATCTGGGGCTTGATGCCGAGGACGAGGATGTCGGCGAACTGGGCTCCCTCGAGGTTGCTTCCGCTCACGCGGATGCCGAGCTCTTGGGCAAGCTCCGCGCGGCGCGACTCCCGGGGGTGGGTGGCGAGGAGGTTCTCGGGCTTTGCCCAGTGGGCCTTCAGCATGCCGCGCAGGAGGGCGGCGCCCATGTTGCCGGTGCCGATGACCGCGATCTTCTTCGTCTCCATGCTGGGCTCCGGGAGGCGCTCCGGGATAGAATAGGCTTCGGATCCGCACCCGGGGCCGCGGCGGGGGCCCCAAGCAGGAGGGCTTATGCCCCTCCGGGCCCTCGCCTGCCCGATGCGCCTCATCCCCCTCGGCACCTCCTCGGGCGGCGTGCCCCCCGCAGGCGGCGCCGGCTCCGGGTACCTCGTCTCCCAGGACGACACCCACGTCCTCCTCGACATCGGCAACGGCGTTCTCGGCAACCTCACGCGCCACATCCCCTACGGGAGCCTCAGCGCCGTGTTCGTGAGCCACCTCCACGCCGACCACCTGCAGGACATCTACCCGCTCGCGCTCTACGCGCGGCACACGAAGCGCCGCATTCCCGTGTACGCGCCCGAGGGCCTCCGCACGCTCCTCTACCGGTGGTTCCACCTGTTCAGCCAGGACCCTGACGCGATGGTGGAGGCGCTCCACCTCATCGAGTACAAGTCCTGGGAAGTGTACACGGTGGGCAAGCTGAAGCTGCAGCCGTCCCCCGTGGAGCACAACGCGCCCTGCCACGGCGTGCGCGTGAAGGGGGACGGGCTCCTCGTGTACAGCGCGGACACCAAGAAGAGCGCCCTCCTCACCGAGGCCGCGGCGGGATGCGACCTTCTCCTCGCGGAGGCCACCTTCCGCAGCGACAACGCGCCCCCCGCCGCCCTCGAGCACCACATGACGGCCCAGCAGGCCGCGGAGGTTGCCACGGAGGCCGGGGCGAAGCGCCTCCTCCTCACGCACACGCGCATCACGGAGGACCTGGACGCGCTCCTGGCCGATGCGCGGGCCGTGTTCAAGGGACCCGTGGACCTTGCGCGGGTGAACGAGGCCTACACGGTCCCCTAACGGGGCTCGTGCACGCGGAGGGTGACGGCGCGCCCTTCCTGGCGACGCTCCACGAGGCCCGCTTCCACGAGCTTTTTCACGGTCTTCGACGCGTGAGGAAGGGAGATGCCCGTGCGGGCGGCAAGGTCGCCGAGCCCGAGGTTGGGCTCGTCTCGGATGGCCTCGTACACCGCTCGCGCGGCGGGGTGGCGGAGTGCCGCGAGGTGCCGCATCTCGCCCGGCGTCAGGCTCCCGCGAAGGAAGTAGCGGCGGAATCCGGGCTCCTCGAGCACCGCGAGGAAACCCTCCCTTACGAGGACGTCCAAGTGGTAGTCCACGACGCGGCGGGGCCGATCAAGACGGGCCTGCAAGGCAAGGGCGTGGATGCCGGGCTCGGCGCGCACCGCCTCGTAGACGCTTGCGCGGACCTCCTGGTCGAGGAGCGTGGAGCGAGCGAGGCGCGTGTAGAACGCGGCCCCGAGGAGCGCGAGGATCGCAAGCCCCGTGAGGACGAGGACGCCCCCCTGCAGGAGCGCGGCTTCCGTGTCGAGGGGGCCTTCGCCAGGTGGCGCCAGCAGGACATTTGGCCGCAGCGGGTCGGGGGCGAGGCCGAGCTGCGTGACCTGGAGAAGGCCCTGCGTCTCCTCAAGACTCCGCCCCGTGGTGGGGTCGAGCTGGTGGAGGCGGACGATGCTTGCCTCGGGGACGCGGGGCGCGGGCCGGTTCTCGAGCGGCGGGCCCACCCTGCCGCGAGGAGGGCGGTCGGGTGCGGGGCGTCTGCAGGAGGGTAGGCGCGGTAATGGAGATACGTGAGCGTCTCCGCGAGGGGACGTTCC
>DATMKA010000023.1:0-3229 GCA_035553595.1 Thermoplasmatota archaeon | reverse complement strand
CCCAAGCAGCCTTTATCCCCCGCCCCCGCCATCCCGCGCCCATGTCCCGCATCAGCACCGGCACGGGCGACGACGGCACCACGGGCCTCGCGGACGGCAGCCGCGTCCAGAAGACCCACCCGCGCGTGGAGGCCTACGGCGCCGTGGACGAGGCCAACGACGCCCTCGGGCTTGCCGCCGCCTTCACGGAGGACCCCGCGGTGCGGGCCCGCCTCGCGCGCCTCCAGCACGACCTCTTCACCCTCGGCGCGGACCTCGCCACGCCCCGCAGCGAGAAGACGGCCGCGTGGGCGCTCCGCATCACGGAGGAGCACGTGCGCTACGTGGAGGGGGAGACCGACGCCCTCGAGACGGCCCTGCCGCCCCTGCGGCACTTCATCCTTCCCGGCGGCGCGAAGTCCGCCGCCTTCCTCCAGCTTGCCCGCAGCATGGTGCGCCGCGCGGAGCGGCAGGCGCTGCGCTTTCGAGAGGCCGGCGGCGAGGTGAATCCCCTCGCCGTGATCTACCTCAACCGCTTGAGCGACCTCCTGTTCCTCATGGCGCGCGCGGAGAACCAGGCCCAAGGCATCGCGGAGCCCCAGTGGCTCGGGCGCGACGGGAAGCGCTGAGGCGTAAGGGACGGATCCCTCACGGGGCAAGGAAGGGTTTGGAAAAAGAAAAGAGGACCGCAGGGCGCGAAAAGAGGCGCGCCGCGCGGAGGGAAGCGGGATTAGCGCTTCTTGGCGGCGGTCTTCTTGGCGGCCGCCTTCTTCGTGCCGGCGGCCTTCTTGGCGGTGCCCTTCTTGGCGGCGGCCTTCTTGGGGGCAGCCTTCTTGGCACCGGTCTTCTTGGCCGCGGTCTTCTTGGCGCCGCCCTTCTTGGCCGCAGTCTTCTTGACGGCGGTCTTCTTGGCGGTCGTCTTCTTCGCGGACTTCTTCGCGGCGGTGGCGGTGCGGGTGGTCCGCTTGGTGGCGGTGCCCGTGGTGCCGGTCGTGCCGGTCGTGCCAGTCGTCGCGGTCATGTCAGTCGTTGTCGGCTTCTTGGCAGTCGTAGCCTTAGCCATTGTTCCACCGTGATCGTTATGAAGGATTCAAAAGCTGATAAGCGTTGCTATTGCCAAGGGCCTGATCCGCGTCCGATCGCGCACCGATCGCGGCGCGCTCCGCGGACGCCGCGGAGTCCGCCGCAGCGCCCCGCGCAACCCCGCAACGAGGTTGCTGCAAGGTGCGCGAGAAGTGCTGAAAACACGGGCTTTTTTGCGATTTTCGCGGCTCAGTAGAGCGGGAGGTGGGACGTGATCTTGTCCACCTCGCGCTCCTCCGCGGGACCGATCCCGAGGCACGTGGTGGTGTTGGGCGGCAGCTCCGTGTGGCCCGCGTCCGTGATGAGCGCCGTGGTGAGCCCGGCCCGCTCAGCGAGGTCCTTGAGGGCGAAGAGGGAGGCGAGGTCAGGGCCCTTCACCACGACCTTCTTCTGGCCCTGCTCGTACCACTCGTCGAAGCGTTCCGCCTGGTATCGGCGGGCCTTCATCGCGCAAGAAACCGCGGCGTGGGCGACCTGCGCCGCGAGCTTGCCGGCGCTCAGTTTGATGTCCTTGCGGGCGACGATGACCATCTTCATCTCGGCCACCCGATCACCCCTCCTTCGGGGTGTCGGGGCCCGTCGCGGGAGGCGTGGTGGGCGCCGCCGCGGCGGGCGGCTGGAAGGGGACGAGGGGGACCGGCGCGTGGGTGCGGCGGAGGTAGAGGAGGAGCCCCACGAGGGCGGCGGCGGAGACGCCGCAGGCTGCAACGAGAAGCCAGTAGGTGCTCGTGTACTCGGCCATATCGATCGCGCGGCTAGGGGGAAACCTATACATAACCCTGACCAATACTCGCGCAACCGAGGCGCGACGATGACGGTTCACGACGTGGTAGTGGTCGGCGGCGGCCCCGTGGGCGGCCAGGTGGCGCGCCTTTTCGCAAAGCGCGGCTTCGACGTGGTGCTTGCCGAGGAGCACCCGCGGGTGGGCGAGCCCGTGCAGTGCGCAGGGCTGTTCACGCCCCGCATTTTCGAGCTCGTGGACTTCCCCATGAGCGAGGTGTACCGCCACGCCATCCACGGCGCCCACGTGTGGTCCCCCAAGGGGCACTGCATCACCCTTGATGGTGGGCAGACCATGGCGGTGGCCATCGATCGCGCGGGCTTCGACCAGCGCTGCGTGGAGTCCGCCGCGAAGGCGGGCGCCGACGTGCGCCTCCGCACGAAGGTCACGGCCGCCGCTTACGCGCCCGAGGGCGGGGTCAACGTCACCTTCCGCGGCCCCCACGGCGAGACGACGGAGCGGGCCCGCCTCGTCGTCGGAGCGGACGGCGTCCAGTCGAGTGTGGCGAAGTGGTTCGATCTCCCCCGCGCCCGCGAGATCCTTCCCTGCTACGGGTCCCAGATGGAGGGCCTCGCCCTCAACCCCGGGTACGTGGAGATGTTCGTGGGCGAGGAGCAGGCTCCCGGCTTCTTTTCGTGGATGATCCCCACCGACGACGAGGGGAAGACCGGGAAGGTCGAGGTGGGCGTTGGGTACAAGTCGCCCCGGCCCGCGAAGCACTACTACGACCGCATGTTCACGGACCCCATCTCCAAGAAGTTCATCACGCCCGAGGCGCGCAGCTGCTTCGACATCTGCGGCTGCATCCCCCTCGGGCCCCTCAAGCGCACCACCGCCGACCGCGTCATGCTTGTCGGGGACGCGGCGGCCCACGCGAAGCCCACCTCGGGCGGCGGCGTCTACACGGGCCTCAAGTGCGCCGCGCACCTCGTGGACGTGGCCACGGACGCCCTCGAGCGCGACGAGCTCGGGGACCGCGTCCTCAAGAGCTACCACGACCGCGTGGAGGCCGACATCGGGCGCGAGCTGTGGGTGGGCAACCGCCTCCGGAAGGCCTTCATGAACCTCTCGGACGACCAGGTCGAGAAGCTCTTCCGCATCCTCGACGACCCGGAGACCCTCGCCATCGTGAACCAGATGGGCGACATCGACTACCCGAGCCGCCTCGCGAGCAAGCTCCTCGTGAAGAAGCCGGAGCTGTTCCAGTTCTCCGGGGCGGTCGTGCGGTCGCTGTTCTCCTGAGCGGTTTGAGGGATTGGGTAGGCCCGGGGCCCAGCCGAAACCGCAGAGTGTCAGTGGGTCAGGGGTTCGCAGAGACGAAGCAGCATCTCCTCTGCGAACCTCTGACTCTCTAACCCACTGTGGTTTCGGCCGGGCGCTGACCCC
>DATMKA010000022.1:0-4487 GCA_035553595.1 Thermoplasmatota archaeon | reverse complement strand
GGGTAGGGGACGAGCTGACCGTTCGCGGGGGTCCCGACGAGGGTGGTGCGGGTGCTCGCCATGAAGCCGACGCCCGTCTTCAGGCTGGCGTCCACGAAGATGTGGGTGTTGATGCCCGCCGCTTCGCGCACGGCGCCCACGGAGTCGCCCGTGATCGTGTTGCTGCCCGAGCCGGAGTCGCCGGGGCTGATGACGCCCTCCCAGGCGAAGTGATTGGCGCCCCACCAGAAGGCGGTGCCCGCGCGGGGGGTGCCGCCGGCGCCCACGCCCGTGCCGTGGCCGTAGTGGACGATGCCCTGCACGAGGAAGGGATCGGGGTTCACGTAGGGGCCGTCGATGAGCTTGCGGCCGAGGAGGGTCGCGCTCACGGTGTAGCCCTGCTTGGTGTAGACGCCCTGAGGGCCGCCCCAGAAGCACATGGTGGGGCTCACGAGGCCCTGCCAGGGGGCGTCGATACCGACAAGAGCCCAGTCCTTACCGATGCCGCCGTCGCCGGTGCTCTTCGTGAACTTGCCCACGTCGAGGAGGATGGGGTTGAGGACGCCCGCGCGGTTGCCGAAGCCCGCGATGACGGTGGCCACGGTGCCGACGCCGCCGCAGTGGCCGGCGGTGCTGATGCTGTAGCTGCCGGGGCTGCCGTGGACGTGGGCGAAGCTGCACCAGCCGACGCCGAGGTTGTCGATGAGGAGGAGCCAGGCGCCGGGGCGGATGCCGAGGCAGCCGGTGCCGCCGTAGGCTGCAGCGGTGGGGCCCATGGTGCCCGCGGCCTGGAGGAAGACGTCGCGGTCGATGATCTCGACGGCGCCGTCGGCGCTCACCATGGTGGGCTCGCTGAAGCGCATGCTTGTGAGCACGGCCTTGGGGGGCAGGCCCATGAGGGCAAGCTGCTCGTCCTCGAGGTTCCAGCGCATGGGCGCCCAGGTGCCCTCGGGGTAGGTGGAGAGGAGGTGGTCCACCCACTGGTTGCGAAGCTCACACATCCGGTCCTCAGGGATGAGGAATTCCTGGATGGCGAGGGGTTCGGCCTCGGCGGTGGCGGGGAGGCCGGCACCCGTGAGGGGAAGGAACAGGAGCGCACCCACGAGAGCGGCTGGGGACGCGAGTCGGCTGGAGAACAGAGTCAAAGTCTAAACCTCCGCACGCGAAGCCGACCGTGCGAGCAAATGTCTTGCGTGCCCGTACCCGGACGGTTGCAGGCAGCTTCATGCGACCCCTTCAGGACGTGGCATCTTTCGCCGGGACGCCTACCCAGCGGATCCCCTGACCGAAGGGTTCGGGGTGGACCCCGGGGACAAGCGCGAAGAGCGCGAAGATGAGCCCCCGGTCCTTGAGCTCCCCCACGTCCTCGCGGCGGAGCATCCCGCGCTCGCTGAAGCGCCGCCACGCAAGCTCCAGGTCCCGCCGCGTGATCCCCGTCTCGCGGTCCTGATCCACCGCCTTCACGAACACGCCCATGGGGCCGAAGCGGGCGCGATTGCGGAGCCCCCGCTCAAGGGTGGCGAACTCCCCGCCGTCGGCAAGGACGCGGTCCCGCATCGCGGCAAGGGCTTCCTCGAAACCCGGGATGGGCGCATCGGTCATGCCCGCCCCTATCCCGGGGTCGGGCTTGAACGTACCGATGGTCCTAGGGGGACGCCATCCGGGGGGCCTCCGTGACCGGAACGCGGAGCGGGCCGCCAAGGGCGCGGAGGCGCACCTCGGCGCGACGGAGCGACCGGAGCTTGCTCCTCATGTGGGTGCCTTGGACGACGAGATGCCACTCCACGCTCACTCCGTACGCGAAGTAGGGCTGGAGCGACACCTCGCCCGACCCTGGCATGTCGCCGAGGAGGGGACCGAGGGCGGTGGCGATGCGGGCGATGCTTGCGGGGTCGTCGGCGGTGAAAGCGACCCAAGCGGGCGCGCCACGCGCGTGGCCTTCGCAACTCTCCGTGGTAGCGATGCCCGGCATCCCGTTGAGGGCCTCCACGAGGCCACGGATGCCGGGGTCAATGAGGCGAGACGATGGACGAACGACGAAACTGGCACCGGGAGAGGTTGCAACGAAACAAGCGGACTCCCCCGAAGGGGCCTCCGCACCCAAGCCATACGTGCGTCGCGACGCCCGCCCGGGGAGCCCCAACGCCGCCCCGGAGGGGACGGGGGCGCGGACGGACATCTGCGGGAAGAGTCCTTTTCCGACCACTTAGCCGTTTCGGAGGCGGCAGAGGGTGCTATCCCATTTCCGAGCCGGAGGCGGGGAAGGCCACAATGAAGGTGGTGCCCTCGCCCGGCGCCGAGGTGAAGGTAATGTGGCCGCCATGGGCCTCGACGATGCGGCGGACAATGCTGAGACCAAGCCCCGACCCCTGGGGCTTCGTGGTGAAGAAGGGATCGAAAACGCGGCCCTGCACCTCCTTCGGGATGCCGGGCCCCTGGTCCTGCACCCGCAGCTCCACGCCGTGGGGCGTGTCGAAGGTGGAGATGATGATGGCGCCCCCGCCCGGCATCGCGTCGGCGGCGTTCTCCACCAGGTTGAGGACCACCTGCTGGATCTGGATGCGGTCCACGTCCACCTCCGAGATGGCCCGCAGGTCACGGCGCAGGAGGCCGCGGCCGCGGTCGGCGGCGCTGAAGAGGTCCACCGCCTGGCCCACGAGCGTGGAGAAGCTCGTGCGCACCCGCCGCCCCGGCGGAATCTGGGTGAACCGGCGCAGGTTTCCCACAAGGGTGTTGATGCGGTTGAGGCCTTCGAGGGCACCGTCGACGGCCTTCAGCGCCTCCTGCGCGTTCAGGGCGTCGGGGCCGTCGTCCATGCGCGCGAGGCGCGACCGGGCCGCGCGCAGATAGTTCGTGGAATAGGTGAGGGGCGTCCGCACCTCGTGGGCCACACCCGCCACCAGTTGGCCAAGGGAGGAGAGCTTTTCCGTCTGCGCAAGCTCGCGGCGGGCCGCGAGGAGCTCGCGATCGAGGGACGCATTCCGCAGGATGATCGCGGTCTGGTTCGCCGCCACGGAGAGGAGGAGGCGCTCGCGGGCGGTGGGGACGCCCTCCTGCCACGAGGCGACGATGATGGTGCCCTCGCTCGCGAGGGAGCCGACGGGGCAGACGAACCAATGGGTCGGAACCCCCGCTCCTGCATTTTCCAGCCTGAAGGGTTGGAGGAGGGGCGCGACGCGGCGTACCTCCGTGACCGCCTCGAAGAACGCTCCGCCCGGCTTCGGCTCCCGCGGCCCATGGCGGAGGGCCTCGCTGAAGGCGTTCGCTTCCCCGGGATCCCGCAGGCTCACGTGGACGATGCCGCCGCTCACGAGACGGGCCACCGCCTCGGCGAGACTGGGAGCAACCCGGTCCGTGGACCACCCCACCCACGTCGCGGGCAGGAAGGTGAGCGCCACGAGGTCACCAAGAAGCGCGGCGTCCGGGGGGAGGACGTGCACCTCTTCGGGCGGGGACTCGAAGACCATGGCCTCGCGCCCGGTCAGAGCCCGCCGTTCCGCTTGCGTGCCTGGAGCTCCTTCAGCATCTGCTCGGGAGGAACATAGAACGGGTTCTCCTGGAGCATGCCGCCGATGATGGCGGCGGGGTGGGTGCGGAGCACGTCGAAGAGGAAGTTCGCGGGGAACTTGTTGATGTCGTAGGTGCAGACGAGCACGTCGTCGTAGCGGGGCGCGAACTCGCTCACGCGCGTCTCGTACTCGAGAACGCTCTCCGTGCTCGTCTTGCTCGCGAGAATCCACTCCATGTTCCCGATGCCGCGCGCGAGGGGGTACCCCTCGGCGGCGCGGGATTGGAGGACGCCCTCGATGGTGTTGGCCATCCGATCGACGTCGAAGGACCCGCCCTGGAGGTACGTGTCCTCCCAACCGAACACGGACATCTGCCCGCGGGCAATGGCCTGCTCCGTGTTGACGCCGGCGCGCTGGAGCCGGGCGAGGTGGTCCTCGCGGCCGCGGGCGTCGATGATCTGGAGGAGGCGCTCGCCGCGCTCGTACCCCTCGCGGACGTAGGGCCCCATGATGCGGTACTCCTCTTCGCGGGAGGACACGAAGGCGCAGATGTGGCGCTTCTTCCCGAGTGCGTGACCGCAGAGGTGAACAGGCTTCGACTGGACGTTAAGAAGTGTCAGAAAACGACCCCCATGCCGGAAGCTGGCAAGGTTATCATATACTTGCCCCCAAAAGGGACCGGGGTCAAGGCCGCACGACGTGAACGACCGCCTGCATGTCGTGGCTCCTTCCATGAGCACGACACACCACCCGATGTTCTCCCGGCTCGGTGAAGGTGCGGGTGAAGGTCGCTCCCGGCGGTAGGTCCGGTGAAACCCACGACCCGTCGCTCGCGTCGAGCCCATGTGTGGCACCCCCGGCGTTCCGGAAGGTGACGGCCGTCCCAGCGACCACCCACACCTCGCGGGGACGAAAGGCATCGTCGAGCATGGGGATGGAGAGCGGCTCGGGCGCCCGCCCCACCTCCGCCGTCCCCCCCTGGACCGGTAGGTCTGTCTC
>DATMKA010000021.1:0-38397 GCA_035553595.1 Thermoplasmatota archaeon | reverse complement strand
CTTGCACATGACGCTCCCGGGTCGCCACCGCCGCTACTACCTCGCCCTCGCCCTTCTCCTGACGCTGCTGCCTTCCCAGGCGTTGCTGCCCGGGGCCGACGCGACGCACCGCCCCGGCCCCTCCCGCTACCTCATCGGCATCGATGAGGGAGCCCCCGGCGAGGGCAGCCTCCTCGCTCCCGGCCAGGTGGGACGCGAGTGGCTCGGCGGCGTCATCCGCTCCGTGAGCCCCGCCGGGTTCGTGGTGGTGGAGACCAAGGTGCCCTCCGTGCTTCTTGCGGAGGCCGCGAGGGACCTGCGCGTCCGGTACGTGGAGTACGATCACCCCTCCGTCATGCGGGGCCACCTCACGCCCAACGATCCTGGTTTCCCCGAGCAGTACGCCCTCGCCCTCCTTGGTGCCCCCGAGGCCTGGGAGCACACCACCGGGTCCACGGACGTGGTGGTCGCCATCCTCGACACGGGTATCGATGCGCGGCACCCCGACCTCTCCCGCCTCCTTCCGGGCCGCGACTTCACGGGCTCGGGGAGCCTCAAGGATTCCTGCGGCCACGGCACCCACGTGGCCGGCATCGCGGCCGCCACCCTCGGGAACGGCAAGGGGGTCGCGGGCCTCGCGCAGGTGCGCGTCCTCCCCGTGAAGGTGCTCGCCCCCGGGTCGGGCGGCGGGTGCACGGGAAGCTTCAGCGCCATCGCCCAGGGCATCACGTGGGCCGCCGACCAGGGCGCCGATATCATCAGCATGAGCCTCGGGTGCAGCGGGTGCGAGAGCCAGGCCGTTCGCGACGCCGTCGCCCACGCCACCCGGAAGGGGGCGCTCGTGGTGGCCGCCGCGGGCAACGGCGGGCCCTGCTCGAACTGCGTGGACTTCCCCGCCACGATGGCGGAAGTCCTCGCCGTGGGCTGCACCACCCAGAAGGACTCCGCCTGCTCCTTCGGAAGCTCAGGTCCCTCCGTGGACCTCGCCGCCCCCGGCGACAAGATTCTCTCCACCTACCCTGGCGGCCGGTACAAGACGCTCTCGGGCACGAGCATGAGCACGCCCTACGTGAGCGCCGCCCTCGCCCTCCTCATGAGCGCCTCGCCCGGCCTCACTCCCGCCGAGGCCCGCCGCTATCTCGAGGCCACGGCCGTGGACGTGGACGCTGCGGGGCGGGACGTGCGCACGGGCGCGGGCCGCATCGACGTGGCCGCGGCCATGGCCTCGCTCAAGGGCGGCACCGTCAACGAGCGCCCCGTGCCGGCCATCACCGTGGCGGAGGACGGTCTCACGGTTCGCTTCGACGGGTCCGCCTCCCGCGACCCCGACGGCACGATCACGGGCTACCGCTGGGACCTCGGCGATGGAACCGTGGGCCGCAACGCCACCCTCACGCACACCTACGCGAAGGCGGGCACGTACGACGTGCGCCTCACGGTGACGGACGACCGCGGCGCCACTGCTTCCCTGGAGGGCCGCATCACCGTGTCCGTGCCCGGCGTGGTCCTCCATGAGAACTTCGACGACGGCGTAGCGGACGGGTGGACCCTCAGCGGCCTCTGGCGCGTTGACGGGGCATGCGTGGCGGGCCGCAGCGCCCCAAACGCGCTCCAGTACAACCAGCAGGACAGCTGCACCTACGCCACGGGCACCCGCACGGTGGGCGCCGCCCAGGTGCGGGTGGACCTTTCCGGGAAGGCCACTCCTCGCCTCACGTTCCAGCACTTCCACCAGGTGGAGCGGTCCGGCAGCAGCGGCTACGACACGATGCGCGTGCAGGTGAGCGTGGACGGCGGCAGCCGCTGGACGACGCTGTGGCTCCGCGATGCGCGCGCCGGCAACCCCACAGGGTGGACGGAGGTGAGCCTCGACCTCTCCGGTTACCGCACCTCGGGAACCCTCGTGCGTTTCGTGTTCGACTCCGTGGACGGGCGGTACAACGCCTACGCGGGGTGGGCCGTGGACGATGTCCGCATCGAGTAACTAGGGCCGCCGGCCCGCCGCGACGAGCAGGAGGGCCGCCACCACGAGAAGGAGCGGCAGCACCGTTTCCCGTGGCGGCTCGTCGCCCCGTTCCCGGGGACCGGGCGCCTTCGTGGCCTCCGTGGGCCCCGCTCCCTCGGGCGGGGGCGCGGTGGCGTCGGGAACGCCGGGACTCGGGCGCGGGGGCTCCCCCGGAGGGTCCGGGATGGGCAGGTCCCACCCCGGCCAGGCGGGAGGCGTGGAGCGGGGGCCGAGGTCGTATACGAGGAAGGCGTTCTTCGCGCCCACCACGGCCACCACCACCTCGAGGGTGCCGTCCCCGTCGAGGTCGGCGAACAGGGGCCCCTGTTTCACGTCGCCCGTGGAGAGCCACAGTTCGCCCCGGGGGGCGCCCGTGAGCGCGTCGTAGGCGATGAGGCGGCCGCGGCCGTAGGCCACGACGTCCTGCTTGCCGTCACCGTCCCAGTCCGCGAGCGCGATGTGGGGTTTCGCGTTGCCGTGATCGGTGGTTGCGTGCCAGAGCTCGCGCCCATCGTGGCGGAAAGCAAAGACGTGGGGGCGGCCCGTGACCGCCCAGTTGCCGGGCTTGTGGCCGATGGTGTTCCAGTCCATGCCGAAGAGCTCGACCTTGCCGTCGCCGTCGACGTCATGCCCGAGGAGGTAGGCGCTGCAGAGGGGGTTTCCCCAGGAGGGCTTCTCGCGCCAGATGCTGCGGTTCTCCCGCGCGAGGAAGAGCACGAAATGGTGCTGCCGGTAGTAGGGCGCGCCGGGCGCGTAGCTTTCCGTGGCGTTCTCCACGTTGCGCGCGCAGGCGGCCACCTCCACGCGGCCGTCGCCGTCCACGTCCGCGACCACGCCCGGGCTCGGGATGCTTCCGGGCCAGACGCCGCGGTGGCGCAGCTCGTACTTCCACAGGATGCGGCCCGTGGGGCCGTCCACGGCGTAGGCGATGCCGCCGTCCGTGAAGAAGACGGCATCGAGGGCGCCATCGCGGTTCACGTCCGCGAGCTTCGCTTCGGCGTTGCCGCCCCACTCGGGGAGGGCCCAGAGCACGGACCCGTTGTGGCGGAGGGCGTACACGCCCTTCTCCTCCGTCTGGATCACGAGTTCGAAACTGCCGTCGCCGTCGAGGTCACCCAGGACGGCGCCCGCGTCGGCCGTAGGCTTTCCATGGAACTGGTTGAGATGGCGGTCCCACAGGAAGCGGAAGGCGAGGCTGTCGGAACTCCCGTTGGCGGCCTCGACGCGCCAGGCCGTGACGACGGCGGCGCGGTTCACGGCCACCACCTCCACGGCGCCGTCCCCGTCGAGGTCGGCGGCCACGACGCCGTTGAAGGGACCGAGGTCGGGCCCGTAGGGGTAGCGCGTGGCGAGCTCGGCGAGGGCCTTGCCGGTGCGGGTGTCGATGACGTAGACGCGCCCGTTCTCGTTCTGGCTGAGGAGCTCGAGGCGTCCGTCACCGTTCACGTCCGCGAGGGAGGGCCGCTTGCTCGTCCATTCCTTGAGGGGCACGGTGTTGCCGAGGGTGCGCTCGTCGATGACGAGCTCGAGCTTCGGGGGCGCGCCCTCTGCCGTGGGCGCGAGGAGGGTTGGCACCAGGAAGGAGAGGAAGAGCGCGAGGGCCCCGAAGGGCCGCGCCTTCACTCCTTCCGACCCCCTGCGCGCTGTCCGAGGAGGAGCCCCGTGAGGGCGATGGCGGCAAGGGCCGCGAGGGCCTCGAAGGCGGGGATTCCGCCCCCGCTGCCGCTCCCCTGCTCCGCGCCGGGCTTCGGCTGCGCGTTCGCGTCGGGGCTCAGGTCCCCGGTGCCGGGGAGGCCGCCGGTGCCGGGCGGCGTCACGACGGGCGTGGTGGGTCGGGCGGGGCCGGGAACGTCGAGGGTCATGGTGCGGGTGGCCCCGTTGAGGAGGCCGTCCGTGACGGTGAGGGTGACCGTGTACTTGCCCCCGTACGCGTAGGTGTGGACGGGGTTCTGCTCGAGGGAGGTGGTGCCGTCGCCGAAGTCCCACCGCCACGCGGCAAGCGCGTCGCGGCCGGGGGTGCTTGCGTCCTCGAAGGCGACGCGGCCGCCCGAGGAGGGAACGGCGGTGAAGGCGGCCTTGGGGACGTTCTCGTCGTAGGCGAGGAGCAGGTAGTCGAACTCGAGGCCCTCGCGCTGGGTGGCGCCGGCAACGAGCAGGCGCGAGCCGTCGCTCGTGAGGGCGAGGGCGCCTGCGCCGTCGATGCCGGGGCCGCCCCACTCGTGGCGCCACAGCTCGCGGCCCTCGCCGTCCAGGCGGAGGGTCACGGCCTGCTTGCTGTCGCCCACCGGTCCGAAGCCGGTGAGGTAGAGGCCGCCCCAGGGGTCGGCGAGGACGGCGCGGCCCTCGTCGTTGCCGCCCGCCACGTCGTAGGCCTTGGACCACAGGAGGCGTCCGTCGCGGCTCCATTTCGCGAGCAGGTAGTCCGTGGTGGCGTTGCCGCCGGCGGGCGCGGGCACCGTGGTGGTTCCCGCGACAAGGATGCCCCCGTCGGGAGCGATGTGGACGCCCCGCGCCTCCTCCTGGAGGGGCGTGGCGATGAACTGGGTCCAGAGGACGGCGCCCTGGGGGTTGAACTTGCGCACGATCACGTCGAAGGCCTTGTCGGTGAAGACGCGGCCCACCACCACGGCGTTCCCCTCGGCGTCCACGGCCACGTCGAAGGCCTCCTCGTGCCACCACAGGTTGATGGGCTTCGACCACTGCTCGACGCCGTCGCGGTTGAATTTCACGAGGAAGCCGTCACCGCCGTTCCGCGAGAGGCTAACGCCCGTCACGTACAGGTTGCCGGCGCTGTCGAGAGCGAGGCCGCGGGCGGCTTCGCTTGTGCCCTTGTCGAAGGTCACCTTCCAGGATTCGGTGCCGTCTGGCAGGTACTTCACGAGGATGACGTTGTCGCCCACGAGGCTGCTCACGGCCCCGGCAGCGTAGACGTTGCCGGCGGCGTCCACGGCCACGGTCTCGCCGCGGTCGTCCTTTCCCTGGTTGATGCGCTGCAGCCACAGGCGGGTCCCGTCGGGCGCGAACTTCGCGGTGATGAAGTCCTTGTCGTCGCCCGTCTGAGCGGTGCCCGTAAGGATCACGTTTCCTTGGGAGTCCACGGCCACGTCCTGACCGAGGTCAAGGTCCCCAGGATCAAACCGGAGCGTGAGCCCCACGGGGGGCGGAGCGGCGGCCCCTGCAGGCGCTGCGCTCACCACGAGCAGCGCGACCGCGATCGCTGCCGCGGCGGCCGCGCCGCCGAGGCGTCCTTTCCCGACTGCGTCCTTGCCAGATGAGGCCACCATGCCATGCCCTCCGAACGTGCGTCTCCCCCGTAGGGGCATGGAAGGGAAAAGCGTGTCGTCAACAGATGGGAGGCACGCTTGCGTGACGGCAGCGGCCGTGTCCGCGCCTGGTGTGCAAACCCCTTTGCACGGTGCGCGCGGTGGTACCGGGATCAGGTGAAGTCAGTTGGCACCAGGCAGCTTCCGTTCCCTCCGCGTGATCGCGTGCGCAATCATGATCGTGGCCCTCACCGCGCTTCCGGCCGGGGTTGCCGCGGCCTCGGGGGACCTTGCCTCCAACAGCGCCACGATCGAGATGGGTGACGGTCCGCAGGCGGCGGCTGTGTGCCAGGTAGTGGTGCTCGTGAACTCGCTTCTCGTCGTGCAGGCCGAGGACAAGCTGGGCCTTGTGACCTCGGCGCTCCGCGAGCCGGTGACCCTCTCGCTTCCCGCTTCAGGCGGCGGGTCCGAGGCCGTGGTGGCCGAATGCAGCGTGCTCCTGAAGAAGCTCCGCATCGTGGACGGCACCGCCGAAGGTCTCGCTGCTTCCCGCGGGTCCTACGTGAGCGGTCCCTCCGTGGTGAGCGAGGAGGCTCGGAGCGTACTCGAGAACCGCGTGCGCCTCCAGATTGCGGGAACACAATCGAGCGCCGCCGTCTGCCAGCTCATCGTCCTCGTGAACTCCGTGGTTCTCGGCGGAAGCCTCCTCGGTCTCTCTCCCGGGTACGCGCCCTCTGTGATGCGCTTCGCGAACGAGGTCTCCGAAGGGTCCCGCGAGAGTGCTCGCTGCAGCGCGCTGGTACACGAGGTCGAGATCGCTTGAACGCTCCCCTTTTCGCTGTTTTCCTGTTGTGGCGGGAAGGTGAGCGAGGGAGGTTCGTTGCGTTGTTCGAAAACCCTTTTGCTCCGTCTCTCGCCTCCATCGCGAGTGGAGTCAGGAGGACTCCAAGGTGGAACTTCAGATGAACAACAGGACAATCCTCGCGGGGGCCCTGGGCCTCGTGCTCGTTGCCGCGGTGATCCCCGGCACGGCTGCGGCCCAGCTCATCCCCATCGAAGGGCTTGATCTCAACCTTGCGCTCCAGGTCTTTGCGGCCGGGGCCGACACCTCGGAGACGGTGTCGAACGACGCCGAGGTCTACATGACCGACGTGGGCGGCGCCGCTGCCTCCGCCAACTGCCAGTGGGCCTTCGGCTACAACGTGCACGCCATCTCCATCTCCGCGGTGGACGGCTTCGGCCTCATCAGCGACGAGGACTGGCTCAAGCTCGAGGGCGGCCTCCGCGTCATCCGGCCCCTCGACATCCGCGCCGAGGACGACGTGGAGCTCGACACCCAGAACGCTGACGCTTCCTGCGACCAGAGCGTTGGCACCATCCGCATCGTGGACGCCTCCTCCGGTGACTGGGGCGCGGTGGCTCCCCAGGGCGCGGCCCTCAACGGCGCCGCCACCGCCCTCGGAGGCAGCGGCTTCGGCACGAGCGGCCTCAACGCGAACCTCCAGGTGGCCGTCGCGGGCGCCACGGTGGACGACACGGTCGTCAACGACTACTACCTCGACATGAGCGACTCCGGCGGCACCCTCGCGGCCGCCAACTGCCAGTGGGTCGTGGGTGTCAACGTCGTGGCTGCCTCTCTCAGCCTCATCAAGGCGAAGAGCACCATCGAGGACGACGACTCCACGAAGATCGACCTCGACGAGCAGCCCACCAACGGCCCCATCGAGGCCGCCGGCATCGAGTCCGAAGAGGGCCAGGTCACCGATGACTCCGAGTACGCCACCGCGAGCTGCATCCAGAGCGTGGACCTCATCGAGATCATCATCGGCGGCAACGGCTCCATCCGCCCCGAGAGCTAACCCTCACCGGTAGCCCACGGTCCCCGGCCCCCGGGGACCTTCTCTTTTTGCCCTGCTTTCCCACCGCGCTTTCGAGCGCTTCCGCTTTTCAGAGCAGAACCAGAAAAGGAAGGAGCCCCCGCCGGGCCACCGGCGAGGAGCCATGAACGGAATCTCGCGCCTTAGGGCGAGATGTAGATGATGTTGTCGCCGCGGACACGGCCGAACTGCGGGTCGTGCATATGTTTGCCCGTGAAGGTTTATGGGGTGCGCGGGCGCTGGGGGAAACATGGGCTCCCGTGGGCCACCCGACCTCGGCAAGACGAAGACCATCAAGCAGCGGCGCATCGACGTGTACCTGCCCACTCTGGAGGCCAAGGAGCGGTGGGGGGAGGCTGCCGCGAAGCGCCGCCAGAAAGTAAGCGAGATGGTCTTCGAGCTCGTGGAGACCGCGCTGGCGCCCCCGGTGGGGGCGGACCAGGCCACGCCCCAGCAGCTCGTGGAGGAGTTGGAGGACCTGCGGGCGGACCTGGAGGCCCAGCGGCGCCGCATCGAGGAGTTGACCTTGCTCAAGGAGAGCCTGGAGCAGGAGTTGGCCACCTACCGGGCGCAGGCCGTGGCGGACACGGGGGGCGTGCCCAAGCTGGACTCCCGTCTCGTCCGCCTCTTCAGCGAGGCGCGCGGCCGCGATGGGCGCCACCGGGTGGTTGAGGCCCCGGAGGTCCGGAAGGCCCTCCGCATCACGGCCCGGGACGAGGACCAGGGGAAGGCCTTGAACCTCTCGCTTGAGGCCATGGAACTCCACGGGTGGATCAAGCGCGCCGGAAAGGGGTGGGTGTGGCATGGGAAGTAACCTGCACCCCCGCGCGCAGGCCCTGCTGGAGGAATTCCGCGCGGACCTTCTGGCACAGGCCTTGGAGGCGCGGAGCGCCCAAACGTACTGCCAGCGCGTGGGCCAGTTCCTCTCGTTTCTGGGCGAGACCCCCGTGGAGGCCGTAACCCAGGACACCCTGAAGGCTTTCCTGGGGGAGTTGCGGCGCCGCCGCCTCGAGGCCAACACCGTGATGCGGTACTTCGTGTCCGTGGGAAGCCTCTTCGTGTTCCTGGAGGCCGAGGGCCGCGTGCCCGCGAACCCCGTGCCCACATTCCGCCGCCGCTACCTGCGCGCCCTCAAGCGGGATGCCGGCAAGAACGAGATCGCGGTGCGCCAACTCCTCAGCGTCGAGGACATGCGCCGGCTCGTGCACTCCCTCGCGGACGTGCGGGACCGCGCCGTCCTCGTGGTTCTCGCCAAATGCGGGGTGCGCGCTGGAGAGCTCGTGGCCATGGATGTGGAGGACATCAACTGGAAGGAGGGGTCCATTCGCCTCAAGAAGAAGCGAAAGCGCTCCAACCGCATCGTCTTCTTTGATGATGAGGCGGCCCGCACCCTCAAGCGGTGGCTGGCCCTCCGGAAAGCCCGGGGCGCCCCCGACAAGGGCCCCCTCTTTGTGGGTGATCAGGGACGGCGGCTCCACCGCAACGCCTTCCACGAGATCCTGGTGGGCCCGGCCGAGGCCTTGGGCCTCCACGACCCCGAGGGGCCCATTGAGCGCCGCTTCTCGGCCCACTGTGCGCGCCACTGGTTCACGACGCACCTCCGCAGGCAGGGCATGACCCGCGAGCACATTGGGTGGCTCCGCGGGGACGCGCCCCGCGGCACCATGGACATCTACCTGCACATCGACCCGGCCGAGGTCCGTGAATCCTACCTCGCGCGGATCCCCAAGCTCGGACTTTAGGAGGAACTGAGAGATGCCGAAATCGAACCGGAGTAGCGCACGCTCCGCCTCGCGACACCCGCCGCTCCCGCCCGTGGAGGTCGTGGAAGTGGAATCCCGGGGGCAGACCCTGCGGGCGGCCACCTACGCGCGCGTGAGCAGCCCCAAGCAGAAGACGGTGGTGGAGCAGACGCGAATCTGCCGTGAACGCGCGGAGGAGCGAGGGTGGAAGGTCGCCTACGTCCTTCAGGACCAAGGCCTGCAGGGCGACGACCTCGAGCGACCCGCCTTCCAGCGTCTCATGGACCTGGCGGAGCGCCACGCCATCGACGTGGTGGTGTGCTGGAAGATCGACCGCCTCGCCCGCAGCCTTGCCCATGCCGTGACCCTCGAGGAGACCCTCAGTCGGCACGGCGTTGCCATCCACAGCTGCACGGAACCCATCGACACCACCTCCCCGGTAGGGAGGTTCTTGTTCGGGAACCTTGCCAATGCCGCGCAGTTGGAGAAAGCCATCATCAGGGAGCGCGTGCGGATGGGCGTCCACAGCCAGGCCCTCCAGGGCCGGTGGCTTCAACCTCAGGTCCCCCTTGGGTACCGGAGGACGAAAGGGTTGTACCTGCGCGTGGTACCGGAGGAGGCCACGACGGTGCGGGCCGTGTTTGAGGTTTACCAGGTCCACCAGAGCTACGCCGAAGCCGCGGCGGCCCTCTGTGCAGCCGGGCTCACAAACCGCGGGAAACCTTGGACCGGCGAACGGGTCCGACAAACCTTGGAGAACGAGATCTATCGGGGGAAATATGTGGCCAGCGGGGTTGTGAAGATGGTTCCCCACCTGGCGATTGTTACGCCGGAGACCTTCGAAGCCGTCCGCAGCCTCCGCCTTGCGGCTCCGCGGCGCGGCCGCCTGTCCTCGCCGTCGCTGCGGGAGAGGGCTATTGATCAGGTCTTCGCCCAGTATCTCGATGGCCTAAGAGACTTGGGGTGATTCCTTGGGCGTGCCACCGCGGTTATCTGGGTGCTCAACATTGGATTCAGCGGGGCCAACAACTCAGAGCGGGTGGGGCGCGCCTGGCATCCCCCTCTCGTAGTCCCCGATGGTCGGGATGAGAGTCCCTTGGGGCCGTGCGAGGCAGTAAGTCATCGGGCCCTCTATAGTTGTGCTCCGCGGGCAAACGCTGGTCAAGGCCCTTGTTTCTCTGAGGGCCTGGCGTTGGTCCGCCAGAACGTGTGCTCCCGACTGACAAGTGCCTCTACACGCTCTACAAAGAGCTTCGCAGGGTCGTCGGCGGTTGCATATTCCCCGATCTGGGCCTTGTAGAACTCCCCTTCCTTTTTCAGCGTCTCTGCAGTGCTTCGGTAGTTGATCCAGTTCTCGTGGCAATTGAAGATGCCTAGACATCCCTCGAGGATTACGATGGCCGCACCGAGGATGCTGCCTAGAAGGGTGGGGGCGGGGGCGAAGTTGAGCGTAACAGGGATGGCGGCGGCAAGAGCCATCGAACTGAAACGAAGTACCCTATAGGCCGTTTTGTTCTGGCGCGACCGTAACTCATACCACCTGACCTCTGCAGTGTAGCGCTCCTCATAGTACCCCTCCCTTCCCCCCGTCGATGGAGGCGCGGAGCTCAGAGAAGGCGCCTCCCCTCGATTTCCGCCCAGCGCGCGGTTACCAATTCGCTGGTGTGCAGGCCCATCAGCCTCGCCACAGCGAGATTGAGGAGAACGATTTCCACCAGCGCAGACGCTAACACCTCTCGGACGTTGAGCGATTCCATATGATCCAGTGATTCGAGCGCCTTCCCGATCCGCCCAGTAGGCACGGCGAGGCGCAACGCCCACTCTCGCTGGGCTTCTCCGCGATCAGATGGAAATCCGATGCTCTCCGCTGCGAGGCTCTCGGCTTCCGTCAGCGTTTTTGCGCCTAGACGGCGCTTGATCTCGGAATCGAAGTCAATATGCAAGACGTCAGAGGCGGCCAACGATACAATGACACAGTCCGCCAGCGTTTTCTCGAGCTCGGCATGGGAGATGGGTCCCGCCGCGAGGCGGCCAACGTATTTTGCAAAGTGGAGCGCGAAGTGCGTCATCCGCTGGGGATAGGGGAGAAAGAAGATGTCCCGATGATACTCGCGATCGTGGACGACTTGGCGTTTCTGCAGGTCGAGGAGAATGGTTCCGCTCATCTTCTACCCCCGTGGGATCTGGGTCCCGACTGCTTTGCATATACCACAGCGCCTAAGGGGGGAAATACTCTCCGTAATAGAGTGGCAGTTGATGCACTCCCAACGGTCGGCATGGCTACCGTGAAGCTTCCCAACCTCCTCTAAAACGAGCGCGCTGGAGGGGTCGGCAAGGAACTCATGCCCCTTCTCCCACGTGAACTCGCTCTCCTCCCGCCAGTTGACGTAACTGAAGCCTGTGAAACGACGGTTGGTTCGTTCGATGCGGTGGATCTCCTCAATGTAATCCGCGGTCCGGTCTTTCCTGCGGAGGAGGAGCGCCCTCAGTCGGCGGGCTAGGTCGGGCTCAACCCTCTTGCACAACCGGAACCCCTTACGGAGAGAATCCTCACCTACCAATCGGGCTACCTCCTGCATTGGGATCGGAGGGTGAATGAAATGAACGTGGTCGGCAGCAAGCGCAAAATCGTCCAGAAACCGCTTGCCGGTCCAAGCCGCCGGCATGGGTTTCGCGCGGGCCTTCCATCCCACATGGTAGTATCCCGCCAGGACCCTCTCTTTCCCCCGCCGGGTCACAAAAAAGAGGTGAGCACGCCGCTCGCGTACGATTCCTGCGCGCATCCCCCGCTCACAGGTTGAGAATAACCCGTAGGTCCCCGTTTCCAGGTTCGGGTCGGATTTGTTGTCTCGGGGACGCGTAATTTCTCGTACCGCTAGTCGAGATGTAGGGTCGCTATGAAAAAAGGAAAGGTAGCCGCCCGAATCATGGGTGGCCCCTAAAGGCTCCCAGGGGGACCCATCCGCTTGGGGACCTGGATTTCCGGTCGTCGGATTCATATTTGGCAGCGCGGTTCGCTTGGGCATGGCGGAGCCCTCCCTGAAATCGCTGGCTGAGGAGATAAGGACATGCACAAGATGTCCGAAACTGGTGACATCGCGACACCAGCCCGTCCCCGGGACTGGGAACGCCAACGCCGACCTGATGTTTATCGGTGAAGCACCTGGGCGGCACGGGGCAGATCGGACTGGAAGGCCCTTCGAAGGGGACCGCTCTGGCGACTTGTTCCAAGAAGCCCTCCAGGCGCTCCAACGGAAACATGCGGGACCACTCACGATCTAAGTAACAAACGCAGTAAAGTGTAACCCTCGGGATGGTGAGGGTCGGAACCGCCCACCGACCTCGGTAGAGCTCCAGGCCTGCCGCACACATCTCGAGACGGAAATACGGCTAGTCAACCCTCGCGTCGTCGTACCCCTCGGGGCGAAAGCTACCCAAACCCTCGTTGGGAGTGGGGGTTTCGGGTGGTGGCAACCAATGGGAGGGAAGCCTGTGGTGTTTCCTGCAATTCACCCCGGATACATCATCCGTGGAGGGGGCCGCAGAAAATTAACGAAGTCCCAATGGATCGCCTCGCTTTGCGAGGTGTTGGACGCATTATAGAGTTAGTTTCGCCCTACACTCCGAAATACTTAGGAACACCCAGGGCTGTCCTCCATCATGCCTCGCAGAATCTTCATTTCGTACCAACACGAAGACCAGATGCAAGCAAAGGGGTTCCGCCTCTTGCGATGGAACAATAACGTTGAGGTCGATTTTTTCGACCGTCACCTCCTCGACCCCGTGAAGAGCAAGGACGACAACTACGTGAAACGCTGTATCACCGAACAAATGAAGGGCACGAGCGTTCAGGTCGTCTTAATCGGAGAAAAGACACACCAGAGCAAGTGGGTCGCGTGGGAGATTGAGAAAGCCCGGGAGATGGGGAAGGGTATCCTCGGCATCCGGTTGAAAGGCGCTGAAGGAGCGCAGATCCCTGCAGGGCTGACCGAGGTGGGAGCAGAGGTTATTGGTTGGGGCCCATCCGAGTTCAATGACGCCATCGAGCGCGCGGCCATCGCCGCGGGGCGAGGAACGGCTGCTGCCGCTGCCCTCGGGCGTGGAGAGGGCGGGGACGGCTGCTCGCGCTGACGAGTGTAGCCCAATTGCGGCGGCTTTCCCGTGGCTGGTCCGTTGCCTCAGCCTTGCAGGTGCACCGGCGGCGTTGAGGGTGTGTAATGGCCAACTGACAATGAGCATCTACCGACAACCCAGCCGCTGAAAGCCTGAACTATAGGGACCGTGCCTTTTCCTCAAGGGTTCGGATGATGTCCTCGACGTCCCTGGTGGGGAGGCCGCGGGCTCCTCGGACACCCTTGAGGGTTTCTAAGTTGCGCACCGTTGTCTCAATGGTCCAGAGCGGCCCGTGATGAACTAGGAGGCGGCCCACCGCACGGTGGGCAATGTGCCAGTCTTCGGTGAGGACCGCAACCTCGAGGACGGTTGCGATATCCCAGTAGTCACGTGAGTTAATTCCGCCACGGCGCGCGACGGCGAAGGAGACTGCCGGAAGGATGGTTTGTAGGGCGGCGAGCGCATCCTTGGTCCCCTTCTTGTAAAGGAGAGTCGCGGCGTTGATCCCGGGATAGTAATCCCGCGGGTCCTGTTCAAAGCCTCTGCTATACCAGGCGATGGCCTCATCGAGGTGGGCTTCGGCTTCCTGGGAGCGGCCGGCCGCGGCAGCCTCATCCGATGCATCCTTGTAGATACGACCGTAGATCCCGCATGTCTCCGGAGAGATCCCATGCTGGTGGATACACTCGTTCAACTCCGCAATCGCACGCTCTCGGTCCCCTCGTGCGTTCCTGCGATTTAGTGCGAACGCATACTGCTCCCGAATCGTCAATGCATTCCTGAGAGGCCTGGGGAGTCGTGCGACTACAGAGATCATCTCGTCCCAACCTTTGACATCCCGATAGGAGAGGAGGAGGTCAACAAGGAGCTCGGAGTGTGTCTCATTGAACGGCCCTAGTTCTTTTTCGATGCCCCTGATTTCCGCGATGGCCGCCTCCCGGGGCTGTCTCTTCCGAGCGAGCTCGAAGCGCTCCCGCATCCGGTCTATGTAGCGCGCCCGATCCCGGAAGCTCTCGGTAACATCATGAGGAAGGTCGATGCCTGGATAACGCGAAATGAGTTGAAAGAGAGGGCTGTCCTTGCTCTCGAGGTCCTCAAGCGCGGCTTTCAGCCGGTCAATGAGCTGGCCGGTGAGTTCGTCCGCTGCCCGCCCCTTGAGTTCGCCGTCTTCGAGAGAGTAGGAGAGCGCCCGGATAAGGAAGACATCGAAGGGGAGCTGGCCCTCTTTTCCCCGGATCAAGATCGTGGTCCGTGGTCTCGCGGAGTGGCGCACACCAAGCTCATAGAAGACGTTCGGGTTCGGGATGGTCACATCCGCCACCACGATCTCCGCGAGTAGGAGACGTTCGAACATCGAAACGTGTATGATCCCACCCGTCCGTTCCTCGTCGGCCCGGATTACCTCCAGGTTTAGCGCTGCCGCCGCTGGTTTTATGGCCCTCTCGTAGACTGTATCGAAGTTGATGTCATGGGTCCCAGTATGGTCCCGCTTCACCCCGAAGGGCATGGCAACGAATAGCAGGGGCCTCAAGCTTGTCGACCTACCGTCAATCTCACATCGGTTTGGAACCGTCGACCGGGCGGAGCCTGCTGGAGCCCCTACCGGACCCATCTACGGATCGCGTTGACGATGGAATCCGCGTTCCAGTTCACAACCTCGTCGGCGTAGGTTTCAGCAACCGTCGAAGTTCTTTCTGCTCCTCGGGGGCGAACGCCGATGATGGGCTTGTTGAGGCTCCGCGCCATCCGCAGCTCCTTCTGCATCCAGTCGCGGTAGCTTGCATGAACACCAGCCACCACGAGCACGACCTGCGCGGTCCGGATCTGCTCCTTCAACAGGGCTGCAACCTTGGCCGAGTTTGTCCATTCAAATGGATCGTGTTCGGGGACACTGTGGTCGTAATAACGGAAGTACCCCCTCTGGTTGAGAAGATTCAGCAAGCGGTAATAATGGGCGTTGTGCCCCCAGGCGTGACTGACAAAAATGCGGATAGGGTACATGGGGGCCACGAAACGGAGAGATATCCTACGGGATTAACCTTGGCCCGTAAACGCACCGGTTCCCCGTGGGGTTCCGAGCCCGCGGCTCTTCGCGCCTGGGTATGAATTCGCACAAGAGCTGGCCTGGAGGTGCGAGCCCTGAGCCCCAGAGTCCCACAGCTGCTGTGGATGCACGATACAAAGGGAAGAACAACTCTAACAGGCTCCTCGAACCAGAGTTTATGGATCGAGGATCGTCGGATGCTCTTCTGCCCGTTACGACTCCCCTAAGGCATCAGGCCAAGCCCCGTTGCCACCACAGGCTCGGCGTACAGGACGTCAGCCCGCTCCAGCACGGGGTCGAGGGCGCCCTCGCTGAAGCGTTGCCACCCGAGGATGTAGCTGATGTGGGGAAGGCCCCACGAGTCGAGGGCAATTGAAGCCCCGATGCCATTGTACTGCCCCACGGGGTCCACGAGCTCCACGGCCCACCCGCCCAGAGGGGAGCGCGTGGCATAGTGCAGTTGGCCCGGGCTCGTGGGATCATCAGGCCACCCCGGATTATAGCCGTGGGCGTAGGCGATGTGGGGGCGGTCCTGCGCGTCCACGGTAATGTCGGGGCTCTGGCCGTGGCGGAAGCCGCCATCAACGAGCTCATACGTCCACGCCGATCCGGTGGCGCCGCGCGTGGCGTAGTAGAGCCCGCGCTGCTCGTGGCTGCACGCGATATGGGGGCGGTCGTGGGAGTCGAGGGCAAGGCCAGCCGAGTAGCGGCAGTCCGGGCCAAGTTGCTCATTCAACCAAGTGCCCGAGGCGGTGGGCGTCGCATACCACGTGCCGGGATTCACGTTGCTGGCCACATCGTAGGCGATGTGGGGACGGTCCTGGGAGTCCAGGGCGAGAGCGAGGTTAACGTTCCCCGTAGGTGGAACCTGGAGGATCGTCTGGAGCGTCCAGGCACCCGTGGCGGGATCGCGGTACCCGTAGCGAAGGGCGTTCTTAGTGGTGACATACGCCACGTGGGGGACACCCGCAGAGTCCAGGTCAATCGCTAGTTCCCACGACGTCACCCCCGGTTCCACAGTCGCAAGGGTGAGCGTGCCGGCGTGGTATGTGGCGTATCGGATGTCGAAGCGCCCAAGGTACACCATGTGCGCGCGGCCCTCGGCGTCCACGGCGAGGCTGCCGGGAGACCCCCTCTCCTCGAGGAACACGCGCTCCCACTGGAGCCCGGAGCGGTAGGCGTACCAGGTGGCGCCGTACCCCCCGGACTTGCCCGGGTAGATGATGTGGGGCACGTCCCCGGGGCCGAAGGCGAGGCCCGTGTTGGTCAGGCCCCCCCCATCTGCCTCCACCCGCTCCGTCCGCCAGGGACCCCAGGCGGGCTGCCCGTTCGGGAGTGCGGCCGAGGGCGCCATGAGGAGAGCGGGAAGAGCGAGCAGGGCCACGACGACCACGCAAAGGATGGCCTGGCCAGGGCGCGACCGGGTCAAAGAGGGAGCCTCCGCCCGGGAAGCCCCCCTGGCAGGGCATAAAGCTTGTGCTCCCCGGGTTGGCCACCGGGGGGTGTGCGTTCCCGGCGGTGCGAGCGTGGGCATGAGGATCACATCCACCGGATCTCGTCCCGGAGAGTAGACGGCTTGGGCGCGTAGGTGCACTGGTGGTCCAGCACGATGCCGTAGGAGGTCTCCGCGCTCGCGTCGTGCCGCACCATGAAGGTGAACACGTCCGTGGGGAGCACGTTCGTCCATTCGATGGTCTCGGTGCTCCCGGGGCCCGTCTGGGCCTGGGTGTACCTGCTGGGGTCCCCGCCCGTGTTCTCTGGCGCGCTCTTGTTGCCGTAGAGGTCCACGTCGTGCCCGTCGTGGGCCGTCACCACCACCTTGAAGCGCGTGCCACAGTTGGGGGGCAGTTGCACGCGGTACAGGTCGTAGTCCCCCGTGGTACCCCCGGGCGGCTGGAGCACGCCGTAGGTCTGATACGATTTCAGGTTGACGGCCTGCTGCACCGGTTTTGTGACGTTCACCGTGGCGTTGAGGTAGCTTACGGCGCGTCCCTTCCACAGCTCGAACCGGACCATGTAGGAGCCATTGGGCGCGGTGGCGGCATTCCAGGTTTCGGCGAGAAGGCCCTGAGCGTTGGTTTCCGTGCGGTTCACGAACAGGACCCCCCGGATCCCCTCGCTCTCGCCCGTCACACGCAGGTGCACCCGGTCCACCTTCGCGTGGGGCACGCCCCGCACGCTCACCTCACCCAGGATGCGAAGGGCCTCCCCCATGTCCTGGAAGGCGTAGGCTGGAACGATGGGGGTGAGAAGGGGCGGCACTTGCACGTCCACTAGGAGGCTCGCGAAGGTGCCTTGGTTCCCGGCGCGGTCCACCACTGTGGCGTTCAGGCTGTACTGGGTGTTGGGCCACGCTTGCGTCCAATTCACGACCCGCGCGAGGCTTGCATTCCCCGGGAGACCCGTGAGGTTCACGAGGTCCTGGATCTCCCCGCTCGTGTGGTTGTACACCCAGACGCGGACCGAGGCGAGGCCGCTCGTGAGGTCCCAGGCGTCGGCGCTCACGTTGAGGTAGGGGAGGTCCACGCGACCGGCACCCACAGCGTTGAGGATGGCCGCATTCACTTGCGGGGCAACAAGGTCCACGAGGACCCGGTGTCCCGAAACTACGATGTTCCCCGCTTGATCCTCCATCACGAGACGGAGGTTGACCTCCTGACCATGCACCCGTCCCGCGAGGCTGAAGGCCCACGTGACCGGCGTGGAAAGCGTGGTCCCCCTCATGGCCGTGGGAAGGAGACTGGCCCGTTCCTCCCAGGTGCCCGTGTTGGGGTTGCGTTCCTCGAGGCGCGCCGTGTGGAGGCCCGACAACTCGTCGCGGAGGGTCCAGGCGAGGGTCAGGTCCTGGTTGGTGGCCTGGAAGAGGGCGGGCATGGCGAGGATCTCGGGTAGGACCACGTCACTTGTGACCGTCACCTGTTCCCCGAAGGCGTTCCCATAATTGTCCACACCCGAGAGGTTCAGGTCATAGCGGTTCCCATGCTTGAGTTCCAAGGTCACGTACCCCCCAGGGGATCCCACGTGGAGGCGCCGTTCCCAGAGGTGGTCCTGGGCTGGGTCGTAGCGGAACGCCTCCTTGAGGATCTGGCCGTTCGAGAAACCACCCGGAACGAGGGCGGTGCCCCCCATCCAGACGGCGGCTCGAATCTCCCGTCCCGTGGGGAGTGTCGCGTTCATGATGTCCGCCCGGGAGGCTGCGGGCTGGAATCTCACGATCTGGTTCGACCAGGGGAACCCACCGAACAGGTAGGCTTCGGAGCCGGTCCAGGTCGCGGCGGCTGCGCGCAGGGGGGTGGGTAGGCTGACCCCCAGGATGGTGACCGCTCCCGTGGCGGGGGTGAAGCGGACGATCTCCGCGAAGTTCTTGGTTCCATCCCAGCCCCCGAGGATGTAGGCATGGGTACCATCCCAGACTGCACTCGTGGAGTACCGTGGGGACGGGAGCTTCGCGGGAAGCAAGGTAGTCTGCTTCGTCGCGGGATCATACCGGTAGATGGTGTTGGTGGCCCCGGCCGCGTTGAATCCTCCAAACAGGTACACTGCCCCGCCGGTCCACACAGCGGATTGTTCCGCCGCGGGGACAAGGAGGTTCCCTCCCGAGGTGAGGGTGCCGGTGGCCGGGTCGAACACCTCCACGGCTTGGCGAAGCCCGCTGGTGGTTCGTCCACCAAACACGTAGGCCTTGTTGCCGGCCCAAACCGCCACCGAGTCCACGAAGGCCTGGGAGAACTGGGTGGGGCTCAGCGAGAAGGTCTGGGTGGCCGGGTCGTACACCACGATCTGGTTTGAGAACCCAGACCCCTTGTTTCCACCGAAGAGGTAGGCCTTGGACCCTGTCCAGACCGCTGCCGTGGAGGACAAGGTGAAGGGGAGGTCACCTACCTTCACCATAGGCGTCCCCGTCGCCACGTAGGGCGTTGAGGCAAGCGTCGTGGAGGAGACAACCACACCTGCAGGGTTGGTCTCCTTCAGGTGGAGGGCCGCCTCGGACACCTCGGAGGACCACTCCTCAAGGGCATAGGGGACCTTGAGGAGCCCTTCGTGGTTGAGGAACCCGACGGGGCTGGGCCGGACCGTGAGCCCTAGGGCAGACTCGACGCGCCGTGCCGGTTCCCCATGGAGGTACTGGGCGGGCTGGATGTGCTTGATGATGTCTCTGAGGTGGTCCGCGACCGCGGGGCTCCGTCCCTTGGTTGTGGCGTTCTCGAGGGCGCGGGTGTAGGCCGTGGTGCCTTGGGCAAGCGCGAGGAGCTCAGCGGCGGTGAGTCCAAGGGCGACACTCCCGCTACGGGCCAGACACCTCAGGAGCGCCTCGGTCGCCTCCACCCGCTCCTGGGTTGCATTGAGATCGGACCATGCTAGGGTGACAAGGGTCCGGGCGGAGGGGCGGTCGTCGTTCGAGGCCGGCACGGTCGGCACGGGAAGAATCCGGCTGATCGCCTCGTCGAGGGCGGCGGTCCCGAAGTAGGGCCACGCGCGTAGCCGGCCCTGCTGTGCCAGGACGCTGGCCTGGCTTGCCGCCACGAAGGCGAGGGTGTCGTCGTAGCATCCGCCAGGGTTGAAGCTTGCCGCGGCCCCCGTGGTGATGCCCCGGTGTTCGTACCCGGTGCACAGGTAGTAGCCGCTGACGTCCAGGTACCTGGGGATCTCGCTGCAGTCGGAGCGGGCAGTCCTGTCGCCGTCCAGGACAAAGAGTTCGAGCGTGGCCACTGCTCCGGAGGAGAAGTCGCCCGACTGGAGGAAGCTCTCGGTGTTAGTGTCCGTCACGAGGACACTGTCCTGCACCTGGGCCCGGAGGGCCACCCCCGTACCACTAATGCCATGTCCGACGAGGGTCTCCGCCTGCTTCACCACCGTCATCTGGAAGGACTCCGGCGACGACTGCGGCACGGCTGAACTTCCCGTCCCGCCCGTCGGGGGCGGGGCGAGGCCGCTGGCCTGCTGTACGGTCATGGCGAAGGCGTGGGCGGCCACCCCGGCCCGGTGTTCGGGGTCATCCAGGCGGAGGGGGAGGCGCTGGCCGTGCGTGAAGAGCGGAAGCTCGGCCTGGAGCTTGGCGCTCGGGGGCGCGGTCTGGTCCTGCCGCGTCACGGGCAGCCGGGGGTCCCAAGAATTCCCCATGAGCTGCTTCGCATCGGTCTCGTTGAGGACGACCCAGTGATGGAGCGGCAAGGGATTGTTCTTGAGGGGGATGACGAGTTCTCCTTGTGCTCCGGGGATGAAGCTCGGCTGCACGAAGGGCAACACTCCCGACAGGTTGAGGAGCGACTTGCCTGAGGCGGTGGCTGCCGCGTCGAGTTCCTCGAAGGCCACCCCGATGGAGGCGGCAAGCTGTCCCCTCACGGCGCTTACGAGGGCCCCCGGGTTCACGAGGCCCGTGTTGGGTGCGCCATTATATTGGTCGAAGAGCGCGAGGGATGCGCCCATGGACGAGTAGCGAGGCCCGCCCGTCACGTTCGAGTTAGGGGCAAACTGCTCGCGGTCCGCCACATGGTACACGTACTGGAGGGCGTCCGCGAAGTACTTCCGCGTCTGACCCATTCCCGCCATTGGGGTGGGTTTCGGGTTGTAGCTGTGCCGAGCCTGGAGCCCCTCCACGTAGTTGATGCGGCACTCTTGGGCCTGGTCCTTGTAGACCAGGTCTCCGTCGCGCGCTGGACTGCGCACATGCGCGAGGAAGCTCGTGGTCCGGTACCCCGTGACCGCATCGTAGTCGCACGACCCTTCCCCGTAAACGGGGAGGGCCTTTACCAACTTTGCTTGGGTCGGCCGAATGGTCGCCACCGAGGACGAGAAGGACACGTGGACCCCGGGCTCACTCATGATCCCGCCGGAGCTTGCCGCGAGGGGCCCCTGGGGGATTGCATAGAAGAGGCGCCACTCCTCCACGTTTGGCCGGTACCGGATGGGGGCGGTGACATTGAAACACTTGCAGGCTTCGCTGCCCTCAGCCTTGAGTCCAAGGAACGTGTTCATCTGGATGGTGAAGTTCTTCACCATCACTTTCTGCGCCAAAGACAGGTTGGACGCGTTGGCGCCCTGCGTGTAGAGCGGGAAATACAGGATGAGGACGTTGAGCGCCTCCTCCCCGAACTCAAGCCCACGCAGGCGCGTGTTGAAGGTGTGCGTGCGGCTGTAGTTGTAGAAGCCATCCTGCCGGACCGTCACAAACCCCTTGGAGCAGATCCGGAACTCGCCTAGGGACCCGAACTCACAACGAGGCCGTACCGCGTTGCCGGTATCGGGCGTCGCGTCCAGCGGACGGAAACCTTGTAGGGGTCGGTGCTCGAAGGATTGTTCGACGCCCAAGGGCAAGCCGAGGATTTCCACCCTGAGGAGGGGCTCCCCCGCGTGGTACGCATCATCCACCACCCCGTTGAGGACCTTCTCAATGTGGGTGATCACTCGCTCGGGAGCGAGGAGCGAGGCCCCCGTCTTGTTCAGGCTGAGGTTCTTAACGTCCAGCGCCGAGAGCGAGTTGATGACGCCCCGGGTGATGGTGGGGCTCGCCGTCGAGATAACGATGGCCCCAGTGTTCTCGAGGAGAATTTCCCCATCCAATCGGTACTGAAGCGTCTCCTGCATGGGGATCGGGGTCGAGTACATCAGGAGGCCGACTGCGGGAACAGCAGCTTCCGTAGAGGAGTTTATGAGGAATGCGTCCTCTGACCTTCTAACCGTCATGATGGGCGGCGCCGATGCGAGCGCGACGCTCTTGTTGACGATCCTCCTCACCAGATCGACACCCTCCGCGCTCCGGTCTATGAAGTGTGAACTGGCTCTTGCTTCTTCCAACAGCGTGTTGGCAAACTGGACCCGATCCACATGGCCTTCTTTCACGATCTCAGTGGGCGTGACCGACGCCGAAAGATCCCGGCAGGGCAGGTACGAGCCTACAAGCCCAGAGGCGCCTGCCGCCCCGTGGCAAACGTGTGCTGCGGCCAGAGTCTTGGTGGAAAGAACTCCATTGATGTTCAGACCACCCGGAGCAAGGGTTCCGTTCGGGGCCCAACCCGCGGTATAGAAGGAACCAATGTCCGTTGGCTTAGCCTGTAACCACCGGTTGTAGTCGCGAAGAGCATCCAAATCCCCGACTTCAGCGTAAACTCGTGTCAGGTTGTCAAGGAGTTTGAACTCGTCCGAATCTTGAGCCATCAGGGTGACTGCGTCCGACACCGCATCCTTGACGACCTGAGCCGACTCGATCTCCTGAGGCGGGGCGGTCCCAAAGTGGAACCAATCCAGCCCACTCACTCGGTCCGTGACGTGGTGCATGTTGCCCTGGGCGAGGGTGTGGTTGTGTTCGGCCTCGTAGGGCGGGTCCTCCACGTTGAAGCTGTTTTCTGCGATCGCCTTGAGGGTGTTGAGTGCAGTCTGGATTGCTGACCTGATTGTGTCGTTATCTTTGTTGGGGTTGAGTGCCTTCGTGGCGGGAAGAAGCCCCTCGGTCGTGAAGTCGTAGGACGAGTTCCGGGTGGCGAGGAGGCGGGCGGGGCTGCGGGGCCATGGGACCGGCGCGCTCGCGCGGACCTGGAGGACATCCTCCAAGGCTGCGGTCAGGTTCTCCGTTGCCTCCAGGAAGGGGCCATAAAGCGCGGCTTCGGCCGTCCCCGCCGGGGCCGTGGTGGCGTCGCGGAGTAGGGTGCAGGCGCTTTCATCTGGCGGGCTGAGGGGTTGGTGGCGCTTGCCGAGGATGCAGCGGGCAAACTGGAGAGTGTGCTCAAGCTCACGCTGCACTTCCTGGGGGATTACGGGGGTTCCGCAGCCAGGGTAGCTCATGGGGACGCCCGCTTCGCGGGTCCATTCTCGTGCCGCGAGGCACCCGACGCCGAGGAGGTCCGCGCCCTGTAGGCTGAGGTTGAACTGGCTGACATTGGTGCCGTAGCTCTGGACTTCGAACATAGGGAACCAGTCGAAGGAGGCGCCGTCCACGGCCACCCCCACGGGGTATGAGACCGGGTTTGGTTCAGGCCCTGGCGGCGCGGCGGTGTCGTGAGCTTGGAGCCGGTTGACAGTGTCGCGCGCCAACCGGTTGACGCTGTAGTCCAAGTCCTCCATGGGCCCTTCGAGGACGCCCTTCCCGGGCATCGCGTAGGGGTACTGGAGGTCAAGCTTCGACAGCATCGCGAAGGGGTAGGGCGCATGGAGGCTGACCGCTCCGCTGAAGAGGTTGGGGAAGCGGACGCGCCCCGTCTCATCCGTGATGCCCGCCTGGTAGGGCATGTGACTGTAGAGGCTCGTGAGCGTCGCGTCCAGGGCTGAGGACCAGTACACACCCATGGGTTTATCCTTCAGGTTGGTGCCGATAGGACAAGTGGCGGTCCTGCTGCAGGCAGCTGCGGCGATCCATTGGTTGAGACCATGCTGGGTGGCAAGCGCGATCTCGCCATGACGATCGGTATAGATTCCAAGGAGGTTGGCGGATGCGTTCACGGCCGCCATGTGTTGCTGGAGGAGGCCTGCATGCGCATTGAGAAGAGCGATCTCCTCGCCGAGAAGCTTTGTCCAGTTCACACCCAAGGCCACAATGACGCCGTCAACCACTTTGGTCGCGTTCACCTTGACCTTGTCAAAGACCGGCCCCGCGCCGCTACTGAGCGAAATGAAGGCGTCGGGGTAGGGGGTGCCGTCACGCCAGGACTCGTTCCAAGTGAGGGTGGGGTTGTTCCAAAGGAGGCTCGGAACGGGGAAGGTGATGTTGCGTTTTGCGACGGGCTCACCCGTCACGGGGTTGTAGAGCGTCACGCCGTGGCTGGTGAGCGTCGTGATCCCCACGTAGGGACCCAAGCGCGCGGTGCTCGTGCGGCTCGGCAACGTGCGGAGGACCTGAAGCCCTTCCTCGGGGTACACGGCCGTGACGTTGGGAGTCCCCACGAGGCGCATCTTGTTGTTGAGCAAGGCGAGTGACCGCGCAATGGCATCTAGGGTGATGTCGAGAACCACCGTCGCGTTCCTAGCGAGGTGCTGCGCGCTCCGGCCTTCCTGCTGCATGGTGGCATTAAGCTGGACACCGAGGGGCGTCTGGTTCCATTTGCCCTCGGCCCATTCCGTCGCATTCCATGCGCCCCAGGGGGCCTGCTTGACGGCCCGGAGGGCTTCCACGCGATCCTTCAAGTAACTGAGGATGTCCTGTTGATCCTGAAGGCACATCAGTTGCTCCCCCTGAGACTGGAGGTAGTCACGGTTGTCCTGGCCAACAAATTGGAGGGCATCCTCGGGGAGGCCCTCCAAGGTGTTCGTGGCCGGGTTCTCCTTGATGGTGCCTGAGAGGAGGACGGCCTCTGCCTTCAGGATGGCGAGGACAGTGTCTGCCAGCTGGAGGGTCCCGGCCACGGGGATCGCTTCGCAATCGAGCTCTACCGTGGCATCGATGCGAGCGGTAGTGGAGACCTCCTCCACCAGGTGGTGGGGGGTGAGGAGCCAGTCCTGGAGGGTGGCTTCCACCTGCGCTAGGGAGGCGCTCACGGGGGGCGTGAGGAGCGCAGGCGCGTCCGATTGAGCCGCCCTGAGGAGGCGGTCATAGCCGGTGAACAGGAAGTCGCTCGAGAGCAGTTCGAACAGTCGATAGTGCGTGGTGTTGATGGTGACCTGCTGGCCTGCGGCTGCGCGGGCCTGGACCGCCGCAACGAGGTTGTTGTAGGCGGTGTCGAGGTCCGTCCCGGTGTACCCGGCCTCCTGGAGCAGGAGGCGCGTGCTGCGGAGGGCCGCGTCGAGGACACTGTCCAGGTCGATGGGTCGGAACTCGGCTTGGCCTTCCCGTTCATAGTTCACGAGACCGAAGTCCACCACGAGGCTTCCCGGGAGGGCCGGCGAGTCGAGGGTGATGTTAAGGAGGGTGGCGGAAACGGTGGATCGGATGAGGCTCGTGGGGGACGCGGCAACACCTAGAAGAGCAGTGGGGGGTTGGGCGTCGAGGTTGCCCGGGGCGGTCCCGAGGGCCGCGCCCAGGGCCTGGCGGGCTGCCGTGGGCGTCAGCCCGTTCCTGGCCGCATACGCGTCGAGAATGTCCGGGGTGGGGGGCAACTCGAGGAACATCCCAAGGTCCACCGCGCCGCTCCCCTGTTCCCAGTAGGTGGCGGGGGTCCCCGCCTCGGAGAGGACGGGAACAGCGTAGGCCGCGAGGACGGCGCGGACGAGGTTGGCATCGCGCAGGCCCCTTAGGGTGACCGCCTCAACGAAGGGGAGGAGGTTCGCCACGGCACCACCCGTGGTGCCCTCAGGGCTTGGCGCCAGGAAGTCGGGCTTGGGAGTGAGGGCCGTGGTGGGGCCCAGGCGGGTCCACGAGGCGGTTCGTCCATTCGGGCCAAGGGCACCTACGGTGAGGACCAGCGGGTGGGCGGCGAGGCCCGTGATGGTCATCAGTTTCTCGTGAGGGGCCCAGGTCCGGAGGGCAAGGGGGATGCGGCCCGCGCCGACAAGGACGACGGTGCCCTTCTTCAGGATGGACTCCTCCAACACGTCGGAGAGCTCGGGCGGCAGGGGGAGATCGTCGATCTCGACGGCGAACACCCCGATCTGACCCTGGAACGCCTCCAGGAGCTCTGCGAGAGCAAGCGCCTGCGTGTGGCGAGTCCAAGCCGCCGTGGGACTCGTGGAGGCCGTGGGCAGCCTCACGATGACGCGAACGCTGATCGGTTCCACTGCTCTCGCGTCAAGCGGCACGGGGGGAAGGCCTTCCACCGCGGCGAGGTCGTGCGCGGCTTGGGGATCGAGGGTGTTGGGGAGTGGCCTGTAAGGATCGTCCACCACGTGAATGGAGACCTCGGGCTGATCCCCGGAGGCACCCTCCCGTAGTTCAAGAGCGATCGTCCCGGGGACGCGGGCCGTGAGGTTCAGCGCTGGTGGGAGCAGGTACTGCGTACAACGGGAAGGGTGCCCTTGGTCCGAGGCAGCGAGGAGCGTGTCAGGAACCAGGTTGGAGGCAGACCCGCCGGCTTGAGCGGTCCAGACTTCCTGGATGCAAGCCTTGAGGGTGGTGGTGTTGAGGGGAACTGAGAAGCCGGCCGCGTGGAGGCCCTCCCCGAGGAGGGTCCCGCTGGTTGACTGCCCTACCGTCCCGAACTCGGAGGCTGCCACCAGCAGGAGGGTGTGAGTCCGTTTGGTGTGAACGTCGGTGTAGCCTGCCAGGTGATCGCGGTTGTCCGGGTCCTCCGCGATGAGGCTGAGAGCGAGCTTGTCGCCGTAGGCCACCGCGAGGGGCTCCCCCGTGAAGGTGGCAGGGGTGTCGGCGGCAAGGAGGCTGAAGTTGGCCACGAGGAGGTCCCCGTTGAGGGCCGGGTAGACCAGCTGGTAGGTGAGGCGGACGGGCGTGAAGGCCACAAGGCTCGTGGCGTTTACTTCCATCCAGCCGCGCGTACCATCCGGGACTTCCGCGCGCAAAAGGTCAAGGTTGCCGCTGGGTCCGGTCCCGCCGGTGAGGTCCACGACGGCGAAGTTGGAAGCGGAAGGGAGGAGGGCCTGCGTGAGCAGGCCCACGTTGGCTACGGGGCTGACCTTTACGATCTCGCTCACGCGGGAGGGGCTTGCGCCCCCGAACACGAAGGCGTGGGTGCCCGCCCAGACGGCGCTCGTAGCGGCCCGGGCGCTCGGGAGGGGGTACGCCCCCTGGAAGACTTGGCCCGTTGCGGGGTCAAACTGGACAATCTCCTTGAAGTAGGTTCCCCCATTGCGTCCACCAAACAGGTGGACCCGTTCTCCGTCCCACGCGACGCTTGCCTCGGTCAGGGCAACCGGCAGCCGGGAGGCGTGGGTCGTGAGGGTGTCCGTGAGGGGATCATAGACGAGAATCGCGCTCCGCGCATTCGGGTCGGCTCCCCCGAACAGGTAGGCCTTCTCGCCGGTCCAGACCGCCGCGATCTCGCTCCTGGCCGTGGGGAGCGTGGCCAGCATGGGGGTGAGGGTTCCCGTGTGGGGGTTGAACTTGAGGATCTGGCTTGAGAGCCCACTGGTGCGCTTCCCTCCAAAGAGGTAGGCACAACCGCCGCCGCATCCGTCAAGGGGCCGGTCGCGCCCGTCCCACACCGCGGCAGTGCCCCAAAGAGGCTCAGGAAGGAGGGGTAGGGCCACTGAGGCCCCTGGCGTGGCAGGGTCGAACCGGATGACATCCCGGAGCGGCCTCGGCGTCCTCGTAACCGGATCGACATCAAGGCCGCCAAACACGTAGGCGTGAGTTCCTGTCCAGACGGCCGCCGTGTGCCAGCGGGCGGTCGGGAGGCTCCCCACACTCTGGAGCGTGTTTGTGGCTGGGGTGTACCGTCGGATCTCCGCGGTGGGGTTCCGCGGGTTGTCCTGCCCGCCGGTACCGCCGAAGAGGTAGGCCGCCGAGCCGGCCCAGAGGGCACTCGTGTGCGCGGCCGATTGCCCCGGGGAGTACGACACGACCGTTGGGGCCTGGGCCGTCAACAGGCTCTGATTGAAGGCGGTGGGCATGCCGTGGCCGGGGACGCCTAGGGCGATGTGTCGCGAGGCGGCCCGCTCAAAAACTGCCTCAGCGTCGGCGAGGGCGCCCGTTTGGGCGGTCTCCTCTCCAGGAGGGGCCTGGTAGTAGGCCGTATGGGCGGAGGCGAGATCCTCTAGGTCCTGCGTGGAGAACAGCGTTGACCACTCTAGCGCAGGCGTGCCCGAGGGGCTCAGACAGGTCCGGCTCCAAGGCCACAACGCCACCACTTCCTCCACGAGGCGGTCGTGGATGTCCTCCTCGTGGGCAGCGCGCGGGCCGGGGCACCAGTAGACTGAGGACTTGATCTGCTCCTTCAACAGGGAGAAGGGAGGGCACGTGTTAAGGAGGGGCAGCTCCCCGGAGGTGGCGTCCCTGGCGGAGAGCCCAATATTGCAGCGGAGGAGGGCCGTCCCAGCGTACACGGTGCGCTTGGGATCAGTGGGAACTGGACTGGTGGTAAGAAGGGTCTCAGCGTCCACAGGTGGTGGGGACTCACCGTGGTGGGGCTTGGACGTCGCGTAAAACAGGGAGGCATCCTGGCCGTGAACCCGGTTGAAGGTACTGTGGACCGCGTCGGAGGGGAGCTTCAGGTGCCAGAAGCTCGCGTGCTGATCGCGGTCGCCTGCGGGGAAATTGATGTCAAGGCCGTAATCGAAGAGGCGCGGCGCCGCGGCGCATGAGTGGGGGGTCGTCCCCACGTAGAGCCTACACAGGACCTGGACCGTCCAGTCCGCCTCGAGTGCAGAGTGTCGTTCCCGGTAGGCCTTGGCCTCGCCAGCACGCTTCGTGCCCGCGTCGATGAACTGGAGGCGGACCTGCCCAAGCTGGGGGTCGGGGGCGAGGTCGAGGCTCCAGCTGTTGGGCGCCTCCTGAGGGGCGTGGAAGAACTCCATGCGGAGGCAGGCGTCCCCCTGACCCGCACACCGGTTCAGCCGAGCCAGATCCTCTCCGACGGTGGGGTCAGCCACGGGGTTGAGGGCCACCCGGACGACATAGTCGAGGAGGTTGAGGAGCATGGTGGTGCTGCAACCGCCTTGGACACCGCACAAGATAGGGGGGATCTCCGTCGTCCGGGACCCCACGAGACCACTCAGGGGATCCTCCAGGGGGAACCCGAGGGCGCCCCCCGCGGGGGTTGCCCCGCCCGTGGGCGTAGTGGGATACCCGAGGGCAACCAACACCTCCCGGATGTCCTTCGTCTCCACAAGGGGGGAGGCTCCGTTGGCGTCGAGACGGATCCCCTCCGGGTTTCCACCGAGGGTCATGGCCGCAGGAGAGCTCGTGATGGTGTTGCCCTCAATGACGGCCGCCCGGAGGCCAGCAGCCCACAGGCCATGCTCCCAGGCCGAGGTGCCAACAGCAGCCCGGCGGATGGTGTTTCCCGTCACCCGCACATCGTCGGACCACCCGGAAGGGTCGTAGAGAGAAGGGAGAACAACGATGGCCGCGCGACCGCTTCCACGGAGAAGGTTGTTGGCGATGTCGCTCTCCGTCACATTGGAAAGGATCACACCGTAGGGCGCGGATCCCAGGGTGTTGCCCGCAAGCCGGAGGTCCTTGGCATCCATCAGGAACAGGTGGGCAAACCCGTGGGTCTCGAACCGGTTGTTCTCCAGGGTCCACCCCTCGATGAGGCCGGAGCCCGCGAGCACACCGGTCCACGCGTTGTCGTGAATGTAGTTGTTCCGGAGGGTGACCCCGGTGGCGCGGCCCCACGCGACCACACCACTGGAGGGGTCATCGCCCAAGGTGAGCTTCGCGAACTCACGGATCTCGAAGCCCTGCAGCGTAAACCCCTGAACGCCGTCCTCGATCTGGATGCCGTACTGTGGCCCCGCAAGGCTCGGTCCCTCCAGGATGGCGCCCTCCTTGCCATCGAGTGTGAGCCCGTTCTTCCAGATGCGCACGGACTCAGCGTAGATGCCCGCGCAGACCACGATCCGCCCACCCTCGGAGGCACGATCGACGGCATCCTGGATCCGTTGGCCCGCCGAAACGTCGCACCCGGGGACGGAAAGCTGCGCTTGCGCGAGGGGGGTGGAGATGGTGGGGAACAGGAAGCCAAAAGCGATGAGGATGGCAGAAAACCGGAGGGCGGGCGAGGACATGCGGGAAACCTCTCATAGGGGGCCTCCCGGGACGGGGAGGCGGGTCTTACCAGAACGTGCCCCTACGCCCGTACATGGGGAGGAAAGGCAATGCTCCAGGGGGCCGGGGAAGGAGAAACAGAGCTTGCGCTCAGGGTTGGCACGAGGTGTTGCAAGCCTCCCTCCGGCCAATTGGACAGGCAGCAGCTTGTGGTACTAATGAGGTTTCTGGTGAATTTGATTTGACAATTCCCGCTAAGCTGACGGAGCCGGCAACTTGAGGTCAGTAATGCTAAAGGCTTGAAGGGAAGAGGCCCACCGGCGGCAGGCTGCAGCTTGCCGCCGATGGGGGCTGAGGGGCCAGCAAGGGCTCGTCAACCCCCACCCCCGAAGCCTCGAAAGCTGCCTCGTTCCAGCATCGGTTGCTCGTGTGGAGCGCCCTACGGCACCGCAGCCCTTGAGGGTAGACCGGCGTGAGCCTGTTCAGAACACTTGATCTTACGGCGACACCGCTGACGGAGAGCAGACGTCCCACAAGGGCAGGAAGCGGGGCGTCCAGCTCCCTTCGCCCATAAGAGCTACCCGGCGTCGAGTCCACGGAGGGCTGAGCCAGACGACTGCGGACCCGCCTTCTGACCATGCCGCACCCACGAGGGGCAGGCAATTACCCCAGCGGAAGCGTCTGCTGTTGCCATTTTGCTGTAGTAATGGCTCCACCGGGAAGGCCGTCCGCGAGCATAGCCTCCCTGGAACGCTGATGCGGCGCGTGGGGGTTGCCTGGGGGGCTTGATCCTGTGAGGCGGTCCGCCGCGATGCTTGGCACGCGCGAGAGCGCCAAGGCCTCTGCCTCAGGAAGGTCGGGCCAGCGGGCGAGCCGCTTCTTCTGGCGGTAGGGGTCGGTCTCATGGGTGCAGATGTTGAGGGCACCGCATCGCCCGCACGGCGTCACGAGGACGGGGAGACCCTCGAACCGAGCGCGGTACGACCGGGTCATCCACTCGAAGCGGTGGCACGCGCGGCAGGGCGCGGGGATGCCGTCCTTGATCGCGTTGACGACACGTTCGTTGGGAACGATGTGCACGTGCCCATCTGGGCACACCCAATGGTCCTTTCCACGGTGGTTGTGGTCATGGAGCATCCGAGGGTCCATGGGGAGGCCACACCGTGACACTGCAGGGGAACTTTTGTGGCAGCGAACGGTGATGTCGCCCTCGCTGTTGATGGGACGTACATGATGCTTGAGTCCTGTACGGCCTTGAGGACGGCTCCCTCACGCGGGGTCGGGGGGAGGTGCAAGGGCGCGAGGAGGTCCTGCAAACGCTCATACTCGGCGGGCGTGAGGAGCATCAGGCGCTCGATGGGTGCGTCCGTGACGAGGTTGCCGTGGTGGTAGTGACCCAACAGGGTGGAGTCACGCAGCTGTGTGAGAAGCTCGCGGGGCTTGAGCCCCAACTCAGTGGCTAAGGTACCCAGCGTTTCGCGCGTCGGCGCCGCGGCGAGCGCCTCCTGGATGCGCCCGAGACGTTCACGGGCGTCCGGCCTTGGCTGAAGCAGGTACACAGGTTTCCGTCCCCATTGCGCCTCCACCGTGTAGTAGAAGGGCCCGTCTACGGGCCAGTAGCTGCGGCCCTCCCGGATGTCTCCGAGGCGCCCGCGTTGAGCGTTGTTGTGGAGGGCGCGGTGCTGGAGCTCGGCGTCCCGCAAGGCCTCGAAGGCGATGCTCATCTCGTCTGGGTCCTCCATGTCGGCGCGGCGGAGGCGACCGTACCGCATGTGGAGGACGCTCGCGCCAGCTTCCGTAGCCTCGAGGGCCTTGGCCATGCCGTGGATGGCGCGGCGGCCCCAACGGTCCATGGACCACACGAGAAGGCCCCCCACCGGGTGCGCAGACCCTTGCTTCGCCCGCACGTGGGCGAGGGCACCATCAAGCCCTGGGCGTGTGTACTCGGTGCCCGTGTGGTCGTCGATGGCGGCGCCCACGTGCACAAGGCCGTGCTGGTACGCCCGAAGGAGGTTCTCCCGGAACTGGTCGCGGAGCGAGTTCCGGCTCTCCCGCTGGTCCGTGGTGCTCACGCGGTCGTAATCGAGGACGTACCGCACTCCGGGCCATGCGGTTGGAGGCGTGGCCGCCGCGATCTTCGCCACCAGCGCCTCAGGGAGGAGGTACAGCGGGGACTCCCCCGATTTGACCACCGAATCAAAGCCTCGGACAACCTGCTCAATCCATGAAGGGGTTGGCGAAGCCTTATGAATAGAAAATGCGGGGCTCGGTATACCGAGCCCCTTGTTTCTCTTTATATAAGGCTGACCGGAGGGGTTCTTGATTGCAGGGCCCCCATGGGGGCCCCAATTCGAATGGTTCACGGAACCGCGCCCCCCTGGACCTTGCGGATGGAGGCCCGCGCCTCTGCATCAGCTAGGACCGAAACCTCGTCACCTGCACGCAGATCGGAGGGCACGTCCACCTCGTCCGCAAGAAGGGAGAGCGCCCGCCCACGGAACACGAGGTCGATCCGGTAGCCGCCGCCTTCCTCATGGGGGAGGACCACCAATCCGTGCAGGGCTGCTCGGGGGAGGAAGTCGTAGGGCGCCACGCACCGCGTGGCGGCGGGCGGGGCCGAGGTTGGCGCCAACGCCTCGCGGTGGGCCGTCTTGCCACCCTGCACGCCTTCAGGCGGCCGCAGGTCACCAGACTCCTCGATCCGCTCCCCCCTTTCCGGGGATCTCCGCTCGCGACCCTGATGGGTACCGCGGCTCGGGCTAAGGGCGCCCGTCCATTGCACGGCCTGAAGGGGGTGCGGAGGTGCTGCGTTGCGAACCACGGCCCCTTAGAAAGGGGCTTGGGGGCCTGTGTTCTTCTCGCGAGTGGGCGATATCCCACTCGGGGGCAAAGCTTATAGCTCGGGCTCCGCAGCCGCGGCGAGCGCGGCGCAGACCTCCAGCAGGGGGCGAGCCCCCTCAGGGTCTTGGGCGAAGGCTTGTAGAAGGAGGGGGACAGCCCCCGACCACCAGTTCTCAGCCGGGATGGCTGCAAAGCGCTTCAGGAGTTGGGGTCTACAACTGAAAAAGTGGTGGGCTTCCTTCCGCAGCCGCGCGTCCTGAGCGGCGAAGCGGACCCACGCGGTAAGTTCCTGCTCCGTAATCCCTCTCACATCCCCTCCGGCCTCCCGGGCGATCGCCAGGACCTCGGGTGCAATCCCCTCGAAGGGGTCGAGGGCGTGCGATGGGTCGAGGCGCCCCTCCCTCAGGGCCTGGAGGGCCCGCCGTTGCTCGCTGCAGAGGAGGATAACGTAGGCGCGTTCCTGAGCGGTGAGGGCATCGAAGAACCGGCGCTCCGCCTCTGTGAGCGAGGTGCGGTTAGTAAAGTCCGGGGCCGGCCTGAAACACTCCACGAACGCCTTGGGGGTCGGCGTGTATTTGGCGGCATTCCCCTTGTAGAGTCCGGGTGGTTTTATCGACCGGAGGTCATCGAGGTACCCCGCATTCGCCATAGCAGCCAGCACCTGACGCAGCGCCTGCATCTCTGGACGTGCGCCCGGGGGCAGGCGCTCCCGAATCTGCGCTGCCGTCGAGAAAGGGCGGCCGCCAAACCGGAACTCGCCTTCGTCGTTCTGTAGAGGGTACCCGCAGTTCGTGGCCGCGAACGCGCGGATTCCGATAACAAAAAGCGCCTGGGGGGAGGAAGGGACCCGGTTTCGGCGAGCGACGGAGGGCATCCACCTTAGAACTCAACGGAGGCAATTATGCGTGTTCCTCGGTCCGTATCCGCATCGGCTCAGGCCACGAGTGAAGAGAATGCGGCCGGGCGGCAGCCAACGGTCGAGTCAAACCCCGAGACGCGGGAGCTCCCGCTATCAGTCGGCAGGGTTTCGGTCTTGCGGCCGACCGAGGTAGCGCTCGGCCTCCTCGGTCATCGCAGCCCACACGTCAACCGGGAAGTCTTGGGGGCGAGGCGTCCCGTAGAGTTGCTTAATTCGGTAGATGCGTTCGCGATCTAGTGGGCTGAGGTCCGCACCTTTCGCGGCTCGCAAGTCCCGAATCGCGTTTGTGCTCGCGAGGAGCTGTCGGTGCTGGGCAGCGTCGAGGAGTTCGCGCCATCGTGTATCCTCCATGGAGAGACTCGCGGGTTTCTCAAAGCGCTCTGCCGCGAGGAAGGCGGGGTCATCGAGCCCAGCATCTACCATCGCATTAGCCTCCTCCAAGGTAATATTCGGAATGCGGCACATCTCATCGATGAGTTCAGGCGGGCGTGGCCCATAGAGCGCCGTCCTTAGGCGTACCCACAATGGTAGCGAGAGGGGTCGGTCAGGTTCCTTCAGGGGACGATGAAGTTTCCCGAGGAGATGTCCCGTCTGCCGATTTTCGGGCGCGATGCCAGCGACCGCGCTGACACATCCTACGTTATCCTGAGCAAAGAACGCCTTCTCGACATGGCGCGTCGGACCCTCACTCACGACCTCCCCGGTGTCCTTGTGCATAGCCCACGAGGCGGCGAGGGGGCCGTAGAGGCTGTTGAGGAGGTCGAATTCGAGATCGTGAGTGTACTGGACCTGGATTCCGAGAACGACCGGTAATGTAATGCCGGTCTTGGATTCGCCGAACTGTCTTACGACCTTTCTGTTGAGAATGCGCTTTGCCTCACCCCCTGCGCTCGACTTAATGCCGGTGCGGAGGTCGCTGGGCTTCTCACCGATCGTAGCGAGCTCGAAAATCAGGGTTCCGTCAGGCGACTCCAGCAGAAATTCGGGCGCCTTCTTCCCCATGCCGGGGAGGTTCTTGGGTTCCAAGGTAACATTGAAGTGCCCCACGAGGCGCGCGAGGATTCGGATTTCGTTCCAGATGTGGGGGTCCTCGCGGAGTCTGCGCGAATAGCCCGGCGTTATTTTCACGCCCGCATCTGCTATGGTCATGAAAAGGGACTCCCACTCTGCTCTGAGGCGCCGAACCCCTTCCCAATGATCCCACAGCCACTTGTGGTGGTCAGCAGAAAGGAGGCCCTTGTCCCTCTCTTCATCGAGTTCCTTCTGTTGGGCATCGAGGTCGTGGCGGTACTTGAAGAGGTGGGCCGGCAATCTACCTGCGGCCAGCTCCTTCTCCAATATCGGTCCACCAAGGGCCGCATGTGTACGCGGGTAGGCCTGGATGTTCTTCAAGAGGCGTACCCTGTCCACTGGTTCTGGTGGGTCACGGACTTCCTTTGCGAGCGCTATGGCGATGAGGTTTTCCCTGTCCTTCAGCCCGGGGTCCCCGAGGCCATGGAAAAGAATCAGATTCTCCTCCGACGTCGTACCTGCGCGAGCGTGGAGACGTTTCGCAAAGACGTGCAGCCGCTTCGCGAGGGCCTCGTCATTAGTCTCGTGCATGGCGCTCAGCGCCTCAATGAGGAGAGATGCGGCGTACTCCGTTGCCTCCTCACGGTCGATGTTCCCCTCCAACCAATCCGCGATGACCGCGTTGTTCCTGAGGCGGAAGTGATGCATTTGAGCTAGGACAGAGTGCCAAGCCCTTGGCCTTTTGACTGCATCGTCCGCAAGGGCTGGGAGAAGCCTGGCCGCGTGGTCGGGAAGACGCCAGGAGAGATCTGAATGATCGATGTGGCGGTCCTCCCGCTCCGCGTTCATCCAGGCGACTATCGTCGCGACGACCGCGTCTGGGTCGAGTTCAAGGCACAGGGCGACCCCAGCAGGGGCCGCCTTGTCATGCGGATCGCGTTCGAGAACAAGTTTCGTGGCGTTGAGGAGAACGCGCGGAGGATTCTGGTACCGGCTGCCGTGGATGAGACGCTTGGCTGCGTCCAAGCCCCCTGCCTCGAGGATCCGGGCCAGGAACCTATCCCGGACATCCGCGAGGGGTCGGGCGTGCATCAACGCGTAAACAACCTCATCGGGGATGGCGGTATACACCCCCACGACATCCACGGATAGGAGCGTCCGAAGGTGTCCATTGTGCTCGGGGCTCCATGCGGCAGCACGGCTGGCGGCACCAGCAAGCTTCGGGTGGCGTGGCGGGAGAGCTCCCCAGAAGAATCTCCAGGCCTCGGCGAACCGCTCCGCGTCGAGCGACCTGAGGAGGACTAGGGTGGCCTGCTGGCCCTCGGGGGCCCCTTCGAATTCGTCTGCGCGGGCAAACAGTTCGTCGAGAAGCCGGTCTTGATTGGCTCTGATAACCTCCATAAGACCTAACTCATCTGCGCGAAATGCAAAAGGCGATGCCTGATGCCTCGCAAGGGCGCTTAGGCCAGAACCGTGATGTTCCACGCAGTGCGCGAGTAGGACCGTAGTGGTGGTGGCGTAATCATACTCGGCGGGAAGGAGCCGCTCAAGGAGAGCCTCGCAACCGTGCGGGTGCTTTTCGTGAATCCACTCGGCGATGCCGCGTAGTGTCGCCGGATCTATATCTGTCCCTGAGACAAACGCCCGGGGCGGTTCCTCCTGTCGGCGCCGAGCCATAACCTAACACCGGCGCGCTGCGCTTTATAACGACCGGACCGAGAGAACGCCGACCCACGGAGGATAAATTGCCGGGGAGCCACGCGGCCGGGCACAGAGCCGATGCTCGTTGCCTTCTCCGCCGCCCAAGGCGGTGGTGACCGCAGACCTAGCGACTGCCGGACCGCTCGGTACCGGAAACTCTCGAGCGGAGCCGGGGGCCGCTTGGCGCCCTATAAACGCTTGCCCGTAAATTATTGGCAGAACTGCGGTTCGGCCTATCCGCGTCGACGTCAGGGAGAGATGTAGATGATGTTGTCGCCGCGGATAATCACCACATCGCGCTGGGTGATCTTCTCGTCGGGGGTGCCCACACGGGTGACCTCTTCGGCCTGGCGGACGACGAGGTTCATGTGCGGGTGGTCGTAACCGTCGAGGATGCCGCGGTATTCGCGACCGCCCCGGAGGTGCACGATGACCCGCTTGTTGAGGTTACCGTTCAACACGTCGAGAGGACGGCGCTTGGACATGAAAGATCAGCCTGCAAATCAGGAGCAGGCTATTTAAAGCCTACGACCTCCGGGGGAGGTCGGACGGTACCTGTTCACGCTTCAGAGCGTGCGGCGGTACTCGTCGTCGTAGGTGCGGGTCTCGCGCTCGTAGGTGACGTTCGCGGGACCGGGGCCTGCAGGAGGCACGCCGCGGTCGTACACCACTTCGCGGTCGGTGCCGCGGAAGCGGTCGCTGAGGCTCATCACGCCCAGGCCGAGGACGAGGAGGACGAGGGCCACCACGATGGCGCCGGGAATCCAGTTCGCAAGGCCCGTCTGCGTGAAGATCACCCAGACGGCGGCAAGCACGAGGGCGAGCCCGATCACGTACACGAGGATGCTGACGGTGCGGTTCGTCGCCATGCTTCCAGGCTTGCAGGCAAGGGGGTAAAGGGGTTTTTGGCTGTCCGCTCGGTGGAGCCTTCGCAGGCTTGTCGATAGGGCTCCGCCTGGAGAGAAGGGGAGAGAAAAAAAGAGAGCGCGGTAGGGGCGGAAGCCTTGGGGGCTTAGCCCATGTTCTTGATCTGGACGACCTCGACGATCTTGAGGGCCATGGCGTCGTCGACGCCGAGGCTCTTCTGGATCGTTTCGAGGAACTTGCGCTCGGAGGCGTCCACGGAGCCGTCGGCGAAGAGGAGGTCGGCGGCCACGGCGAAGGCGGTGGTCTTGAGCTCCTTGGGGACGGCTTCAGCGGACTGGGCGAGGAGTTCGGGGACGCCCTTGCTGCGGGCGGTCTTGATGAGCTTCTCGAACACGTTGTTCATCTGGCGCCCGGAGTAGCCCTGGTAGAGCTTCATGCGGGAGAGGTTGGTGCCGAGGCCCATGGCCTCCTCCTCAGTGATGGAGCCGTCGGCCGCGATGGCGCAGAGGGCGATGCCGGCGAAGCCCTCCTGAGCGTTGAGCTTGTCGGAGCTGGTGCCGAGAACCTTGTCGAAGAGACCCATAGGGGTGAACCTCCACCAACAGGTGGGTAGCCGCCAATCCAGGTGGGGGTATTTAGCCGTTTTGCCACCTGGAAGGGCGCGGTTGTGGCGGCTTACCACAGGACGGAGAGCAGGTCCACGCCGTGGCCAAGGCCGGGCGAGGTGCCCGTCCACGCGACGTCGTCCTGGGCGCCCACGAGGAACCCTCCTTGCTTGAGGGTGGGGTAGGCGTCGACGCCGCCGAGGTCGGCGAAGAGGGCGAGCCCGTCGGCGGTCGCGGCGTAGCCATACCCGTCGACCGCGTAGGAGCCGCCGCACCAGGGGTTCTGGTCGTAGGCGTCGTCGCCGAAGAGGTCCACGAAGGCCGCGCCGAGGAAGCCCGCGGCGTAGCCGAGGTTCTTGGTGCTCACGAGGAAGTCGCACCGGTTCCACGAGATGTAGCTGTCCGTGTTGGGGAGGCTCGCGCCCACCATCCACGTGGTGTCAACGTCGGGCTTGGTGGCGCGCACGTGGTACATCTCGTGGCCGCTCCCGAGGGCGGGGACGTTGCTGTCGAGGAGGAGCGCCAGGTGGCCCGCGGTGACGCTGCCGAGGCTGCGCGTCACGTCGAAGGTGCGGGTGCCGGGGGCCGAGTTGAAGCTCGTGTAGGCGTCGTTCGCGGAGCCCTGCACCATGGCGGCCCAGTGGAAGGAGCAGGGGCTTCCGAGGCAGGGGTCGAGGTAGCCCTTCAGGACAGCGGTGGCGTCCGTGGAGAGGAGGCCGTTCACGAGGATGCCGAAACCGTTCGCGAGGGCGGCGCCCTGGGTGGCGTCCACGGTGACGTCCACATGGTTCACCTCGGAGCCCCAGGCGCGCAGCCCGTTGAAGCTGTTCATGGCGTCGCTGCCAGAGAGGTCCACGAGGACGCCGACGAGGCAGAAGGGAACGCCCAGGGGCGGGCCCGCGG
>DATMKA010000020.1:0-6968 GCA_035553595.1 Thermoplasmatota archaeon | reverse complement strand
AGTCCGGGTGGCCCGCTGTTCCGTCGGGCCACCCACCCCCGGGCGTTTTTTCTGTGTTCCTCAAGCCACGCGGTGACCGCACCGGCTGCAGAAGCGCGCGCCGTCCTGGGTGGGGCTGCCGCACTGGCTGCAGAAACGGCTTCCCGATGGGGTGCCGGGCGCGGGCGGCGGGTAGTCGATGACGGGCTGGCTCTTCAGGAGGCCTGCGGGCGGGTTGGCGCGGACCACGAGATAGATGATGATGCCGAGGAGAGGGAAGAAGAACACGACGAGCGCCCACAGGATGCCGATCATGTTCCTTGATTCGGCGTCGCGGTAGGCCCACACGGCAAGCGCCAAGGAGAGGAGCCAGTACAGGGCCATGAAGCCGAAGCCGAAGAGGGGGAAGAAGCCGAAGTCGAGGTCGAAGCGGCCGAAGCCCATGTGGCCGCCGAAGCCGAAAATGCCCATCATGGCCACCATGGCCACCAGGAAGGGCGCGAGGACCACGAGGCCGAGAATGACGACGATGACGATCGGAAGGGTGTTGTCAGGCCGGGAGGAGGGGGTAGCCATGGGAGCCCCGGGAGGACATGGGGCCCTCCCGGGAAAAGCGTTTAGTTTGGGCCCCCGGCCCAAGGCCGCTCAAGCCTTGTTCAGGAGGGCGCGAAGCACGGCATCTCCGACCTCGCGCGTCTTGGCGGACCCGCCGAGGTCGTAGGTAATGGTCTTGCCCTCGGCGAGCACCGCGGCCGTGGCGGCCTCGACGGCGAGAGCGGCCTCGGTGAGCTTGCGGTCGTCGTGGCGCTGGCCCATCCAGTCGAGCATCATCTGGATGCTGAAGAAGGTGGCCATGGGGTTCACGACGTTCATGCCCGCGTGCTTGGGGGCGGAGCCGTGGATGGGCTCGAACATGGCGTGCTTGTCGCCGATGTTGCCGGAGGCGGCCATGCCCATGCCGCCCTGGAGGACAGCGGCGAGGTCCGTGGCGATGTCGCCGAACATGTTGGTCGTGACGCACACGTCGTAGAACTCGGGCTGGCGGATGACCCACTGGGTGAAGGCGTCGATGTAGGAGTAGTCCCGCTCGATGCCGGGGTACTGCTGGCCCACCTCGTCGAACACCTGGCGGAAGAACTGGCTGCCGCGAAGCACGTTGCTCTTGTCGATGCAGGTGACGCGCTTCTTGCCGTCCTTCACGGCGCCGTTGCGGCGCTTGCTGAGCTCGTAAGCGTACTTCACGACGCGCTCCGCGCCCTTGCGCGTGATGATGGTGGTGTCGGTGGCCACTTCCGTGACGCCGGCGCGGGTGAGGGCGCCGCGGGCGGGCGTGTACTCGCCCTCGGTGTTCTCGCGGATCGTCACGAAGTCCACCTTGCCGGGCTTCCACACCTGCTGGAAGTCGTCGTGGATCTTGTGGCGGACCCCAGGGTACAGCTTGGTGGGGCGGACGTTGGCGTAGAGGTCGAGGCCGAAGCGGCAGCCGAACACGATGCCCGCGCCCGCGATGTCGCCGCTCGGGAGGTTCGCGCCGGGCCAGCCGACGGCGCCGAGGAGGATGGCGTCCGCCTCGTTCTTGCAGTAGGGGAAGGCCTCGGGCTCCCACTCCTTGCCGGTCTTGAGGTAGTACTGGCCGCCGCAGGGGAACTCCTGGGTCTCGAAGTGGAGGCCGAAGCGCTCCTCCACGCCGCGGAGAATCTTCTTGCCCTCGTCGATGACCTCGGGCCCGGTGCCGTCGCCCGGCAGGAGCGCGATCTTGTACTTGCCCTTCGCCATGGGATAACCTGGCCAGGGGAACCGGGTGGGGGGTCTTGAACGCTTTGGCCTCTCGGGGAGATAGGTTCACGCCCCGGTCCGCCTTCCCTTCTCCTGATGGCGAAGTTGCCCGAGCGCCGCCGCGTGGCGGTCTGGATTTGGCGGCGCGGCCCCCCGGACGAGCTGCTCACGCACCCTCACGTCTCGAAGGGGCGCGAGGACTGGGGCCCCCTCCAGGTGGAGCTTGCTCCCGGGGAGCACTGGCCAGCCGCCCTCGTGCGCGCGGTCGAGCAGGCCACGGGCACGAAGCCCCTGAGCGTCCTGGACCTGGAGCTTCCGAACGAGTTCGAGGTGAAGCATGGTCCGAGCGCGGGCGCGTGGAAGGAGAAGCTCTTCGCGGCCGAGGTGCCCGCCGGGACGCCCGCGCGCGAGGGCCGTTGGCTCGTGCACTACGAGGCGAAGGCGGGCGCCTCCTCGCCACGGGCCCGGGACGGCGTCACGCGCCTCCGGGAACGCTTGCGCCTCAAGCCGTGAGGCCCGGCCCCGGGGAAGGGTCCAGTGCGCTCCGGGGCCTCGCCCACGGACCGACCGACGGCTCGCCCTGGAGCAGCGCAACCGGGGATCAGACCGCGGAGGGAGGGGCCGCCGAGCGGTATTCCGAGAACGTCACGAGGAACACGGAGGCGGGCGCCTCGGTTGCACCAAGGAGGTTCGCCACGAGGCTTCCGGGGGTTGCGGTGAAGCGTCCCGCGCCCACGCCAAGAAGCTGCCCGTCGCCGAGCACCCACGGGAAGCGCACGAGCGTGCCGTTCACGAGTTGATGGGAATCAATCGTGGTTCCGGGGGAGGGTTGGGGAGCGGAGGAGTCGAGGGTGCCGTCGAGGACGTACTCGAAGTCCTCGCCCTGCCACACGGCGTGGATGACGGCGGGGCCCGCGGGGCCGCGGGTGCGCGTGTAGGCCGCGTTGAGCGACATCATGGGCCACCCGCCCTCGGTGAAGGTGGCGGCGGCGCGGGAGTCCCCGGAGAAGGCGAGGAAATCGAAGATGGCGCCCTCGGCCTCGCTCCCTTCGGGGGGCACGACGCTCACGTACACCTCGCCGAGGTGGAACAGGGCGGGCGCCGTGGAGACGTTGCCCGTGGCGCAGTCCACGATGTTGAGGAGCAGCGTCACCTTCCCCGCCTGCCGGGGCGCGCCCAGGTAGCCGGACCCGCTGAGCTGCAGGCCCTCGGGGAGCGCAGCCCGCACGCGGGCCTCGTCGGCGGGGACGGCGGCGATGAGCTCGCGGCACCCCTGGCCGTCGAAGCTGAGAGGGAAGGGGAGGCTCGCGGCGGGCGCGGGAACGTCCTCCCCGGAGCTCAGGCACCCCGCGAGGGCGGGAAGCAGCAGCGCAACAGCGAGGAGGGGACCGCGCATGGGATCACGCCTTGGGGGTGCCCATGGGCACGTCGAGGAAGTCGCTCTCCGTGGGCGCCACGAGGGGCAGGTCGAGGGTGGCGGGCGCATCCTTCGTGTGGAGCACCGTCACCGTGGCCCCCGTGCCCGCGGGCTGCACCCAGTCGTCCACCGCGCTCATCCACACGGCGAGCCGGGCCCCCGCGGGGATGACGTCGTCCTGCGGGAAGAGGCGCACGCTGAAGCGCGTGGGCGCGCCCGGCGTGAGCAGGCTCGGGGACTCGAGGCTTTCGCGGTGGGGCGCGCTGAGGTAGCCCCGGTTCACGATCTCCTCGTCGCCGTTCGCGTGGATGGCGAGCAGCTGGATCGCGAAGTGGGTGTCGGGGCGGTCCACGACGGCCGTGAAGTTCACCCACGGGGTGCCCGCGTAGTGCAGGTCGGCCGTGAGCGCTTCGCCCTCGAAGAGGACGCCGCGGCGCGTTCCCACGGTGGGGAAGTCGAGGGCGTTGCGCGCCTCCTCGCGGTACATGGAGGGCGCGCTCTCGGTGGGCGCGGCGTGGAGCTTTCCGTCGGCGAGGTACCAGAGGCCCGAGGTTGCATCGTGGGGCGGCCACGCTTCTTCGGTGCGCCAGCGGCCCAGGGAGTCCTGCACCTGTACCGTGCCCACCCACTGGTCGGCGCCCGTGGGCGCGCCGAGGAGCCAGTGGTCGAACCAGGCTTCCACGGCGTCGCGCCAGTCGTGGCGGCTCCACTCGGGGACGACGCGGTTCTCTTCGGGGTAGTCGTGGCCCCACTGGCCAAGCCACGCCGTCTTCGGGACGTTGAGGTCGTTGAACCAGTCGCGGATGTGGTTGGGCTTCACGTTCCAGTCCGCAAGGCCGTGCACATAGAACACGCTCGTGCCGTTCGCCTCGTGCCGCAGCTCCCGGAACTCGCGGCTCTTCCAGAAAGTGTTCATGTCGCCGCTCGGGTCGGCGCCTTCCTTCAGGTTCTCGGGGTGGCACCCGGCGCGTTCGGCGTACATGGTGCGGGAGTCGGTGGTGGTGCCGGGGGTGAGACCGATCTGGGCGTAGCTTACCATGCCGGCGAGGCCGTTCACGGTGTAGGGGACGCCGTCGTAGAAGTTCCACTCGTACTGGCCCGCGACGGAGCTGAGGGGGATGATGGTGGTGAGGTGCGGGGGCCGCATCACGAGGGCGGACTGCTGCGTCTCGCCGTCGTAGCTCTTGCCGAACATGCCTACCTTGCCGTTGGCCCACGCCTGGGTGGCGTAGTGCTCGATGAGGAGGTACTCGTCCTCCATCTGGAGGGGGCCCGTCTGCTCGAGGCAGCCGCCGGACTCGCCGGTGCCGCGCACGTCGGAGAGGATGACCGCGTACCCCTTGGGGACGAAGTGGGTGACAAGCCACGCGTACCGCTCGTACCCGGGCATGGAGGCGGGGTCCGAGGGGTTGGCGCGGCTGGCCTCGTCGAAGTAGGGACTCATCACGAGGATGATGGGCGCTTTCCACTCGCCAGGGGCGATGGGGGCGAGGTCGGGCGTGAGGTTCGCGCTCGCGAGGGCGGCCACGTCGAAGGCGCTCGTGTCAGGCAGGAAGAGGCGCTGGTGCAGCTTCACGCCGTCGTGGCTCTCGAAGAACTCGCTCACGCCGGGAAGCACCGCGAACTTGGGCGCCACGAGGAACTCCTTGGGCAGCGCGGGCGCGGGCGTGGCGGGCTCCGGTGTGGGTTCGGGCGAGGTGATGCAGCCCGGGATCACGAGGGCGGCGGCAACGAGGACGAGGAGCAGGGTCGAGCGGGGCAGGGGTCATCCCTCCAGGTGGTACGTGTCGGGGAGGTCGTCGGCGGTGAGCGGCGCGAAGGCGCGGTCGGTCGGCAGCAGGGGGAGCGTGAGCGCGGTCGCGGAGAGGTCCACCGTCTGCACGCCGGGCGTGGGATTGGGCAGGATACTCACGGTGTCCTCGGACTCGCCGCGGAGCACGAGGACGAGGCGCTCCCCGGGGTACACCACGTGATCCACGGGGTACAGCTTGAACGTGAGGTCGTAGGCCGTCCCCGGCACCACGGGCTCGCCCTTCGTGAGCGTGTTGCGGTGGCGCAGGCTCTGGTAGCCCCACGTGAACTCGTCGCGGTCGCCGTTCTCGCGCTCGATGGCGAGGGCAGCGACGGCGAAGGTGTTGAAGGGGCTCGTGGTCGTGAGGCGCAGCCGGATCTCGGGGGCGCCGACGATGCGGGTCGCGTTCGCGAAGGCCTCGGACCGGAAGGGAACCTCGCGCACGACCAAGGTCGCCGGCAGCGCGGGGTCGTCCGTGTACTGCGCGGTGCCCGTCGCGGGCGCCGCGGCAAGGCCGCCGGCGCTCGTCGGGTGGAGCGTGAGGGTCGTGACCGGGTCTCCCTCCTCCGGCAGGGGCGGGAAGGCCTGGGTGCAGCGCCACGCGCCGTCGTACCCCTGGGTCTGGACGGGGCAGGCCGCCATCTCCTGCAGGAGGCCGGTGTCGATGCCGAGGAGCCAGTGGTCGAACCAGCGGTGGAGCGTGAGGTACCAGTCCTCGCGCTCGCCCCAGCGCTCCTCGTCGTAGTTGTTGATGTTGGGGTAGTCGTGGCCCCACTGGCCCCAGAGGCCCATCTTGGGGCCGGGGAAGGCGTTGTAGACGTCGAGGACGTGGTCGGGCTTCACGTTCCAGTCCTGGTGGCCGTGGATGAAGAACACGGACACCTCCTCCGACATCTGGGGGACGAGGGGGCGGTAGTCGCGCTCCTGCCAGTGCTGGTCGTAGTCGCCGAGGCTCGCGACGCTCCAGGCGAGGCCCTCGGGCATGCAGGGCAGACGCTCGGGGTAGCGCGGCGCGTAGGTGAGGAGGTCGCCGTCCGGCGGGGGCAGGCTGAACACGCCGTAGTAGAGCGAGTTCGTGAGGTGGTTCCCGAGGTAGGGGACGCCGTTGTAGTAGTGGTACGCGTAGTCGTGGGTGGGTCCGCTGATGGGGACGATGGTGACGAGGTGCTCGGGCTTCTCCACGGCGGCGCCCATCTGGCTGAGGCCGAGGTAGCTCTTCCCGATCATGCCCACCTTGCCGCTGCTCCACTCCTGGGTGCCGAGCCAGTCCACGACTGCGGCCGTGGCCTGCCGCTCGGCGGGGTTCATGAGGCCCATGCAGCCGCCGGAGTTGCGGGTGCCGAGGATGTCCATCTGCGCGAGGCCGTACCCGCGGGGCAGGAGCTCCTTGCGGATCCAGTTGTAGAGCGGGAGGTTGATCCAGTTGTCCTCCCCGCTCTTGCCGCCGCCCCCGAGGGCGTTGAGCGGGGCGTTCGGGTTGTTGTACGGGGAGGCCACGAGGATGACCGGCACCTTGTGGCCCGGGGGAACCTCAGGGAGGTACAGGTCGACGTTCACGAGGCCGTGGGGCGTCTCCACGTCCACCACCTCGTGGAGGACGCTGAGGTTCCCGAGGCGCGGCGAGAGCTTCGGGAGGAGGCTTGCGAGGTCGGGCACGGGGCCCGCCGGCGCGGCCGTCTCCTCGAGGGGCGCCTGGGGCGCCGTGATGCAGCCCGGGAGCAGGAGGGTCGCCACGGCGAGGAGGGCGAGGGGGACGCGCATCAGGCGCTCCCTCCTTCCACCTGGCCGAGGTAGGGCACCTGGTTCTTGCCCCAGGAGGTGAGCCAGAAGTCGGTGGGAGAGGGCGTCACCACGGGCAGGTTGAGGGCGCTGCCGCCAAGGCCGTAGGACACGGTGCCGGTGGCGCCCGCGCCCGCCGAGCGCACCCACACGGGGTCGCTCGGCTTGAGGATGAGGCCGATGCGGTGGCCGGGGGCCCACACGAAGTCCTGGGGGTACAGGGGG
>DATMKA010000019.1:0-6066 GCA_035553595.1 Thermoplasmatota archaeon | reverse complement strand
CCATTGGAAACCCACCCCGGAGAACGCTTAAGTAGGGGTTCGGGACTAGCGGGGCTACCGCTCTCCATCCTCCGCCGGTCCACCGGCGTACCCTCGGGGTGGGAGAGGGGGTAACATCTATGGCAAACTCTGTTGAAGTTCTCGTCGACGGCGGCTCCGCTTCCGCCGGCCCGCCCCTCGGTCCCGCTCTCGGTCCCCTCGGCGTCAACGTGATGAACGTCGTGAAGATGATCAACGAGAAGACGGCCGACTTCAAGGGCATGAAGGTGCCCGTGAAGGTCGTCGTCGACCCCAAGACCAAGGCCTTCGACGTCACCGTCGGTACCCCGCCCACCACCCAGCTCATCCTCAAGGAGATCGGCGCTGAGAAGGGCTCCGGCACCCCCAAGGCCACCAAGGTTGGCGACCTCAGCATCGAGTCCGCCATGAAGGTGGCGCGCATGAAGAGCGACGACCTCTCCGGCGCCAACATGAAGAACAAGGTCAAGGAAGTCCTCGGCTGCTGCGTCAGCATGGGCGTCACCGTCGACGGCGGCAAGGACGCCCGCGACGTCCAGAAGGCCATCAGCGCCGGTGAGTACGACTCCATCATCAAGTAAGGCTCGCGCCTTGCTCCTTGCCGCGCTCCCGCGCGGCGCTCCCGGGCCCCTTGCCCGGGACTCCCTGTTTTTCCGATGCTCCTGCGGTCAGCCGACCGGCCCGAGGACCCGAAATTCTGAAACCCCCCGAGAGCCCCCGAGGGGTCATGCCGCGCCTTGCCGCCGCCCTCCTGATGCTTGCTCTTGCCGTGACGCTCCCGGGCTGCATGGGGGGCGAGTCGCCCCAGCAGGTTCGCGCCTGCGAGCCCGGCGGGTGGCCCGAGGGCACCCTTGAGGTCGTGGCTCCCGGGAACGAAGCCCCCGGCCGCGATTTCTCCGTGAAGCTCACCGGCTTCAACGCGGGCAACTGCACCCTCGAGGTGGAGGCGCAGAACATCACCTTCGCCTTCAAGGACGTGGACGGGAACGTGGTGAACTCCACGAAGATCTACCTCTACGGCTCCGGCGAGGCCGTCGCCCGCGACGAGGGCCCCGTCATCATCGGGCCCCGCCAGACGGGGAACCTCGGCGACTTCCAGCTCGTGGCTCCCCAACAGGAGGGCGAGTTCACCCTCGCCGTCAAGATGGAGCAGCTCGGGTGGGAGGGCGAGGAGCAGATCCGCATTACCCCCCGGTCCAACTCCACCACCCGCGACGATCCCTCGCGGAGCAGCCTCCCTGCCGCTTGACGGGCTTGACATGGAGCAGCACGTTTAAATCGGCCCGGCCCAATGGTTGAACGGGTGGTCCCCTGTTCAAGCAGTTGGCCCTTAGCTTCAAGATGACCGTGGCCTCCGTGGGTATGGTGAGGCAGTTCCCCCAAGTGCTGCTCCTTCCCCTCTGCACCCTCGCCATCGTCGCCACGGCCGTTGTGGCGCCCATCTCCATCCTCTCCTGGCTCTTCGAGCACAACAACCCCGCCTTCTGGAAGTTCTGGACGTTCCTCTTCGCCATCCCCATCAGCTACTGGGACGCGGGCGACTATGAAACGGCCGTGAGCGCCTTCATCATCGAGGGCTACGTGCTCTTCGGCCTGTGGCTCACCTTCGTGACCTTCGTGTCGCTGTTCTTCATCACCGCGGCCATGCACACGGGCACGATGCTCGTGAAGCGGCAGAAGCCCTCCATCATGGAGGGGCTCTCGGTGGCGGGTCGCAACTGGTACCGCCTCCTCGCCATGGCGGCCTTCAGCGCCTTCCTGCTCACCCTCGTGCGCTACTTCCTGCGGAACACGTTGCGCGTCATCCCCTTCGTTGGCAAGTGGATCTACCGCGCCATCGCCTTCACCATCACGGCCGGCATGTACCTGATGCTGCCCGTCATCGTGTACGAGCGCAACGGCGCCTGGAGCGCCGTGAAGCGCGGCGCCCACCTCGCGAAGGAGACCTGGGGCGGCATCCTCGTCGGCACGGGCCTCACCTTCACCGCGATGTACATGGTGGCCTACCTCGTCCCCATGGGCCTCCTGTACATGGTGCTGGAAATTGACGTGCCCTCCTGGGTGTTCACCACCTACGGCATCGTCCTGTGGGCCTTCCTGTTCTGCCTGAACACGAGCCTCGCGGCGATGCTGCGCGCGGCGCTCTACTGGTACGCCACCACGGGCGAAACCCCCGAGGGCGTCACCCTGGACTTCGTGCCCAAGAAGAGCCCCGGCCCCGCGCCCCTTCAGGCCGGCACGCCGCCCCAGTAACCCGCTACGCTTGGGGCTCCGGGAGGAGCCCCGCGAGCGCTTCGAGCAGGGTCGCGCCCTCCCCGTCGGGGGCGGGCGCGCCCGGCTCCCGTTTTTTCTCGTTCCGGTTCACCCAGGCCGCGCGCATGCCCGCGGCCTTCGCACCGCCCACGTCGTCGCTCAGGGAATCCCCCACGTGGAGCGCCTCCTCGGGGCGCACGCCCAGCTCCCGGAGGGCGAGCTGGAAGGGGGCGCGGGCGGGCTTCCAGGCGCCTGCGCGCTCGGCGCTCACGGCCACCTGCACCCGCGCCTTGAGGCCGGTGGCGGCGAGAATCTGCTGCAGCTCCTCCTCTGTGGCGTTGCTGATGATGGCGACGGGGAGCGGCGCCACGCGGTCGAGGGCGGGAAGCGCGTCCGGGAACAGCGGCAGCGCGGCATGGAGCGCGTGCAAAGCCTCGGCGAAGGCGTCCCCGTGCTCGGTCGGGTGCCCCTGCGCTTCGAGAGCGTGACGCGTGCCCGCGGCGAGAAGGTGGCGGGAGATGCGCATGGTGGCCGTGCGGGCGGAGACGTGCTGAATGGTGGCCGCCAGGAACGCCTCGGGGTCCACGGCGAGGCCGCGGGCGCGCGCGATGCGCTGCACGAGGCGCACCTCCTCCTCCCAGGGGCGCGTGGCGAGGAGGGTTCCGAAGAGGTCGAAGGTCACGGCCTTCACGGGGTGCGCGCCGGTCACGCGCCTGCATCCAGGGCCGATCCGATAACGCTTGTGCGCCCGCTACGGGGCAGTTGACCTGTTTACAGCTTATGAAGATGACTTGGTGTGTCATGGCTAGGCAACAGCACAACGGTCTTATATCGGGGTCAAAGCTCGGGGGGATTGGTGACCAAACCATGTTTGAGTCCATCTCTCGCGGTTGGCAGCTGACAAAGGCCAGCTTCCGCGTGCTGAAGCTCGACAAAGAGATCCTCCTCCTGCCCATCATGGCGGGTGCGCTTACCGTGCTCATCTGGGCCGCGTTCCTCGTGCCGCTGGAAATCACCGGCGCCTTCGAGAGCATGAACGCCCTCAGCGGGCTCGGGCTCCTCTTCGTCCTCTACGTCCTCACTTACTTCGCCATCCTCTTCTTCAACGCGGCCGTCATCGAGTGCGCGATGATCCGCTTCAACGGCGGCGACCCCGTCGTGAAGGACGGTCTCCGCAAGGCCTGGTCGAAGAAGGTCCGCATCTTCCAGTGGGCGATCATCGCCGGCACCGTGGGCCTCATCCTGAAGCTCCTCGACGCCCTCGCCCGCGAGATCGACAACCCGATCACGGAGATCATCGTCCGCATCATGATCTCCCTCGTGGGTGCGGCGTGGAACATCGCGACCTTCTTCGTGATGCCCATCCTCATCTACCAGGACATGGGTCCCGGCCAGGCCATCAAGACCAGCTGGACCACCTGGAAGCGCACCTGGGGCGAGTCCGCCACGGCGAGCTTCACCACCGGGATCATCTTCTTCCTGCTGATGATCCCCGCCTTCATCATGATCTGGCTCGCCGCCCCCGCGGCCTTCGCCGGCTCCGTGATGGGCCTGGTGTTCCTCGCCCTCGGCATCGTGCTCGTGCTCGGCCTCTCCGCCATGAGCAGCGCCGTGAACGGCATCGTCGTCGCGGCCATCTACAAGTACAGCCAGGACGGCCGGCTCCCCGAGATCTTCGAGAGCCCCACCGTTCCCCAGACCACCGCCAAGGCGCCCTTCTGAGGCCGCCTGCCCCCGTGCCCTCGAGGGCACGGGGTCCTTCTTTTTCTTATTCCTCTGCTTAGCGGGAGCGCTCCGCGCCCGTCAGGTCACGATCACCTTCCCCACCATCCCCTGGTAGCTGCCGTCGTCGCCCGCGGCGCTGTGGGGGACGCAGCGGTAGCTGTAGGTGCCGGGCTTCGTGAAGGTGTAAGCGTACACGCCGTCCTTGGCGATGTTGCCCGAGTCGAGGGGCCCGTCCTTGTCGTTGCTCGTGACGGTGTGGGGCGCGGCGTCATAGTTCTTCCAGACGACGGTGGTGCCCGCCTTCACCTTGAGATCGGGGGCTGCGTACTGGAAGTTCTTCATCGCGACCTCGGTGCCTTTCGCGACGTCCTCCTTGCTCGGCGCGTGGGTGGCCGGGGGCTTGCTGCCGCCGTCGTGCCCGCTGCCCCCGTGGTGGCCCATGGTCTCGGCGGTCTTGCCCCAGTATTCCTTGCCCACCTCGAGGGTGGTGAGGGCGCCGCCGGGGTAAGCGTGCTGGTTGGTGAGGTGGCGCTCGAAGTGGTCGTGGAACATCCATGCGCCAGGCTCCTTGGCCACGAAGTCCACGACGCGGGTCTCGCCGTTGAAGAGGGGCACCACGTCGATGTCCTGGTCCACGGGCCACACCTGGCGGGGGAGGCCGCCGTGGAGGTGCGCGCTCACGGGGTAGTCGCTCACGCTGCTCATGAAGAAGCGGACGCGCTCCCCCTTCTCCACCTGGATGGGCGTGGTGCTGGGGAAGGCCTTGCCGTTGAGGAGGTAGGTCTCGGCGCTGTGGTTGTGGTTGGGGTCCCAGGAGCCGAAGATGACGCCCACCTCCTTGTCGGGCTTGTCGCCCGGGAAGCCGCGCTTGGGCTCCACGATGTATTGGCCGTACATGCCGCGGCTCACGTGCACGTAGGTGTCCACGTGGCAGTGGTACACGTAGGCGCCCGCGGGGCCCGCGATGAACTCGTAGGTGAAGGTGTCCCCCGGGGCCACGGCCTGGAAGTCGTCCCCGTCCATGCTGAAGGGGTGGTCGCCGTGGAAGTGGAGGGTGTGGGGGAGGGTGTGCTTGTTCGTGAAGTGGATGCGCACGAGGTCGCCCTCCCGCACCTTGATGGTGGGGCCGGGAACCTCGCCGTTGAAGGCCCACATGGTGACGGTCTTTCCGGGGTAGAGCTCCTGCTCGATCTGGGTCGCTTCGATGTGGTACTCCTTGAGCGGGTGCGGGTCGGGGGCGCCGGGCACGGAGACGCAGCCGGCAAAGACGGCGGCGAGGAGGAGGGCGGCGGCGAGAACGGGGCGGACGGACATGCGGGGTCGAATCCTCGGTGGGTGTGAGGAGTCGCCTTCTCGCCATCAAGCTTCAGCCGAAACTGTTCGGTTGAGTCTTTACGTCACGGGTACAGTTCGGGTCGGCGGCCGACCGCACGCTCGAGGGCGAAGCCATTAAGCCACGATATCTCTTGGCACGGCGCGGAGGATTTGAGCATGACCCACTCCAGGATCCGGATCGCCCTCGTGGCGGCGCTTCTCTCGACAACCGCCTTCGCGGCCCTCGCGCCCACCGCCGAGGCCCGCGACCTCACCTGCCCCTCGACCGACCCCTACTGCATCTCCTTCGAGATGAGCCGCGTGGAGTGCTACGGCGGCGCCGTGGTCCCCGCCGCCGGCGTCCACTGCGAGATGGGCGGCAAGGAGTACCCCCTCATCTTCTGCAACTACTGCGTGCCCTTCGAGCCCCGCACGGGCGTGCTCTGCTACGTGAGCAACGACGGCACCGCCCCCACCTGCACCGTCTGGCTCCCCGTGGACGTCGCCTACGACGGGCCCAACGTGAACTGCGGCGTCATCGTCGGCCCCGGCCCCGCCGGCGCCACCTGCAACATCGAGGGCAAGACCTACGAGGTCTACACCTGCAAGTACTGCTACCCCGCCTTCTACGTGTACTGCGTCTTCGGCACCGACGTGGAGGAGCGCTGCGGCAGCCGCGGCCTCGACGCCATCATCGCTTAACCCCCAGGAGGAAAAACCACCATGAACCGTCTCGTCCCCACCGTCATCCTCGCC
>DATMKA010000018.1:0-2611 GCA_035553595.1 Thermoplasmatota archaeon | reverse complement strand
GCGAGATGCCGGCAGCGATGGCCATCTCCTCCACCTTGTAGATGAGGAGCTTCTCGGCCCGCAGGGCCGGGTTCGCGGGGCGGGCGCGGGTCACGTTCTCCAGGACTTCCTTCTCGTGCTTCGCGTACCCCTTCACCGTCTCCACGAGGTTGGGGACGAGGTCGGCGCGGCGCTGCAGCTGGACGTCGATTTGGCCCCAAGCGTTCTCCACCTGGTTCTCCAGCTGGACGATGCGGTTGTAGTACCCGACGAAGATGAGCACGACGGCCACGACGCCGAGGACGATGAGGAGCCAGATCCACCATTCCATGGTTACCGGACGGGGATATCCCGAGAGAGGGGCTTAAAGGCTCGGTTTGCCAAAACGGGGAAGCGGCGGGTCAGGCGTGGGCCTTCCGCCAGCGCTCGAAAAGCTCCTCGGCGGCCGTGTAGGGGTCCACCTCGCGGGCGCCCACGCGGGCCGTGAGCTCGCGGAAGCTCTCCTTGAGGACGGGGTCCGTGAGGGCGGCCTCCGTGATGCGGTAGCGGAGCGTTTCGAGGACTTCGTGCTCGCCGCGCTCGCGGCGGCGGGCCTCGAAGCGGCCCGTCTGCTGCATCCACTCGCGGTGGCTTGCGAGGGCCTTCGCGAGGTCCGCCACGCCGTCGCCGCGCTCCGCAATGGTCTTCACGACGGGCGGGGTCCATCCGAGGGCGTGGGTGTCCACGAAGGCAAGCCACGTCTCGAGCTCGGCCACGGTCTTCCCGGCATCGTCGCGGTCGGCCTTGTTCACGCAGAACACGTCGCCGATCTCCATGATGCCTGCCTTGATGTTCTGCACCTCGTCCCCAAGACCGGGGACGGCCACCACGAGCACGGTGTCGGCAGTGCGGACAATATCGATCTCGCCCTGGCCCACGCCCACGGTCTCGATGAGGATGACGTCGCAGCCGAAAGCGTCGAGCACCTTCACGGCGTCGGGCGCGCTGCGGCTGAGGCCGCCCAAGGCGCCGCGGCTGCCCATGCTGCGGATGAACACCTGCTTGTCGGTGCTCCTGGACTGCATGCGGATGCGGTCGCCGAGAAGCGCGCCGCCCGTGAAGGGGCTGCTGGGGTCGATGGCCACAACGCCCACGCGCTTCCCCTCGGTGCGGTAGTACCCGATGAGCTTGTCCGTGAGGGTGCTTTTGCCGCTCCCCGGGGGACCCGTGATCCCGATCACCTGGGCGCGGCCCGTGAGCGGGTACAGGAGGCGGAGGGCTTCGAGGCCTTCGGGGGTGCGGGCCTCCACGAGCGTGATGAGGCGGCTTGCGGCGCGGCGGTCCCCCTCCTGGAGGGCCTTCACGAGCTCTGCGGGCGTGGGCACGGGGCCTCACTTCCGGGCGTGGGTGCGGATGTACTGGACGATCTCTTCGGTGGCGGTGCCGGGCCCGTAGATTTCGGCGATGCCGCGCTTCTTGAGCTCGGCCGCGTCGTCGTCGGGGATGGTGCCGCCGCCAAGGACGAGCACGTCGCGGATGCCCTCGGCCTGGAGGAGGTCCACGACCTTGGGGAAGAGCGTCATGTGGGCGCCGCTGAGGCAGCTGAGGGCCACCACGTCCACGTCCTCCTGGAGGGCGGCCTCGGCAATCTGCTGGGGAGTCTGGCGGAGGCCCGTGTAGATGACCTCCATGCCGGCGTCACGGAAGGCGCGGGCGATGACCTTGGCGCCGCGGTCATGGCCGTCGAGGCCGGGCTTCGCAACGAGCACGCGAATCTTCTTCTCGGTCATCTGGAAACCACCCGGGAAAACCCGTGTCTTGAGGCGCGGAAAGGGGTCCCCTCAAAAAAGCTTTGCCCCCTCGTGAAGCGGGCTTTCCGCCTCAGGGGAGCTGGGGGTGGCCGGGGGTGCCGACCTGGACGCCGACGGGGTTGCCGCCCGTGCCCACCGCGGCGCCCTTGTCGTCCTGGTCGAGGAGGGCCTGGTACTCCTCGTCCATGGCGGCAAGCTCCTCCTCGCTGTGGCTTCCGCGGAGGTTCTCGTACCGGAAGCGCTGGTCGAAGTCGTCGGGGGTCGCGAACTCGTGAACGAGGACTTCGAAGTTGGAGGCCTTCTCGATGCCCTGGATGGCCACGTGGCGGATGGACTTGAAGGTGATTTCCTTCTCGATGCCCGCGACGTACCACTCGGCGCGGTCGAGGGCCACCACGTGGTTGGACCCGTCCGGGTGGGACACAAGGATCTTGAGGGCGGTGTTCGTGCGCAGGAACCCGTCGGGTTTGCCTTCCACCTGGACGGCCTTGTCCTGGGGCGCGAGGTCGGTGGCGCAGCCGGCAAGGAGAAGGACACCAACGAGGAGGGCCGGGAGGAGGGGGCCTCGCATTCCGCCCGGGTTTGTGGCAGCCCGTATTTGAGGATCGTGCCCGTGCCTCGGGGGCCCTGGGGCCTTCCGGGAGAAGGGTTCCGGGTGCTCGCAACCCGGACATGGTCGGCTTATGTAGCCGGGGTGGGGAAGGGTGAACCGGTTATCGCATGCCCCCCTTCTCCCCCAAGGTCGGGGTCGTGCTGTGCGCCAGCGCCCTGCTCGCCGTAGCCGGGGTTGCCGCCTACGCGACCTTCGCCGCTTCCCCCACAGCCCCCGCCGCCGCCACCAC
>DATMKA010000017.1:0-11368 GCA_035553595.1 Thermoplasmatota archaeon | reverse complement strand
GGTGGCTCATGAGTTCGTACTGGATGCCCGATTGCAGGGGGGCGGGGAGGTGGTGGCGGCGCATGATGCGCTGCACGGTGGCGTCGAGGGAGGCGCGGGCGTCGGGAGTCATCTTCACGGGAGTCACTCTCCTTTGAGGAGGCGCGCGATGGCGGCGGAGTAGTCTTTCCATTCGGTCACGAGGCGTTCATGGAGCGTGCGGCCGCTGGGCGTGAGCCGGTAGTATTTCCTCGGGGGGACTCCGGGCTCCACCTCCTTCCAGTAGCTCGTGATGTGGCCCTCGCCTTCGAGGGCGTGGAGGGCGGGGTAGATGTTGCCCTCGGCAAGCTGGAGGATGCCTCGGGTCCGGTCGCGGATGTCCTGGACAATCTCGTAGCCGTAGCGGTCGCGTTCCCCCACGAGCTGGAGGATGGCGAGCTTCGTCGAGCCCTTCCGGATCTGTTGGGTCCAGCGGTCCACTTCGTCAGGCATCGCGTCACCGGGCAGGAGCCTACTGCCGCAGGCTACCTATGTTTCGTAGGTGCCTACCGTAAGTTAATGCCTAAGGTAACTAAAGGTGAGTTTGGTGGGGGCAGCGCTCCCGTTGCGCGCCCCTGCCGGTGCCACCATGCCGCTTAAGCCCCCCTACTCCCTCGGTGAGCGCGGGAGGCCCACCGTGCGCACCGGAACGATCGCCCTCATCATCACAGCCCTCCTGGCTGTTCCCACTCTGGTTCCCGTCGGCCCCCTCGCCACTTCCGTGCCCCTCCGGGCCCAGAGCCTCCTTCAGCCCCTCCTTGGGACGCCGGACGATTGCGTGGGCCGCGACGCGCCCGACACGGTGGCCCCCCACGCGCTCACCCTGCCCGCAGACTGCCCCGGCACCATTGACGAAGGTGACGAGGACGCCTACACGTTCCTCATCGCGGAAGCCGGTACTCTCCTCCACTTCCGCCTGGAAGTCTCGCCGCACACCTACTATGTCCTCGCCTCGGACGATGCCGAAGGGTTCAACAGCTTCGGCACCTGGGGACCCACCGATCGTATCCTCCACGCGCCCCCGGGACGCTACCTCTTCTACCTCAAGGACGGTGGTGCCCAAGACACGGGTGGCCCCTACCGCTTGACGCTCGCAACGTCACGCTTCACGGACACGCCCGACTGCGAGGGCGCCGGGGACGCGCCGCCCCAGGCCGAGAACGAGTGGCCGACCTTCCGTAGCCTGACGCTCCCCGTGGACTGCGGGGGCACCCTCGACGTGGGCGACCCGATTGACCGGTTCCTCTTCACCACCGACGGCGCCCACGCCCACCGCGTCCGCCTCCTCCAGCCCGAAGGGGCTCCGGGCACCGTGGTGGCCTTTGTTGCGGAGGTTTCCATTGGTCCCAGCTCCGTCACTTGGGGCCCCTCGCGGCGGCTCGCCACAACCCCTGGCGCGGCCTCCGAAACCCTCATCGTGGACGCCGGAGCCGCCCTCATGTGGTCCCTCCACGTTGCGCGCGCGAGTGGCGGGGCCGGGACGGCAATTCCATACCAGCTCGTCGTCGAGCGGGAACCCAGCCCCGCGGGCGACGACTGCGGAGCAGGTATCGACCTCCCCGCGCGCCGTGCGGGCGCGCCCCCTCCCATCGAGCGCATCCCCGGCGAGGAGTGCACGGGAGCCCTCACCGTGGGCGACGTCGAGGACAGCTTCAACCTCCTCCTCCCCGAGCATGAGGGGGTGCGCCTCAAGGTGGACGTCGCGGCCGACGGGCCCGTCGCGGTCACCCTTCGCGGGTCCTGGGTGGGCACCCTGACTGCCCAGGGCAGTCGCAGCTTCGAGCTCTACCTTCCGCCCGGAGTTCAGCGCATCCCCGTCTCCCTTTCCCCTGCCACCGCAGGCACCGACGCGCCTGTGGCCTACACCGTGACGGCGGAGGTCCAGCCCGATCCTCAGGACGACTGCGGCTTCGGCCGCGACGCGCCAGCCCTCACGGACCAGGGGCTCGGGCTCCTCTTCCCCGTGGGGCCGTGCGTGGGCCGTTTCGAGACCGGGGACCACCGGGATGGCTACCGCTTCGACTCCTCCAAGGGGGACATCGTGAGCGTGGACGTGACCCTCTCCTCGCGCCAAATGTTGACCTCGCTCTACCGCAACCTCTCCGCCGGCGGGAGCACCGTCCGCGGCGCAACCTTCAAAGCGACCTACCAGGCCAGCGGCCCCGGTGGCCTCGAGATTAGGAGCGATGGTCCAGGGTCCTCCTACGACCTCCGCGTGAGCCGCATCCCGATGAACGCGATGAACGACTGCGGCTCGGGCGCGGACGCCGCCGCCTCCCTCGGCTACCTCGTGCCCCTGCGCCCGGGCGCGGGCCGCTGCAGCGGCGAGGTGACCACCATGGCGGACCTGCAGGACGATTACGGGATGACCCTCGTGGCCGGCGACACCGTCGCCCTCACAATGACGCGCCCCGCCGACGACGGGCTTGCCACCCTGCGCGTCCAAGGTCCCGATGGATCGGTCCTTGACCTCGGCCTCGGAAGCCGGGGCGTGAGCAACCGCCTCCCCTCCGGGGATCAGCACTGGGTCTTCCCGGTCCTGGAGGCCGGCCTCCACGTCCTCACCTTCTCGAACGCGCCGCCTGGCCCCTACACCCTGGAGGCCAGCGCCCCCCTCACCGAAGCCCTCGGGAGCGTGTAACCCATGAACCGGACCCGTTTCCTCCTGCCCCTCGTCCTCGCCTCCCTTCTCGCCCCTTTCATGGGTGTCCCCGCGAACGCTGCCACCGAGGGGGCCTGCCCGGAGCAGACCACGGCGCAGCCTGTCCCCATCACGTTCCCCGTGGATTGCAGCGGGGACGTGCGAGGCATCGAGGACAGCGACAACTACTCCTTCCTCGTGACTGAATCGAGCCTCCTCCGCCTCACGTTCACGACGGACGGGAGCCTGAGGTATCTGGTGGCGGGAGCCAACGTCTCCTACGAGTCCCGGGCCCCCTCCTCCGAAGCGGTCCTCTGGCTCGAGCCCGGCTCCTACCTGATCTCCCTGTCGGGGCAGCCGACGACCGCCAACCCCCTCCTGGAGTACCACCTTCGGGGCACCCTTACGCCGGCGACCCCGACGCCCGACTGCGGCAGCCCCGGTGACGCGCCCCCCTCGGGCGCGCGCCAGACCCACTACTCCGGCGATGCGCCCCGCAGGATGCTTCCCGATGAGGTGGCCTGCGCGGCGGCCCTCGATGCGGGCGACGTGAACGACCTCTACGTCTTCACCATGAGCGGTGATCACGCCTACCGCGTCACCATCACCACGGGCAGCTCCGATGCCCTCCGAGTCTACTCCCTCCACCACCTGGGCGGTTCCTTCGGCTGGGGCGCCACGCACCTGCTCCCTGTCCCCTCCTTCTTCCTGTCCGACCCGGGCGTCACGCGCCAGGTGGCCTTCCAGGTCGCGCGTTCAGGGGACGCCACCACCTGGGGCGACCGCATCGACTACTCGATCGCGATCACGCGCGAGCCCCTCGCAGCCGGGGACGACTGCGGGAGCGGCCTCGACCTGGCTGCCCTCCACGGCGCTGTTCTATCCAGGAGCCTCGCTCCCTCGGAGGCGTGCGAGGCCTCCCTCGGGGGTGGCGACCTCGGGGATGCCTTCGAGCTTGCTCCGCCGAGCGAGCCCAGCATCCTCCGCATGACGGCGACCTCCACCGGCGTGACCCGCTTCCGTCTCGGAGGCGACGCGCGGACGGAAACTTACCTGTCCCCGCACCGCCCGGGACCCCAGACCCTGGACCTCTATGTTCACGGCCAGGAGCCCCGCCTGTGGGCGGAGTTCACCGGGTCCGGGAACTACACCGTCGAGTACACGTACCTCCCCGACCCCCAGAACGACTGTGGCCTCGGCCACGACGCGCCCGCCTCCATCGCAGTCGCTTCCCACCTGCCCGGGAGCGGCGTGGCGTGCACGGGCCGGCTTGAGCGGGGCGACGGCGAGGACGTCTACCTCATGGACACGGGGCCGAGGGACCTCGTGGAGGTGGAGTACACCTTCGCGAGCTACTCCGGCTTCGCGCCCGTCGCGGTCGGGAACGTGGACGGCGGCAGCGGGGAATCGTACCGCTACGGCTCCGACTACCGTTACGCCTTCCGTACGAACGGGCCCTCCTACACGCGCGTGGTGCAGAACGCGAACCTCTCCTACACCGTGAAATACACGCATACTCCAGCCTCCGCCATCTACGATTGCGGCCTCGGGGACGACGCGAACCGCGGCCGGGGCCTCGTGGGCCTCCTCCGCCCCGGGAGCGGTTGCGCGGGCGCCTTCACGAGCTTCTTCGACCGCGTCGACGATTACGACCTCCCCCTCCAGGCGGGCGAGGCCGTGGTCGTGACCGCCACCACGCCCAAAGGCGCGGACCTCCGGCTCGGGTACCGGGATTTCACGGGAACCCAGACGCTCACCTCCTCGGCGCTCGTCACGCCCCACCCCGAGGACTCCACCCTCGAGCAGCGGTCCTGGCTCATCCCGAGCCCCGCCGCGAGGACGCATGACCTCCGGTTTGTCGCGGGGCCCACGGGCTTCGCGTACCGGCTGGACGTGGGCCCCGCGCCCGAAGACCTGTTGGGAAGGGTGTAGGCGATGCGGTGGCCGCTCCTACCGTCAGCGCTCGCGCTCCTCGGCCTTGCGGCCGTTCTCGCCGCGTCCTCCCCAGCTGCCGCGGACACCGTCTTCGAGGAGCCCGGCCACCCCCTGCTCGCGCGCTCCGGCGCGAGCCTTGCCTGGAGCGGCACCCACGCCTACCTCTTCGGCGGCCAAGTGAACGGCACCTACTCGGATGCCATCCTGCGCTACACGCCCTCCACGGGAGAGGTGGTGGAGATGCCGACGCGGCTTCCCTGGGGCCGCATGGGCACCGCTGCCGTCTGGGATGGCCGCGACCGGCCGAGCGCCGGCTGCCCAGGCGGGTGCGCGTACGTGTTCGGCGGCGTCGGGAGCGTGGTCGCGAGCGACCTGTCCACGAGCTACCGGCACGTGCTCCGCTACAACCCAGCCACGGGCGCGCTCACGAGCCTCGGCGAACTGCTCCCCTCGGGGCGCCTCGGCATGAGCGCCGTCTGGGACCCTCGTGACCTCCCCGGCCTCGGGTGCGCTGGCGGCTGCGCCTACCTTTTCGGCGGCAACGTGGACACCTCGTGCTGCACGAAGGGGCCCTCCAACCAGATTGTGCGCTTCAGCCCGACCACGAACACGGCGACCGTTCTCACGGCCGCCCTTCCTTCGCCACGCATCTACACGTCCGCGAGCTGGGGCGGCACCTTTGCCTACGTTCTCGGCGGCAGCCCCCAGACGGACGTGGACGTGCTCCGCTTCGATCCCGTGGGGGGAACGGTTCAGACGAGCAGCCAGGTCCTGCACGCGGAGCGCGTCACCGCCGTCGCGACACCCCACGAGGTGTACGTCTTCGGCGGCATCGAAGGCTCCACCGTGGTCAGCGACATCCAGCGTTACGACCCTGCCGCCAACCGTCTCATCACCAAGCCCACCGCGCTCCCGGCACCCCGCGCGGGGGCTCTCGGCTTCTGGGACGGGGAGGATGCGATCGTGGTGGGCGGCACGGACGCCCAGGGTAACCTCCTTGCGAGCGTCCTCCGCTACAGCACGGAGCCCGCCGAGCCCTGGGACTTCGTCGCGTTCCCGCTCTACCCGGGCGACACCGTGTACCTGCGGTGGCGCGCGCCCGCGGCCGACACCTTCGAAGGTCCCCTCCAGGGATTCCACCTCTACCGCGGCACCTCTCCCGACGCGCTCTCGCTTCTTGCCACGGTGAACGCCTCCACGCTCTCCTACCAGCACCCCGGCAACCCCTGGGGCACCACCGTGTACTTCGCGGTGGCGGCGGTAAGCCGCGACGGGGAGGGTGCCCTCACGGTGCCCAAAGCCGTGGAGATCCCGCCGCTCCCGAGCCCTCCTCCAGGGCTTCAGGGCACCTTTGCGCCAGCCGCCGCGGACCTTACCCTCACCTGGGACGCCTTTGTCCGCGGCTCCCAGGATCCGCCGGCTCTTGCCTACCGTGTGTACCGCTCGGTGAACAGCGGTCCCTTCGAGCGCATCGCGGAAACCGATTCCTGGACGCGCCTTTGGGGGGATGACGACCTATTGCCGGGCGCGACTTACCAGTATCGCGTGAGCACGGTGAACGTTCGCGGCGAAGGCCCGCCCTCCGACCCTATCACCCTCGTCGCGCCTCCCGTGCCGACCCCGCCGCGCGAGGTCCTCGCCTCCCGCGGCACCGAGCCGGGCACGCTTCGCTTGGCCTGGGCGCCGCCCACCGATCCCGGCACCGGCGGGCTCACCGGTTACGCCGTGCACGCTGACCCGGCCCTGCGTTTCGCGGCGGACGACGGCACCATGGAGTACGTCCTCTCTGTGGACGGCACGGACCCGGCCATGGAGAAACGCTTCTTCCTTCCCGCCGGCTCCCTCGCGGGCCTCCGCTCCGCCACCTTCGAGGTCCTCGCCGCGGCCCCGCTCGAACCCTGCCGGACCCCAGCGAACGTCGGCGTGGCCTGGTCCGTCAACGGGCTCGTCCTCAAGAACTTCACCTCGTGCGACCACTGGGGAACGGACCTCGCTTGGCGCAGCTTCCGCGTTCCTCCCGAGACGCTCCGCGAGGGCGAGGTGAACGTGTTCCGGCTCGACGGCACTGGCGAGTGGCTCGACACCTCCTTCCGGCTCGGCATCGACCACGCGAGCAACTTCAACCAGTCCACGCTCGTGCGGGAACACGTCGTCTGCGTCTTCCTGTGCATCACCATCCGCGTTCCCTACGAGGGCGAGATGCTTGCGCGGCTTCGCCTGGAGCGCGACCCCGGGCCGCCCCTCGCATCGGCGGCCCAAGAGGCGGAGGCCCTCGTTCTCACGGGCCTTCCCGCCAACAGCACCCACCGCCTCGTCGTCACCGCCCTCAACGCGGCCGGCCGAAGCGCCGCCTCCGCCGTCACAGTCGCGACGACACCTGCACCGCCCGAGCCGCCGCGCAACCTCGCTGCGGCCACCGGCCCGGGCGCGGGAGAGGTGTCGCTGTCGTGGTCCCTCGGCGACCACGGCGGCCTCCCGGTGAGTGCCCTGGAGGTCACCCGGTCTCAGGTGCTTGAGGCCTCGCGGCACGTTCACGACGACGGCACGGCGGAGGCGGACCACCTGGTGGGAACCGCGGGGTACTCGGCTCAAAAGCGGTTCACCGTGGACGCCGCGGCCTTCACCACCGCCACGGAGGCCAGGCTGCACGTGTACGGGAAGGCAGTTGGCTGCGGCATCAAGGCCACCTCGCAACGGCTGAGCCTCAACTCTGCCTCGGTGCTCGAGTTCAACCCCTGTCTCCTGTTTCCCTGGGACACCTACGGGTGGCAGACCTTCCAGGTTCCGGCGTCGCGCCTCGTCCACGGCGAGAACGGGTTCGCCATCACGAGCACAGACACGACCCGCGGGTCCCTCGATCTCCACGTCGGTGTCGATCTGAACACCAATGCCGGCCGCTCGGAGCTCCGGTACCACAGCACCAGTTATCCGGGGGAGCTGCTGTGGCGCCTCGAAACCGTCACCCGCGCAACCCCCGCCACGGCCTTCGAGGCTCCTCCGTCGGGACCCCTCGTCGATGGGGGTCTGCCTCCCGGGACGCGGTACGAGTACACGCTCCGCGCGCTCAACGGGGTTGGCGTGAGCCCTCCTGCGGCAGCGCCCTTCGTGAGCACCTTCGCGGTTCCTGCCCCTCCGTCCCTGGTCACCGCTGTTGCGGGTCCCGCGCCGGGCCACGTGCGGCTCTCCTGGTCCGCTTCACCGGACCCTGAGGGCGCGCCTGTCACGGGGTACCGCCTCCTGGCCCGCGTCGGGGAGGGCCCCGAAGCCTTGGTGGCCGTGCTCGACCGCGCGGCACGAAACCTCACTCACGCGGCGCTCCCCGAGGGCGCGACCGTCACCTACCGCGTGGCCGCGATCAACCTCGCGGGAGAAGGAGCGCCGAGCGCGACGGCCTCCGCGGTCGTGTGGCGCCGCCCCGACGCGCCGCCCGCCCCCGTGCCCACCAGGGGTCCTGGCCTCGGGAGCATCCAGCTCACGTGGTCGTCTCCCGCCGCTGACGGCGGCACCCCTGTGCTGGGCTACGTTCTCCTGCGCGACGGCGCGGTGATCCAGGAGACTGCCAGCCTGGCCTTCCAGGATTCGGGCCTCGCGGACGCCACCACCCACGAGTACGCTGTCGCCGCCGTGAACGCTGTGGGCCAGGGCCCTGCGTCTCCCGTGGCGAGCGTGACGACGTATCCCCGCGTGGCCCCTGCCGTGCCGCTCAACCTCGCAGCCTCGCCCGAAGCCGGCATCGTGTCGCTCACGTGGCGCCAGCCGCCCGACAACGGTGGGCAGCCGCCTACTGGGTACGTGCTGTACCGCGGTGAGGGCACCGCGCCGCTCGCGCCCGTGGCTTCCCTCCAAGCCCCCCTGTTCCTGGACTCCGGCCTCGCCTTCAGCACCCCCTACCGGTACGCCGTCGCGGCCGTCAACGACGCGGGCGAAGGGGAACCCACGGCCCCCGTGACCGTCACCACCTTCAACGCGCAGCCCCCCGGGCACCCCCGCGGCGCCGCCGCAACCCCCGGACCCCAGGAGGGAACGATCCAGGTGACCTGGAGCGCGCCCGCGGAGGACGGCAGCGCGCCCCCCGCCACCTACCGCCTCTACCGCTCCCGCGACGGCGGTCCCTCAAGCCTCGTCGCAACGGTTCCCGGCACGAGCGCCGCGTATGTGGACGGCGGGCTCGTGGGCCAGGCGCGCTACACGTACCACCTGACGGGCGTGAACTCGCGCGGGGAAGGCCCCGCGAGCGACCCCGCCTCAGCTCTTCCGCGCACGCAGCCCCTCACGCCCGCCTTCACGGGGGCGGCGGCGGTGAACGTGAACGGCATCGTGTTCGCCTTCGGTGGAGAGACGGCGCAGGACGTCAAGCTCGACCAGATTGCCCGGTACGATCCCGCGACCGGTGCTGCGGGCACCATGGTGTCGCGCCTCCCGAGCGCCCGCGCCTACGCCGCTGCCGTCTGGACGGGCACCCACGTCTACCTCTTTGGTGGTCGCACCGCGACCATGGACATCACGGAGGTACTCCGGTACGACCCTGGCAACGACACCCTGACCATGCTCTCCGTGAAGTCGCCCGACGCCTACCACAAGCGCGCCGTCGCCTGGGACGGAAAGGCCGTGTACCTTATCGGCGGCCTCAGCGTGAGCGGCGCCACCGGCTCGGCGATCTCGCGCTTCACGCCCGCCACCGGCGCCTTCGATCGGCCTCCGGGCTGGGCCTCCTTCCCGCACAACCACGGCGCCACCGCCGTGGCCGCCGGCGGCAAGATCTACGTGATTGGTGGCTGCTGGCCAGGGCTTGCCGTCTGCAACCGCATCCAATCCTACGACCCGCGCACCGGGGGGAACGCCCTGGAGGACACGCTCGTGGAGGCCCGCGAGGGCGCCGTCGCCTACTACGATGGGGACCACGTCATCATCGCGGGAGGCCGCAGCGGCGCCACGCTCCGCACGAGCATCGAGAAGTTCAACCCCGCAACCGGGTCCGCCACCCGGATGGCGCACACCCTCTCGGAGCCCCGGGCGTACGCGGGCGCGGTCTTCGACGGCGCGCGCCTGCTCCTCATGGGCGGTGCCGGGTGCGGCGGCGTTTGCGGCGGTCTCTCGGAATTCCGCGTCACCCCGGGCGCGCCGGAGGCCCTTGTCGCGGCGCCCGTGGGATCGGGAACGGTGCAGCTTGCGTGGACGGCGCCCCCGTCCAACACGGTGTCGAAGGTGACGCACTACCGCGTGTACCGCCTCACGCCCGACGGGACGGAGACGCTGCTTGCGACCTTGGGCCCCGTCACCACCTACCTCGACGCCGCGGCAGGCCCCACCGGGCTCTACCGCTATCGCGTCGCCGCCGTCGACCACGGCGTCAATGAGGGCGCGAAGGCGGAGGCCGTGGTGCTCGTGGTCAGGGCCTGAGGGGCGGGCGGGGTCGCTCGCCCGCTCCCGGGGCCACCGACAGCCTTAATAAAGGGAAAGGAGTGCCAGCCTCATCCCAGGTGGTGCCAAGTGGCCGTCAAGGATGTCAAGCCCACCCGCTCCGAGCTCATCGAGCTGAAGAAGAAGATCAACCTCTCCAAGAAGGGCTACAAGCTTCTCAAGATGAAGCGCGACGGCCTCATCATGGAGTTCTTCAAGATGCTCGAGGACGCGAAGAAGATTCGCGCGGGCCTCGGCGAGAAGTACCAGACCGCCACCACGCGCATCAAGATCGCGCAGGCCGTCGAGGGCGCCGTTCCCGTGCGCTCCGCCGCTCAGGCCCTCGTGGCGTCCCCCAACATCGAGCTCAACCGCAAGAACGTGATGGGCGTCGTCGTTCCCCGCATCCAGGGCGGCAACGTGCGCCACAAGCTCACCGAGCGCGGCTACGGCATCATCGGCACCTCTCCCCGCGTGGACGAGGCCGCCACCGCCTACGAGGAAGTGCTCGAGGCCGTCATCAAGGCGGCCGAGATTGAGACGAGCATGAAGCGCCTCCTCGACGAGGTCGAGAAGACGAAGCGCCGTGTGAACGCTCTTGAGTTCAAGATCATCCCTGAGCTCGAGCAGGCCCGCGACTTCATCCGCCTCCGCCTCGAGGAGATGGAGCGCGAGAACATCTTCCGCATGAAGCGCATCAAGGCCAAGGGCGAAGCCTGAGAGCGATCCTGGCTGACCTGGCGGCCGCATGGCCGCCAGTGCTTGATGATCGACCTTTCTGAAGGTCGAAGCCGCATCAAGGCCAAGGGCGAAGCCTAACCGGCCTGGCGTAACAAAATCCGGCAGGGTTGCGCGGTCGCGCCCCTGCCCTGCGTCTTTTCTTCATTCCATGGGTCTCAGTTCCGGCTCCCCCATGTTGAGCCGGGGCTGTCCTTCGTACTGCCCCTCGGGGCGAGCCACCTCTTCGGCGGGGTGGTCCAGGAGCAGGGGGTTCCATTCGCGCTGCCGCATGCCCGTCAGGTGGAATTCCATCTCGCCCGAGTGGAGTGGTCTGTTCTTGATTCCCTTCATAACAATCCCGTAAGGGATCTGGAAGGGAGAGACTAAAACAGTTCACGCGGGCAAGCCCGGGCCCCGAGGTGCGAGCAACCGCCCGCCGCATTGCCCCGCCGAAGGCGGGGTGATCCAGGCTGGTTTTTTACGCGGAGTTTTTCTCAAAAACTCCGCTAGATGTGGCACCCTTTGCCGCCGCAGGGGCCTGCGCCGCCGCAGTCGTCCTTGCCGAGGCCGGTGCAGGAGCTGCCGCAGCTCATCCACTTCTTCTCTTCGGGGACGTGGATGGCGAGGTTGCCTTCCGCGGCTTCCACGCGGGCG
>DATMKA010000016.1:0-4337 GCA_035553595.1 Thermoplasmatota archaeon | reverse complement strand
TCCATGAGGAGGCGCCCGCCGGCGCTCCCCCGTGCCCGAGGAAGGCCGCTGCGTCGAGTGCGGCGGGCGCCTCCTCATGGACGAGACCCACGCCGACCTCGTGTGCGAGAGCTGCGGCCTCGTCGCCGAGACCGGCATCATCGACCAGGGCCCCGAGTGGCGCAGCTTCGACGACGACGCCGGCCGCTCCCGCGTCGGCGCCCCCCTCACCCCCATTCTCGCCGACCGCGGCCTCAGCACCGAAGTCGCGAAATTCGACCGCGACCTCCACGGCCGCCGCCTCACCGAGGGCCAGCGCGCCCTCGCCCGCCGCGTCCGGCTGTGGCACCAGCGCGCAAAGAGCGGCAAGGAACGCAGCCTCGCCGTCGGCCTCGCCGAAGTCACCCGTATCGCGGGCGCCCTCGACCTCCCCATGCGCGTGAAGGAACGCGCCGCCCACCTGTACCGGCAAGCCCACAGCCACGACCTCATCCGGGGACGCAGCATCGACGCCATCGGCGCCGGCGTCGTCCTCGCCGCCTGCCGCAGCACCGGCCACCTCCGCACCCTCAAGGACCTTGAGAAGGTCGCCCGGTGCACCCGCCGCGAGATCGGCCGCGCCTTCGCCCTCCTCGGCCGCGAGCTCCACCTCGAAACCGTGCCCGAGAGCCCCGTGGACCACCTGCCGAAGCTCATGAGCGACCTCGGCCTCCCCCACGAGGTGGAGCGGGAAGCGCGCGCCCTCCTGCAGGACCCCCGCGCCGAGCCCTTGTGCACGAGCGGCAAAACGGCGGCGGGCCTCGCGGCAGCCGCCACCTACGTGGCCTCCCGCCGCCTCGGCGTCCCCTGCACCCAGAGCGCCCTCAGCCAGGCCGCGAAGATCACGGAAGTGACCCTCCGCACCCGCTACAAGGAGCTCGTGCAGCGGCTCGAGATCCGCCTCCCAGCGCTCGTGTAACGGTGGACCGAGAGGGTCTCACCAGAACCGATTTGAGGCTCCCGCTCCCTCCAGGGTGCGGGAGACCATGCTGGCCCGCACCCTTCTCTTCACCGCGTTCCTTGCGCTCACCGCCGCCCCCCTTCCCCTCGCGGGAGTGGCCGTGGCGGCCCCGACCTGCTTCGACTCCACCGACCCGACGGCGTCCCCTGTCGCGGAAGGCTACTACTTCTCCTCTCGTGACGCCTCGCTGTGGCGGAACACGAACTCCCTCGACGGCATCCAGCGGGACCGCACCTACTGCTACGAGTACGTGAACGGCCAGTGGGTGACCACAGTGATTGAGGCCGACCAGAAGATTGCGGGCGCCCCCAACCCTGGCAGCCCCGGCCTCCCCGTGGACTGCCAGCTCCGGCCCCCCATGTGCAAGTTCACTGGCTAACCGGGCCCCTGAACCTTAAGTGGAACCGGCGCGATGGGGGCGTGATGCCCACCATCCGCGTCACCGCCATCGAAGGCCACAGCGAGCAGCAGGTCAAGGAGTTCATGGACCGCATCACCGACCTCACCGTGGAGGTTCTCGGCGCGGCCCGCGAAGGCGTCATCATCCACTTCGAGGAAATCCCCGCCAACCGCTACATGCGCGGCGGCATGACCATCGCCGAGCGGCGCGCGGCAGCCCAAAAGAAGTGAGGCCATGCCCTCGCGAGCTCCCCTTCTCGCTGCGCTCTGGTTCACGGCCGCCGTCGTCACGGTGAGCGCCGCCACCTACGCGTGGGCCGTGAGCCGCGACGCGTGCGCGGCTCCCGACGCGGCCGTGGACTGCTTCGACGTTCCCCGCGTGGCCTCCGGCACCGTGCTCCTCTTCGCGGGCGTCCCGCTCCTCGCGGGCGCGGCCGCCGTGTGGCGCCGCCAGCGCCAGCTCGCCCTCATCGCGGGCGGCCTCGCGGCCCTCGGCCTCGTCCCCATCCTGTTCATCCGCCTCGTCGTGACCGGAGAAGCCTCCGAGGCCTTCCACCTGTACGCGAGGGAGGGAGCGGTCCCCCTCGCGGCGGCGCTCCTCGACCTCGCCACCCTGGGGCTCGTGCTCCTCGTGGTGGGCCTCGCAAGGGCGGGGCGGCGGCCCCGCGCCGAGTAACGTCCAGCCTCAGTGCCAGACGGCGCCGTGGAGGTAGCTCGCGAGCTTCGAGAGGTCGCGGGCGAGCGCCTTCGGGTCGGGGGTGGACTGGACGGAGGCGTTGAACACGCCCTCGGCCCACTGGCCGGGGTCGATGCCGGGGTGCTGGAGGAGCTCCGCGCGGAAGTGCATCGCAAGCTCGGGGGACGGGCGGCCCGCGGCCGTGTTCAGGTGCTTGCGGGAGGCGACGTCGTAGTCGCGGCGGCTGAAGCGGGGGTACTTGCTGCGGAAGCCGCCCACGCACTTCGGGTGCACCGGGAGCCCCATCGCGAACACGGACCAGGCGAGCTTCTTCCCGTCGTTCACGGTGTCCGTGAAGAGCACGAGCGTGGGGATGCCGCACACGGCGCAGGAGTCGCCCTCGGCGTGCCAGCCGGGCATGAAGGGCCCGCCCTCGAGCACGGTGTCGTGGAGCGCGACGGCCTTCGCCTTCTCCTCGTCGGAGAGGGACGCGAAGCGGGAGCTGAGCTCCACGAGCTCCCCGAGGGGCTGGTGGGTCTCCTTCAGGAGCGCGATCACGTCCGAGGCGGCCTCCGTGCCCGCGAAGGTGATGCCGCCGTGGTTGTGCTCGTGGTCGCCGTGCTCGTGCTCGTGGGCCATGGGCGGGCATTCGTGTGGGGGTATATGAGGGCGAGCCCGGGTGAGGGGGCCTCCCGGAGGGTCGCCGCGGCGTTTACGGTCTGCTGAGGGGCTGGGCCCGACACGCTGTTCCCGCGAAGCGGCGAAGGTCACGCGAAGGTAACGCGGAGGATCCCGAAAAATTTCCCAGGTCCTTCGCGAACCTCCGCGTTGCCTTCGCACCCCCGCGTGAACAGCGTGTCGGGCAAGGGAAGGGAACAGGGTGTCGGCCCTTCGAAGCCCGTTCGAACCAACCGGGCAAGCTATCAAGCCGGGGTCCGCGCATCCGGGGGCGGGAGTGCTTCATGGAGCGCATCGTTGCCTTCGACCTCGAAACCACGGGGCTCGATTTCGACAAGGACCGGATTGTGGAGTTCTGTTTCGTCACGCTGGACAAGGACCTAAACGTCCTCGACCGTTGGGTGGAGCGCGTGAACCCCGGCATCCCCATCCCGGAGGGCGCGAGCCTCATCCACGGCATCACGGACGCGCACGTCGCGGAGAAGCCGGGGTTCCGCGAGTTCGCGCCCAAGGTCCAAGCGCTCATCACGGGCGCGGTGCTCATGGCGTACAATCACGACTTCGATCGCCGCTTCCTCCACCGGGAGCTTACGGCCCACGGGCAGCCCGGCATCGCGGCGGACCATCCCTTCATCGATCCGTACCGGATTTTCCTCAAGTTCCACCCGCACACGCTCCAGGGGGCCGTGCGCCACTACCTGGCCCGTGACCACGAGGGAGCGCACGGCGCGGAGGCCGACGTGCTCGCCACCGTGGAGGTGCTGCGCGCCCAGCGCAAGGTGCACTACGTGGACGGGGTCCCGATCGCGGAGCTCGTGTTCCGCCCCGAGCGCAAGTGGGTGGACCGCGATCAGAAAATCTACGAGGGCGCGGACGGCGTGTGGCGCTTCAGCTTCGGGAAGCACCAGGACAAGCCCCTCGCGGAGCACCTGGACTACGTGAAGTGGATGATCGGGAAGGACTTCTCCGTGGACACGAAGGCGCGGCTCAAGGAGCTGCTCGACAGGGTGGCGGCGAAGGCGGCAGTTACGCCTTGAGAAGCGGGGTTGGTGTCCGCCGAACCTCCTTGGTGGGCGCCAACGCCGAGGGGCCGGAGATCTCAGAGCTTCCCTGCCGGGCGCAAACACAGAGCACCGGAGGCGCAGAGAACGCAGAGGGGAGGGCGCTGAGGAGCGCGCTGAGGGATTCCGGATCCGCGGGGGAACTGAGGGGTAGCGGTGCGCTCCGTCGCTCTGCGGATCGAACCTCCCTCCGTGCGCTCCTCCGCGGCCTCTCTCCGTGTTCTCTGCGCCTTCGTCCCTCTGTGTCGGCGCGCGGCAGCGAGGCTCCGGGGCCTCCGTCCCCTCCAGGTTGGCGCGCGGCAGCGAGGTTCTGGGCGGCGGTTGTCGAAGGGCAGCCTCCTTCGGCGCATCCCCTTGCTGCAGGACTTTTGATAGTCCTAGCTCTCGAAAGTCTCCAGGGGGGCTTCCCCCGTCATCTCGAGCACGTAGAGGCCCGTGCCGCGCTCGGACACCACGAGGTACTCCTTCCCGTCAAGCGCGTAGTACCAGCGCACCTCGTACACGTTCGGCAGGTACGCGCCGTCAAAGTTCGGGGTCTTGTACC
>DATMKA010000015.1:0-14106 GCA_035553595.1 Thermoplasmatota archaeon | reverse complement strand
GGAAGGGGGGCGGTGCAGCCGGAGGCGCCGAGCACAGTGCCCGTCACGTTGTGGATGCGGGGAAGGAGCGGCTGGGGGATGATGGAGTAGGAGAGGCGGAGCGTGTCCCCCACCTTCGCGTCAATCTTGTCCGCCACGGCGCCCGCGATGAAGATGTCGTTGGGGCCCAGCTCGTCGCCGTAGGTGACGGTGCCGTCCCGGAGCACGAAGGGCTCGAAGCGGCGCTCCGCCTCAGGGTCGAACCCGATGACGGCGATGCCGGGCTCACTCAAGCGCGCTTCCGGGTTCCGGATGGCGGCCGTGTCCACGAAGTAGGGCGCGAGGCCGTGCACCTGGCGGGTGAGCGTCTCGTTCGCGGCGAGGCGCTCGTAGGCCTCCTGGGGGAAGAACAGGTTGCTCTCCAGGTGCACGAAATGGTCCGTGGGACCGAGGGCATCGTAGGTGGCGCGCGTGATGCCGTACTCGAGGCTGTCCGCCGTCACGAAGCTGCCGGAGATGATGGCGGTGCCCACCATGAGGCCCGCGACGACGATGGCGGACTGGGCCTTGCGGCGGCCGATGTTGCGGACGCCCATCCGGAGGAGGACGGGGAAGCGCCACGCGAGGAAGGCGAAGAGCGCGAGGACGGCGGCGACGGGAACAAGGGGCTCCCACATGCGCGCTTACCCCCGCTGGGGCATGGGGCGGAGGCTTTCGTCCCGGAACAGCTTGCCGCTCTCCATGTGGACGATGCGGTGGCACTCGGCGGCCAGTTTCGGGTCGTGGGTGACGATCACGTAGGTCTGGCCGCGCTCCTCGTTGAGGCGCTTCATGATGCCGAGAATCTCGAGGCCCGTGCGCGTGTCGAGGTTCCCCGTGGGCTCGTCCGCCCACACGATGGCGGGCTCGTTCACGAGGCTTCGCGCGATGGTGACGCGCTGCTGCTGGCCGCCCGAGAGCTCCATGGGCTTGTGGTGGCCGCGGTCCCCCAGGCCCACGAGCTCGAGCGCGCCCTCAGCGCGCTCGCGGGCCTCCTTGGGGTCCACGCCAGCCACGAGCAGGGGCAACTCCACGTTCTCGGCTGCCGTGAGGACGGGGAGGAGGTTGTAGGACTGGAAGATGAAGCCCATGCGTCGCGCGCGGTAGTCTGTGCGGGCGTCGTCGTTCATCTGCGCGAGGTCCTTGCCCTCGATGAGGATGCGGCCCCCGGTGACGTCGTCGAGGCCGCTCAGGCAGTTGAGGAGGGTGGTCTTGCCGCACCCGGAGGGGCCCATGACGGCCACCATGCTGCCGCGCTCGATGGAGAGGTCGAAGCCCTTCAGCACGGGCACCTCGAGGTCGCCGGTGCGGTACGTCTTCTGGATTCCGAGGGCTTGGACAATGGGGGCCACGGGGGAAACACCTGGTGGGCGCCCGCGGCAGGCCGGGCGCTCGGCATCGGCCGTTTACCCCCTGGTTCTTTATCAGGCTTATGGTGCCTCCGCTCAAGCCTGGAGGCTCGCCTGCCCCCTCCCTGATGGCTCCCTTAGTTGGTAGCGTAGGGAACGGGGTCGGTAACGCCCGCTTCCTTGAAGCCCTTGAGGCGCAGGAGGCAGGAATCGCACGCGCCGCAGGCGACGGCCCCGCCCTGGTAGCAGCTCCAGGTGAGCTCGAGGGGCGCCTTGTGGCGGAGGCCCGCGCGCACGATGTCGGCCTTCGTCATGTGGAGCAGCGGGGTCTTGAGGTGGATGGGGTGCCCCTCGACGCCGCGTTTCGTTGCGAGGTTCGCCATGCGCTCGAAGGCCGCGAAATACTCGGGGCGGCAATCGGGGTAACCCGAGTAATCGAGCGCGTTGGCGCCGATGTAGATGAACTGGGCCTCCTGCACCTCGGCGTAGGCGAGCGCCACCGAGAGGAACACGGTGTTGCGGGCGGGAACGTAGGTGACGGGGATGTCCGCGCCCATCTGGCTCTCCTCGCGCCCCGTGGGGACGCCGATGCTTTCGTCCGTGAGCGCGCTGCCGCCAAACTGCGCGAGGTTGAGGCTGAACACCTTGTGGTCCCTCGCCCGCAACGCTTTGGCCACCCGCGAGGCGCTCTCCAGCTCGCGCTTGTGGCGCTGCCCGTAGTCAAAGCTCAGTGCGTACAGCTCGTGGCCCTCGTCGCGGGCGATGGCGGCGGAGACGGTGGAGTCGAGGCCACCCGAGAGGAGGACGACGGCGCGGGCCATGGTGAGCCCATCGGGCGGGGCGGCTTAACCGTTTTGCCCCGGGGCTCAGTGGAGCGTCCGGATCGCCCAGGCGCCTTTGCCGTAGGACTCGTCCACGCCCACGTCGAGGCGCGTCACCTCCGCGGGCCAGGGGATGGCGCGCACGAGCTCGTCGGCCACGTAGGCCGCAAGGTGCTCCGCGCTCGTGTATTCTAGGGGGAGCACGAGGGCGTCCGGGTAGGGGATGTGGTAGTGCTTTCCGCCCACGGCGAAGCGGACGCCGTCCTTTGCCTCCTCGGCCGTGAACTCGGGGCTCTTCCCCTGGATGAGCACGTGGTGGTCGAGGCGGTCGGCGATGGCCTTCAGGGCCTTTTTCACGTCGCCGAAGTCGAGAATGAACCCGTTGCCGCCGATGCGGCCGTGCACCACGACGTGGAGCGCGTAGGTGTGGCCGTGGAGGCGGCCGCACTTGGGGTGGTGGGGAATGAGGTGCGCCGCGTCGAAGTGGATGCCGGTGCGCCACCCGTCGATGCGGAGCTGGGACTCGTCCATGGCGAGGCGATGCCTGCCCTGGGTAATGAAGGCTGTGCCCCTGGTTCAGAGCACGGCATCCGCCTTGTGCACCGTCTCCAGGGGCACGCCGGCGGCGTCGTGGTGCTTCCGGATGGCGGCCTCGTCCGGGCCCTCGAGCACGCAGTACATGCGACCCTCGTCCCTGTCGAGGATGACGCCCCGGTCCACCACGCCGAACTCATCCGGCCTCCCTTCCTTGATGCGCGCCTCGATCCGGCCCTTCAGCTCCTCCGGAATCTCGCTTGCCTTGTGCGAATCGATGAACAGTGCCATCTCGAACCCTCTCGCTAATTGGTTCGACCCGACGGTGGAAAAACGCTTGGGGCACCGCGGGAGCCCGGGGGCGCTCAAGCCTGCGGGCCCACGCGCGCGAGGCCCTCCAGAAGGGCGGCCCCCAGCTCCTTTGCGCCTCCGTACACGTTCACCGTGCACGCGTTCAGGAGGGCGGGGTGGGGGAGTTGGCGGCGCTCGCTCAGGTACCCGATGGTGTACTTCCCGAGCGCGTGGGCCACCCCGAGGAAGTAGGCGGTGCCGTCATCCGCCTGGCGCCCGTTGAGCACGCACACCACGATGTCGGCCTCCTTGAGAGCCGCGAGGCACTTGTCCACCCACTGCTGGGCGGGCACGTCCACGTCGTAGTCCCCGACGTTGAGGTGGGGCACGAAGAGGTCGCTCCCCTTCAAGCGGCCCTGAGTTACCACCTCGAGGCGCAGCAGCAGGGAGTCAATTAGCTCCAGGTCCCCGGCGCTGTATTCGGGGGAAGCGAAAAAGATGCGGCGGGCCATGGGGGCGCGAAGGGGGCGCCGCGATTTAACGCTACCTCTCCCCTAACGGGACCGCCGGGCGAGAAGGACTGCGGCACCAAGCACGACCACGGCGGCCGGGAGGAGGCTCGGCGCGGGAACGGCTCGGCTGCCACTGCCCGCGGGCCCGCCGGCCGCCACGTCCGACACCGTGTTGAGCCCCGCGCCCATGGTCACGGCGCCCGTGGTGACCCGCCACTTGCCGGCGCTCCGGAAGGCGCTCTCGTCGGCCTCGTTGCTCTCCAAGGGGAAGCTCAGGATGTTTCCCGAGATGCGCGGATAGCTCTTCCAGTAGACGGGAACGTTCCGGAAGCTGCCCGTCGCATCCGACTGGAAGGCGAGGTCCGGGTCCTCGTTCCCCTCGAAATCCACCGTGAGGTAGTACGTGGAGGACCCGGAGGGGGGCTCCTGGAACGTGACCTGCACCACGACGACACCCTCGATCTCCCGCGTCTCCACCTTCACGATGTCCGCATGAGCGTAATCAGGGCCAGCCGCCTGCCCGTCATTGTACGCGGGATCCCCTGTGGGGTCGGTGAAGGAGGACTCGAAGGCGGCGGCGCTCGCGCTCCCTGCCGCTACCACGAGGAGGAGGCCAAGGAGCGCGACGGCGCGCCCGAACGCAACGTGAGGCATGGCCGCGGGAGCCACCGGGCCCCACATAAAGCGTGGGTTTGTGGAACGATCCGCGTCCCTCAGGCCACCGCGACCGCCACTTCCGTGGAGCTCGTGCCATCGTAGGCGTACGCGCCGTACCCGTACGCCGTCGTATCGTAGTACCACGGCGTGACGCGGTAGATGTTCACCGCATGGGGAATGGGCGCTGCATCCACGAAGGCCTGCTCGACGGAGGCGGTCTCTCCTATGCGTTCCCACGCGCCCCCGCCCACGCGGCGGTCCACGTGGTACCCTTCGGGCACGACGTACTCATCGCTCTCGGGAACCGGCGCGTTCCAGGTGAGGAGGACAGGGCCCGTGGGGAGCGCGACGCCAAGCACGGGGGCCGGCGCGTTTTGGTAAGTGGGAACGACCGTGATCTTGGCCGTGGGGCGCCCGTCGCCGTGGGTGTTGACGGCGCTCACCTGGAAGGTGGCGTTCTTCCCGTTGGGGATGCCCTCCACCGTGCAGGGGCTCGCGTAGCACCGGAAGCGGTCGCGTACGTTCATGGCCTCGTAGTAGGCCTCGACGACGTAGTGCGTGACAGGGGCGGCCCCCTCGTTCGCGGGCGCCTCCCAACGGATCGTGACCATCCGGTTCCCCGGGACGACGGAGACGTTCAACGGCGCGTCGGGCCCTCCGATGCCGCCGAGGCGGGAGGCGCGCGGGCCCTCGCCGTAGGGGTTCACCGCCCAGACGGCGTAGCGGTAGCGCTCGCCCGCGGCCGCCGTATCGTCGCGGTAGCTCCGGGCCTCCGCGTCCAAGGTCGCGAGGGGCACCAGGCTCTCGAGGTCAGGACCGCGAGCAACGATGTAGCCCGTGATGGGGGCGCGGCCCGCGGAGAGGGGCGCCTCCCAGGCGAGCTCCACACTGTCGGGTGTCGAGTAGAGGCGGAAGTACCGCAGCCCGGAGGGGACGTCGGGGGAGCGGGGGACGTACACGTAGGTGCGCGCCCCGAGCGCGCTCTCAGCACCGCTCTCCGAAACGGCGGAGAGGCGGTAGACGTAAGTGCGGCTGGAGGTGAGATTGAGGTCCGTGAAGGAGGTGGTGTCCGCGGTCACCGTGGCGAGGAGCGACACGTTCGCGCCGTACCCGGCGCCGCGGTAGATGCGGTAGGCCGCGAGGGGCGAGGCGCCGACGTACCGGGGGGCCTCCCACTGCAGGGTGACGTTGCGGCGCTCCACCTGCGCGGTCACGTTCCCCGGAGGGAGAGGCCGGTCAAAGGTGCCGGGACCGACGCGAAGCTCGTCGTAGTGGTAGACTGCCTGGTAGGTGGACCACGAGACGCCGTCCACGCGGAGGGCCGTGAGGCGGGTCGCGTTTGCGGGAAGGTCGATGCCGCCCGAGGTGCCGAGGACGGTGCCGTTGAAGTCCTTCAGCTCGACCCATGCCACGTCCCCCGCGGGCTCGAGGTACAGGGAGGCCCGGTACCAGGTGTCGGGGCTCGTCCACTGGGCCACGTCATGCTCGAGCCAGGAGCCGCTCGCGCCGATCGCGAGGCGGTTGTTGAGGGACCAGGCGTCAGTGATCGTGACGTAAACGGCGTCGCCGTTGTCGAAAATCGCGTAGAGGACCGTGTCGGTGTCGCTCCCGAGGCTCGACCCGCGGAAGGCGAAGGAAACCTCGGTGAGGCCGGTGAGGGGCAGGTCGAGGGCCCGCTGGATCGAGGAGTAGGTGTCGCAGCAGGGAGGATCGATGCGGAGGCTGCACCCGTCCAGGGCAGTGACGCAGTCGCCGGTCACGCCGGGCCCCGAGGGGCTCCATCCGGTGAGTGTGGCGTCCCACGTTTCCTCGTAGCTCGTGGTGGAGCTGCCTTCCGTGCCGGCGGCAGGGAGCCCCAACCCAGGCAGCACCAGGGCAAGGACGAGGGTGAGCGCAACGCGCGAGGAGCGGGCCGAATAGTTCATCGATTAGCCTCCCACGCTCCCGGAGGCTGTAGGCGTCTAAAATGGTTTTCTCCGTCAGCCACCCCGTCCGCCCCCGCCGAGCATAGCCTTATAAGGGGGCGGGGGGAATCGCGAGTGTTCCCATGCCCCTGCCGGACGTCCAGAACTACCGCAGCCTCCACCTCTACAAGCTCACGCGCGTCGGGGTCACGGGCGTGGTGAAGCCCATCCGCGTCGCCCGCGGCGGGCCCGAGCAGCGGCTCGTTGGCACCTTCGACGCCTTCGTGGACCTCCCGGCGGCCCAGCGCGGCATCCACATGAGCCGCAGCGTCGAAGCCATCAACGGCACCATCGACGCCCTCGTGCGCGAACCCACGGTGGGCCTCGAGGACCTCGCGCAGAAGATGGCGGAGACGCTCCTCACGCGCCACGACTACGCGACCGAGGCCGAGGTGCGCGTCACGGCCGACTACTTCCGGGAGCGCCGCACGCCCCAGAACGACGCGCCCACCCTCGAACGCTACGCCCTCGAGGCCACCGCCATCGCCGTCCGCGGCGAAGGCGTCCGCAAGGCCATCGGCGTCACCGTCGTCGGCATGACCGCCTGCCCCTGCGCCATGGAGGGCAGCCGCCACGTGTACGAGCACCGCGGCCTCGCCGTCCCGGCGGAGATGCCCACCATCACGCACAACCAGCGCAACAACACCACGGTCCTCATCGAGTTCGGCGAGGGCCAAAAGGTTGAGGCCAACGACCTCATCGACATCGCCGAGGAGAGCCTGAGCGCGCCCACCTTCGAGCTGCTGAAGCGCGGCGACGAGACGGCCCTCGTGCTCCGCGCCCACGAAAACCCCAAGTTCGTGGAAGACGTCGTCCGCGAAGCCCTCGCCCGCGTCCTCAAGCGCTACGGGCACCTCCCCGACGACACCGTCGTGGCGGTGCGCAGCGAGGCCGAGGAGAGCATCCACAAGCACAACGCTTACGCCGAACGCGTGACCACGTTCGGCGAACTGCGCCGGGCGTAACCGTCGCAGCTACGCCGAACGCGTGACCACGTTCGGCGAACTGCGCCGGGCGTAACCGGCGACCACGCGTTGACGCTCTGTGCCCTCCAGCCGACAGCACACGCGGTAGCCCTGGGTCCCCGGCGCCCGCAGGCGCGATGGCTTGCCCACGCGCTCAGGTGACTTGACCTCCGCTGCGAGCCCCCCTTGCGACCAACAGGCGAGGACTCGGCCACAATCCACAAACGCCGATTCGATGAGATCCTTGATTCGTCCAGGGTGATAGAACATGGGTGTTCATATCGGTCAGCCCCCCTGGTCGGATCTCGCAGCAGGCCTCGAGACAGGCGAGGCGAGGCGGGAACTCACCAGAGCGGCTCGTGATGCAGCGGCGTTCCTCCGAGGCGGTGGTTCCACCGCCCCCGGGACGCACCGCCATGAATCAACAGGCTTGCAAGGGTACGGTGGAGAAAACGAGGGGGCCTCCTCCTCGCAAGACTCCGGAATCTTCTTCTTTGGGACTCCCCGCGGTGCCTTCAGAGGCCCTCCGGATGAGCTGGTCGTGGGGGGCGTCGGTCTCCCGGCACCGGCCGCATCGAGCGCGCTCTCAAGCGCCGTCAGTCGATACCGAGCGTACCTCGATGAGCGGCGGAGACAAGCCCGGGCCAGCTGGGGGCTCTCCGCGGCCTTCCTCGTTATTGGCCTCGCCTGCACCGTCTGGGGCGTCGTCCTCGCCTTTTTCGGGCAACTGAGCGCAGGGGTGCTCGCAAGTGTCGTGGGCACCGTCGACGTCCTGATTGGTGGCACGGTCCTGCGGTTCAACCGCGACGCGAACGATCGCTACGACCGGGCAAGCCAGGACCTCGCGACGCTCCAACGCTACCAGGTTGCCCTGGAGAACGCCGTGGAGGAATCACAACGAGTGCCCGAGCCCCCGAAACCAGAGCCGCCGTCCCAACCGGCAGGCGGCGAAGTGTCCCGGGGGAGGCCGAACCGGGGCAATCCCACCGGCTGACCTCGGGGCCGGGGTCGTGATGGGGGGCCGCCCGCGCCGGGAACCCCAAGCTAGCGGGATCCGATGGGGCCTCACGGGGCTCAGGCGTGGAAGGGCGCCACGGCCACGGGCTCGCGCTCGGGGGCCGGGGGCATGATGACCGTCGTTTGAGTGGTGGCGGTGGGGAAGTAGCGCACTTCCTTGCCGTCGCGAACGCGGTTGATGGCCTGCACTTCGAGGAGGCGCTTCACGTGCCAGAGCACGGTGCTGCTGGAGACGCCGAGGGCCTCGCCCACTTCCTTCTGGCTCATGCCGGGGTGGGTGCGGATGAACTCGGCCACGTCGGCGGTGCGGGCCACCTTCAGGATGGCCACACGGTCCTTCTGCTCGGGGGCGACGGTGCCGCCGTTCACGAAGTAGCGGCGGTACTTGCCGTACTTCTTGGAGACGACGAAGCGGCGGCGCTCGAGCTTGCTGAGGTGGTGGGTGACGGTGCCCCAGGCAAGGTCGAGGCGCTCCGCCATCTCCTTGGTGGCGATGCCGGGCTCGGCCTTGATGAGGTCGTAGATCGCGCGGCGGTTGGCGTCGTCGAGAAGCTCGTCGTCGCGGATGTGGGTGGCGAGGGGGACGAAGGCGCCAAGGAGGCCGAACTTGGCCACGCGCCAGATCGCATAGAGGAGGCCCATGCCGCCGGCGGCCGCAACCACGACGATGGCGAGGGGGTTGGAGGCGATGGGGTTCGTGAAGGCGGACTCGGTGGAGGCGATGCCGGGGGTGGCCTCGCCCTCAACGCTCTTCGTGGCGCTGCCGAGGCGAAGGTCGATGTCGTAGGTGAGGGAGGCGGTAGGGAGGTTCGTGCGGAGGCCGCCGGCGCTGCAGGCGCTGTGCGCGTCGCTGACCTTCGCCTTGCCCTCGAGCTGGCAGCTCGGGCCGTCCACGCCGACGGTCACGTCGCCGGTGCTCACGCCGAGGGCCGCGTCCGCGTCGGCGGGGGCGGCAGGCGTGTCGGGAGCAATGGCGCGGGTGTCGGCGCCGGCGCTCTGGCCCTGGACGCCGACTTCGTGGGAGCCCGCGTCCACGCCGACCGCGAGGGCGACGGGGGAGAGGGCGACGAGCATTGCCGTCATTACAAGGAACGTCCGAACCGCAAGCATCGTTACCAAGCCTCCAAGCGTGGCACACTTTGACGCACCAGAAGTGAGGTGGTGGGTATAAAAAGGGTACGGTTCCAACGTGAAAACGATTGAACGTCTTCTAGATGCGCGCGAGAGAACACATATCGAGTCTAGCCGACCGCGGTCGGTCGAGCGGGGACGGTGCGGGCGGCGGGATATCGGGAGGCAGGCATGTGGTCACCCGGAGTGGCCGGTAACGGTGAGCGAGTAGTCGAGCGCCACGCCCCCAAAGGAGGTGACGGTGACGCGGTAAACTCCGGGCGCTACGCGCGTCTCGACGGTGCCCCCGCCGGATGGCATCACGAAACGGCCGACGGTTTCGCGGGTCACCTCGTCCTGCAGCGTGACGACGGCGTTCCCGAAGGGCGTGAGGTCGCTGTACACGAGATTCAGCACGAGGCGCGCCCGGTCCGGTTCCGCGAGGAACCGCTCAAAGGCCCCCACGTTGGGAAGGAGCGCCACGGGCAGCAGCAGGGCCCCGGAAAGGTGCGCGTACTCGAGGGGGTCAGGCACGGGGCCGAAGCTCGCGTTCACGAGCCCGTAGCCGCTGCGGACGTCCACGCCAGCCGCCCCCACGTCCTTCGCGTTCGCGCGGAGGCGCTGCACGAGCGCCGCGGGCCCCAGGGTCGGGTCCTCGGCCTTGAAGAGCGCGGCGACCCCCGCCACGTGGGGCGCGGCAAAGCTCGTGCCGCTGCGGCGCAGGAAGCGACCATCGCGGGCCGTTGTGAGAATCTCCTCGGCAGGAGCCACGAAATCCACCTCGGGCCCGCCGTTCGAGTACCAGGGAACGGTGCCGTCATCCTCCAGGGCGCCCACGGCCACCGCCTCAGGGTAGGCGGCGGGATAGAGGACACCCGGTGTGAGTCCGTGGTTGCCGGTGGCGGCGATGGGGAGCGCGCCCTTCGCGACGGCATACTGGAGCGCGTCGCGGAGCGCGGGGGTATCGTCGTAGCTTCCGAGGCTGAGGACGATGACGTGCGCGCCGCGGTCGGCGGCATACCGGACACCGGTCGCCACGAGGCTGAGGTCGCCCTCGCCGCCCTCGTCGAGCACCTTCACAGGAAGGAGGGTCGCCTCGGGCGCGACGCCCGCGACGCCGAACCCGTTGTCGGCGACGGCACCCACGACACCGGCCACGAGCGTACCGTGCCCATGGTCGTCGTCGGGGTCCGTGTCGTTGTTCACGAAATCGTACCCCTGTTCACCGCGTGGCCCCAGGTAGAGGTTGGGCGCGAGGTCGGGGTGGAGCAGGTCGATGCCGGTGTCCACGATGGCGACGAGAACGCCTTCGCCGCGTGTGGTGCCCCAGGCAAGGGGCGCGCGCACGGCATGGAGCCCCCACTGGTTCGCGAACTCGGGATCGTCCGGGACCGCGAGGGTGCGGGCGCGGCCGTCCACCGCCACGTAGCGGGTCTGCGGGTGCGCGGCGAGGGTCGCCGCCGCCTCCGGGTTGCGTGTCGTGACCGCCACGAAGCGCAGGGCCTCGTCGCGGCGGACCTCCTGGGCCTCCGCTTGGACGAGGAGCGCCCCGAGGTCGGCCGGGAGGCCGTCATGGAACCCCACGACGAGCCGCACCTTCGGCGCGGGAGCGCCCTCGCTCGAGGTGACGAGGTGGGGCGCCACGACCAGGAAGGCCACGGCCAGGGCCAGGGGGGCGGCAACACGCATGGCTGAGCAGGCCCCGATGCCCCCGAAAGGGGGTCAAGGGTTGCTTGTCACCCCTGGAAGGGAACGCGCCCCCGCTATCAACCCTTGATGCCTTCCCGGACGGAGACGGCCATGCCGGTCTTGAACCACCCCATCTCGTGGGGGGTGAGCAGGAGCTGGCCCACGGCCACCAGGGTGTCGTTCTCGTCCACCACGAGCACCTCATCGCGGGCGCGAAGGGCCGGGTCGGCGGAGCGCACGAACTTGGCGAACACGTTCTTGCCCTCGCGGTTGAAGGCGACGCTGTCCTGCTCCACCACCACCCGCAGGCGCGGCGCGGGGATGGCGGCGTGGAGGCGCTTCGCGCCCGCGGCCTGGGGCACGAAGAAGCCGTCCTCGGCACGGAGCGCGAGCACGCGCTCGCCGTCCACGAACACCTGGCGGATCTTGCCCGTGTTGCGGCTCTTCTGGATCTCCACCTTGCCCGCAAGGAGCGCGTCGCCCGCGCCCTCGCCGAACTGGTAGTCGGCCACGGCGCGCACGCGCTCGAGGTCCCAATCGATGGGGGTTTCCAGTGGTGTCAACAGGCGCTCGGCCTCCTCAAGCGTGAGGTCTGCGCGGACCCGGACGCCCTTGGCCGTCTCGATGGTGCCAAGGTAGGCCTCAAGGTCCTCCCGCGTCTCCTTGTCGAGGGTGGCGGGCACGTCGCTCTGGGCGAGGGGATACATCTCGTCGAGCACGAGCGGCACGGGCCCGAAGGCGCTCTGGACGGCGGGCACCACGGGGAGGCGCGCAAGGCGATCGAGGAGCGGCGCGTAGGACATGGAGTAGGGCTTGTTGACCTCGGGAAGCAGCAGGAAGTCGCGCCCCTTGGGGTCGAAGCGGCTGAGGAGGCGCTCCCGGTAACGGCGCACCTCGGGGCGGTGGCTCGACTCGGGGGAGAGGTGGAAGAAGGCCGAGCCCTTGCTGAGGGGCTCCTGGGTCTCGATCCACTCGGAGTGCGCGACGATGCGCTTAAACGCCTCCGCAAGGGTGGGGTGGGCGCGGCAGCGGCGCTCCGCGAGCTCCCACAGCGTGCCCTGGCGCATGGCCTCGCGGACGTGCTTCAGTTCCGCGAAGGTGACCCACAGGTTGTGCTCGGCAAGGCGCAGCTCGCGCTCCTGGGCGGGGAGCTTCTTGAGCTCCGCCGGGGTGTGCTTGCTGCAGACCGGGCACGCGCACCAGGACTCGGTGATCTCCTCGAGGCGCCAGGTGCCGTCGGGGAAGATCATGCGGCCGTCCTTCGCGTACTTCGCGTAGGCGGCGGAGTCGAAGAAGTCGCACCCGAGGAGGGCCGCGAGGGGGAACACGAGGGGGTGGCCGGCCCCGAACAGGTGGACGGGCTTCGAGGGGTCGAGGTTCTGCTTTGCCGCCACGATGACGTCCACGAGGGTCGCGTAGCGCTGTTGCTCCATGATGGGCACGACGCCGCCGATGGGGTAGAAGTCGGCCCCCATGCCCTGGTAGGCCTTCGCGCACTCGGCGCGCAGGTCGGGGTAGATGCCGCCCTGCACGGTGCAGGCGAGGGCCATGTCGCCCTTGATTTGGGCGGAGGCGCGGGCGCGCACCAGGGTTTCCTGGAGGTCCGTGCGGGCCTGGTCGTGGGTGCGGTCGGGGGTGCTGAAGATGTCGAGGATGGTGCCCACATCCACGCCGATGTCGCGCTCGAAGGCCACGATCTCCTGCGGCTGCACCTCCACCGAGCCGTACATGTACATCTGGAAGGTGCCTGAGTCCGTCATCAGGGGCCCGTCCCACCCGATGAGCTTGTGAACGCCCTCAGCGAGCGCCTGCTCGCGGTGGCGCTTCCAGATGATGTAAGAGTTCGTGATGAGCATCTCGGCGCCGAACTTCCGCATCTCCGAGGGCGGGATGAAGTTCAGGTTCGGGTTGATGACGGGGAGAAGGGTGGGCGTCTGCACGACGCCATGCTTCGTCTTGAAGCGGCCCAGGCGGCCGGCCCCGTCGCGGCCGAGGATCTCGAAGGAGGTGGAGGACACGCGCGCTGGAGCGGGGACACGGTTGAAATAGCTATTGGGGCACGAAAAGGGGTCGGAAAAAGAAGAGGTGGGCGGGGCTGGGGCCCCGCGTAAGACGAGCCGGGTTACCAGTCGTCGTCGCCGTCGCAGTCGCGGACGCAGTAGATCTTGATGATGCAACCGTCGTCGTCGCCAATGACGCAGACCTTCGCCTGGGCCTCACCAACAGGCGAGAGCTCGGGCGCGATGTCGCTCAGGACGGGAGCGGCGAGGGTTGTTGCGCCCATGAGGGCGATCGAGAGAATCGTGGCGATGGCAATGATGCGCATCTACTCAAACCTCCATGCAATGCACTGGCATGTCGCGGGATAATCGTTTTCCCTCGGCTTCCACGCCGTACGGAGGCAAAGCGGGGCGGTAGCTTTGACAGGTCCAGGAAAGGGGGGCTGCTCTGTTTCCGCGGGGCGCGGTTAGATCTGCCGCCGCACAATGCGGCCCTTCGCCCCGACGCGGCCCGTCGCGGGGCTGCCCACGACCGTAAGGTCGCCGCCCGCGAGCACATCCCCCACCTTCACGCCCGGCCGCAGCAGCAGGTCGCCGTGGGTGTCGATGCTCCCGACCTGCGCGCCGTCGAGCACGTGGAGCGAGCCCCCGGCCCGCGCGCGCCCCGCGACGGCTGTCTGCGGCCCGATGACGGCGTTCCCGCCCGCTTCGAGGCTCCCGAGGATCCGCGCCCCCTTTGCAATGAGGATGCTTCCCTTCGCGGACACGTCGCCCTGCACGACGACGCCTCGGCCAATCACCAGGTTTCCGGGCGCCTGAACCCCCTTTGCGAGCTGCGCGTAGTTCTCCACCACGTGCGCGTCGGCCATGCGCTTCACGACCTCGCGCGGCTCATCCGCGCGGGTGGGCGTGCTCGGGCGCATCGCGGCGGGGGTGCGGGAGTCCCGCGGGGAAGCCTCGGGCGTGGGGGTCACGAAGGTGCCATCGCACAAGCCCCCCTAAAAGGATATCGTGCACCCGCCGAGGCCCACGGGCGCCGGGGGCACCGAAGGGCGAAATAGGAGGAATCGGGTATCCGGGGCCATGCACGTCGGGGTCCTCGTGAAGGACGACGCGGTGACGCGCGAGGAAGGCGAAAAGGTCCTCGCGCTCCTGGAGGCCCGCAAGATCCCCCACGAG
>DATMKA010000014.1:0-2157 GCA_035553595.1 Thermoplasmatota archaeon | reverse complement strand
CCCCCTGGACCCCGCCGCCTCCCGCGTCGAGCTGCGGGCCGGCGCCACCACCGTTCAGGCCAGCGTGCTTGGCGTCCGCGACGACCCCACCATGCTCATCGCCCTCGTCCCGGCTGCCGCGGCCCCCAGTCCTGCCGCCCTCGCTTGGGCCCGCGCCGTCACCGACACGGGCATCACGGCCGAGGGCCACTATTTCGCGCCGAAGGCCGCCATCCCTGTCCCCGCCGTCACCGATCTGCTCGACGGCGCGGCCACGCCCCTGCGGCTTGACCCGGGTCACGTGGCCACCTCCCTCGGCTACGAGCAGCTCCTCCGCTTCGTTCCGATCGCCGATGGCAGCTATGCCGTGGAGGCGCTCACCACGAGCCCCTACCAGGAAACCACCACCGTGACCCTCCTCCTGGGCGGCGCGGTTGCCGCCACCGCCAACCACACCTTCGGCACCGCGGACCACGTCCCGGGCCTCCGTGTTGACGCGGGCCAGCTCTCCCAGGCCCTCGTGCGCACGAAGAGCACCCCCTTCACCCTGGGCCGCACCGTGTCGGGCGCCGCCCTGCAGGCGGCCTTCGTGGCCTGCCGCGCGGACGATGGCGGCTGCCACCTCGCAGGTCTCCTCACGGGCGAAGCCGTCGTGTTCGAGAGCGTGAGCTTCGTGCCCCCAGGCGAGGCCGCCACGAGTTCCTGGGACTTCGGCGACGGCAGCCCCCGCAAGGAAGCGCCCCTCAACGAGACGGTGACCCACCGCTTTACGCGCGCCGGGGCCTTCACCGTCACCCTCACCGTGAAGGCGGAAGGGGGACGCACCGCCACCGCGACGCGGACCCTCGAAGTGCTCAACCGCGCCCCCCTCGTGCGCTCCTTCCTGCTCTCCACCTCCACGCCCAGCATCCTCGACACCGTGAGCGGAAGCGTCTTCGCCGTGGACCCCGAAGGCGGCCGCCTCGCCTTCCAGTGGCACCTCGACGGAACGCCCCTCCCGAAGGAAACGCGCAGCGGCGTCGTCCTCACCGAGGCGCACCTGCGCTACGTGACCGGGAAGGGCTCCCTCGTGAAGGGCGCCACCCACGTCCTCGCCGTCACCATCACCGACCCCCTCGGCGGCCTCGCGGAGCATGAGGCCGCCTTCACGGTGCGCGACCTCGACATCGAGGTGTCCGCGCCCCGCGTCACCTTCCCCGCCTCCGCGAGCTACGGGATCCCCGGCGAAGTCCTCACGGTCACGGCCACGGTGAGCGACCGGGACGACGCCATCACGGCCGCGACGCTCCGCCTCACACCCATCGGCGGCGGAACCCCCATCACGCAGCCCCTCGCGCTTGCCTCGGGCGCCACCTGGCAGGGCCTCCTGGTGGCCCCGGCCCCCGGCCGCTACGAAGCCACCGTGGAGGGCCAGAACGCGGCAGGCAAGACCCGCACGGGCGCGGCCTCCCGCATCGACGTCCGCGCAAACGAGCTGCCCCGCTTCACCCTCACGGGACCCACCGTGGTGGAGGCGGGAGAGATCGTGGACCTCGGGATGGCGCAGGCCTTCGACCCCGACTACCGCGGCGCCCTCGCCTACCGCTGGTTCCTTGGCGGCAGCCTGGTCCCCGGGGCGCAAACCAACCGGATGAACGTCACCGCCGGGCCTGGCCTCACGACCACCACCGTGTTCGCGGAAGCGACCGATGTGAACGGCGGCACCACCTCCAAGTCCCTCACCTACCGCGTCGATGATGCCATCTCCCTCGCGCTCACGAGCGAGGCCCAGGGGTTCCTCGGTGCCGTCACGGCCCTCGCCCGCGTGACCGACGACACGGGAGCCCCCGTCGCGGGCGCCCGCGTGACCTTCACGCTTCTCGGTCCCGGCGGCATCGCGCTCGGGACGACGGAGGCCTTCACGAACGCGAACGGCGACGCCCGCTACGTGCACGAGGGACCCCACGTCCCCGGTGAGCACGTCGTGAAGGCCGAGGCGCGCAGCGGAAGCCGCCCCGGCGCGCCCCGCATGGACATCGAGACCGCTTCCGCCGTTGCGCCCTGCTCCGTGTCCCTTGCAGGCGACGGGACCCTCCTGCCGTGAACAGCACCCTCAAATAGGGCCCTTCGCGGGGCCGGAGCGGTGCCGAACCCACTTCCAAAGGTTGAAGAAGCCGAAGCAGGCAACCAGCCCCATGC
>DATMKA010000013.1:0-26570 GCA_035553595.1 Thermoplasmatota archaeon | reverse complement strand
CCCCCTGGACCCCTCGCGTCGAGTCCGTGAGGGCTGTCATCGAGGAGACCGCCCTCGTTAGTCAGCCACGAGCGCTTTCGACACCTTTAACTGCGGCTCCCGCTTTGGTTGGCCGCCTATGGGGCCCCGGCAGCTCCTCCTCGCGCTTCTTGCGGTGGCTCTCGTCGTCCCCCTCAGCGCCGGCCCTGCCGTGGCTTTCATTCCCGCCGCCGGCTCCTTCTCCCACGCCTTCACGCCCGACACGAACGGCACAGCTGTCGCCCTCGGCCTCCTGCAGGCGGCCCCCCAGGACGTGAGCGCTGTCCGGTTCCTCAACGGGACGGGGCTGACCCTGAGCGCGGACCACCTCCGCGTGCTTGGCACCACCGCGCCCGGCGTGGAGGACGAGAATGCGACCCTTACCGCCGCCACCCTCCCCGAGATATCCCTCACGAACGGGTCGGCGAGCCTTCGCCTCTCCTTGGCCCCCGTCCCGGGCCTCGCCGCCGCGAGCGCCGGCCGCGGCGCCCCCAACGGCACGGCCGCCTACGCGCCAGGAGCGCTCCACCTCACCACGAGCGGCGGCGCCTTCCGCTTCAGCGGCGAGGCCGTCCGCCTCGTCCTGTTCAACGCGACCGGGGCCGCGCTCGCCTCCGCCTCCGGTGGCGCCGCCGCCCCCGAGGGCGACCGCCTCCTCGTGGAGGCCACCGGGAACGTCACCCTCACCCTCACGGCCACCGAGGCCGTCATCACGCCCTCGGCGACGCCCTTTGGTGTCCTCGTGCGCGCACCCCTGGAGTCCACGCCCCCGGATGCGGCCGCCCTCCTTGAGGGCCCCTGCGCGGGCGTCGCGGCGCGCCACCCGCCGGGCAGCCTCCTCGCCGGTCCGGGCCTTTTCCTTCTGTCGGGCGAGGGCAACGGGACCCTCCTCACCTCGGAGGCGGGCCCGCAAGCCGTGGAGCCCTGCACCTACCTGCGCGTCCAGCTCGTGACGCTCGCCGTGGCCCGTGACGGCCTCGTCCGCGCGGAGGGTTCCGCCCTCTGGATTCACGCGGCGAAGCTTGTGGCCCCCGCCGAGGGCCGCATCGGCCTCGGCCCCATCCCCCTCGCCGCCCTCTTCACGTGGGGCGTGGCCATTGCCGCCTTCGCCTACCCCCGCATGAAGCGGGAGCCCATGCTCGCGAAGGCCGACCCCATGATCCTCGGCACCCGGTTTGCGCCCCAGCGCATCGCCCTCGCGCTCCACGTAGCGGTGTTCCTCGTGACGCTCGTGGTGTGGGACCACGCGTGCTACGTGCGCTACGGGACGAGCCTCGGGGCGGAGATGCTCACCGGCGGCTTCTCCCTCAGCACCCTGAAGGCCTTCCTCGTGCCCGAGCTTCTCCCCTGGGTGCTGAGCGTGCTCGCCTTCGGCATCCCCGGCTTCCTCGCCTCCCGCGCCTTCCTCACGGCCCTCGGCGCGGGCCCCGCCTACCGCGGCGCCTGCATGGCCATCGGGCACCTCGCGGTCGCTATCTTCGGCCCCGCGCACCTCCTGTTCTGGGCCGACCTCCTCGCCAGGTACAGCCTCGGCGCCTAAGGCTCTCCTTGCCCAGGGCGGAACCTTCATCTCATGATCGGCGCGTCCCGCAGCCATGACCCTCCCGGCGCGCTACCGCCCCCTCTTCCCCGGCACCACGGAGCAGACGTACCTGAACTCCTGCGCCCATGGCCTGCAGTCCACGCGCGCCCGCGCCGCGGCGCAGGGCTTCCTCGACCAGTGGACCCGGGGGGGCGACTGGGGGGCCTGGTGGACCATGACGAACGAGGCCCGCAAGGCCTTCGCGCGCTTCATCGGCGCCCACGAGGACGAAGTGGCCCTCATCCCGAACGCGAGCGCGGGCATCTCCGCCATCGCGAGCGCCCTCGACTTCCGCGGCGAACGCAACGAGGTCGTCACCACGGCTCTCGACTTCCCGAGCGCGCCCTACGTGTGGAACGAGCAGGCGCCCCGCGGCGCCAAGCACGTGCACCTCCCCTGGAACGACGGGCTGCTCCGCGTCGACCAAGTGCGCCCCCACCTGGGCCCTCGCACCAAGCTCCTCAGCATCCCCCACGTGGCGAGCTTCAACGGCTACAAGCTCGACGCGAAGGCCTTCACGGCCGCCGCCCATGAGGCAGGCGCCCTCGCCTTCGTGGACGGCTTCCAGGCGGCCGGCACCTTCCCCATCAACGTGAAGGACCTCGACGTGGACTTCTACGTCACCGGGACCTACAAGTGGCTCCTCGGCGTGAGCGGCACCGCCTTCCTGTACGTGAAGCGCGAGCTCCACCAGGAGCTCCGCCCCACTGTGGGCGGCTGGCTCGCCCAGGACGACCCCTACGGCTTCAACCCCCTCGCGCCCCCCGCGAAGGACGCGCGGCGCTACCAGGGCGGCGGCGCCAACATCCTCGGCTCCGCCGTCGCCATCGAAGGCTTCAACCTCCTCAACGAGGCGGGCCTCGCGAACGTGCAGGCGCACAACCTGCGCCTCTGCGACCGCATCATGGAGGCGGCGGACGCCCGCGGCTTCCAGGTGCTCACGCCGCGCGCCCACGCCGACCGCGGCAGCATCGTCACCTTCCGCGTGCCCCGCCTCACCGAGGTGCTTGGGGCGCTCGCGGCGCATAACGTAGTCGTGAACCAGCGCCTCGAGGGCCTCCGCGTGAGCCCCCACTTCTACAACACGGAGGCGGACGTGGACCAGCTCTTCGCGGTCATCGACCGGACGCTCCGGGCCTGAGGGTTAGTCCTTCCACACGTCGAAGAGGTCGCCGAGGGGGTGGGCCTTCACCTCGGCGCGCATGAATTTCACGTAGAGGCCCACGTACTCGGTCTCCTGCATGCCGTGCAGCAGGTAGAACCAGCCGCGCGCCACCGCGTTCCCTTCGCGGCCGGGCCGCGCCGTCGGGAGGGCCTCCTCGGCCTGGGCGAGCATGAGCGCGATGGTGTCGTCCATGGCGCGGACCACCTCGGGCGCGCTCGTGTTGATGCAGTAGGCGCCGTCCCGCGTGGGAACAATCACGAAGCGCCCACGGGGGCCCTCGAAGGTGTAGCCGCCGCCGAGGCGGTGCGCGTAGTTCCAGCGCACGGGCTCACCGCAAGCCTCGCGCACCTTCAGGTGGCGGCTCACGAGGAGCCCGAGAGTCACCTGGAAAATGCGGTGCAGGTGGCGGAGGCCGTTCAACTGGCGGCGCTGCCGCGTCGAGAACCCTGCCCCGTGGCGGAAGCGCGCGAGGGGGCCGCGACGCTCCTTGCTCGCCTTGAAGACGGGAGCCGCCTCCTCGGTGGGGGCGGCTTCGGTGGACTCCATCCGGGGCTTCGGCGAGGGCGTCAAGCACTCCCCAATCGGCGGGGTGGACTTAGGGGGCGATTCGACCGCCATTCAGCCACAGTGCCCCGGACGCGGACCTGTCAACAACCGCCTGGGGCGCGCGTGGGTTGCGTGAGCGGTCGCCCCCGCCCCAGCCGGGGCGGACGCTTTATTAGGGGCGGCCCCTTTTAAGGCCCGTCCTGCCGGGGCGGGTGACCTTTTGCGAATCGACCCCTGGTCTTCCCAACAGTCGACCGACTACGCGCGCCTTCGCGACGAGTTCGGCATCGAGGAATTCAACTATGCGCAGCGGCTCGAAGCAGCCACCGGCCAGCCGGCCAGCCGCCTCATCCGCCGCGGCGTCATCTTCGGCCACCGCGGCTTCGAGCCCGTCATGCGAGCCATCGAGGACGACCAGCCCTGGGGCGTCCTCACGGGCCTCATGCCCTCCGGCCCCATGCACCTCGGCCACAAGATGGTGATGGACCAGGTGATGTACTACCAGAGCCTCGGCGCCGACGTCACCATCTGTGTCGCCGACATCGAGGCCTACGCGACGCGCGGCATGAGCCTCGAGAAGGCCCGCGAGATCGCCATGGAGGAGTACATCAGCACCTACTTCGCCCTCGGCCTCAAGCCCGAGCGCCTGCAGGTGTACTTCCAGAGCGACCGCCAGGCCGTGAAGGACATGGCGTGGCAGCTTGCCCCCAAGGTGAACTGGAGCGCCATGGAGTCCATCTACGGCTTCGGCGGCGACACCAACATGGGCAAGGTCATCAGCCCCCTCGTGCAGGTGGGCGACATCCTCCACGTCCAGCTTCCCAAGTACGGCGGGCCCCGCCCCATCGTGGTCCCCGTCGGCGTGGACCAGGACCCCCACGTGCGCCTCACGCGCGACATCGCGCAAGGCTTCCGCCTCTTCAACGTGCAGTGGCACAAGGACCAGAAGCTCGGCGACGTCCTCGGCATCTTCGTGAAGGGCGTCGAGGACCCCAAGGTCGCCGAGAAACACCTGAAGGCTGCCGAGAAGTACCTCACCAAGATTCTCGGCTTCGGGGACTTCGTGATGAACGCCGCCTACGGCGCCCTCTACATCCCCGCCGCTCGCCCGAAGGACGTGGTGAGCGTGGACGTGGCCCTAGCTAAGCTCGAGCCGAAGCTGGGCGACCATTTCGGCTTCATCGCCCCTGCCTCAACGTACCACCGCTTCATGCAGGGCCTCACCGGCGGCAAGATGAGCAGCAGCAAGCCCGAGACCCACATCAGCCTCCGCGACGACGCGAAGAGCGCCGCCAAAAAGGTCGCAGGCGCCCTCACGGGCGGCCGCACCACGGCGGAGGAGCAGCGCCGCCTCGGCGCCGAGACGGACAAGTGCATGGTGTACGAGCTCTACGTGTACCACCTCATCGAGGACGACGCGGAGCTCACCGACACGTACACGAAGAGCAGCACGGGCGCGATGCTCTGCGGCGAATGCAAGAACGGTATCGCGAAGCCGCGCATCGAGGCCCTCATCAACAAGATCAACGACGGCCGCCCCGCGGGGCGCGCCCTTGCCGAGAAAGTCGTGGAGGCGAGCCGCCAATGACGACCGCTGAACTCTCCAACGCCGAAAAGAAAGTGCTCCTCGCCTTCCAGACCCTCGCGACGGAGAAGGCCACCCCCGAGGACCTCCTTGCCGCCCGCGACGACTTCAGCGCCCTCGTCGAGGTCATGAACGGCTCCTCCTGGCTCCAGGCGAAGGGCATGGTGCGCCACGAGGAGACCATGCGGAACTTCGTCGCCCTCGGCCGCGAAGGCCAGGGCTACGCCGAGCAGGGGCTCCCCGAGCGCCGCGCCGTGGACTACCTCGCGCGCAGCGGCGGCAAGGCCCCCATGAGCGCCCTCGTGCAGGCGGGCGCGCTCAAGCAGGAGGAGGTCAGCATCGCCCTCGGCTGGGTGAAGCGGAAGGGCCTCGCGAACCTCGGCAAGGAGGGCAACGAGACGGTGCTCTCCCTCACGGAGGCGGGGCAGCGCGCCGCCACCACGCCCACGGCCGACGAAGCAGTCCTCAAGATTGTGGCGCAGCGCGGCGAGGTGCCCGAGGGCGAGCTCGACGCGGAGGGCCTCAAGCTCCTGTACGGCCGCCAGAACCTCGTGCGGAAGCGCGAGGAGATCACCCGCGTCATCCACCTCACGCAGAAGGGCAAGCTCACCCTGCAGAAGGGGGAGATTCGCCTCACCGAGTCCGTGGCCCAACTCACCCCCGAGCTCATCCAGACCGGCAAGTGGCGCGACGTGGAAATCCGCCCCTACGACGTGCAGGCCTTCGCGCCCGCGTGGGTGGGCGGCAAGAAGCACCCCCTCCGCCAGATCATCGACCGCATCCGCCAGGTGTTCCTCGAGATGGGCTTCTCCGAGATCGAGGGCCCCTACGTGCGCTCCGCCTTCTGGAACATGGACGCGCTCTACACGCCGCAGGACCACCCGGCCCGCGCCATGCAGGACACCTTCTACCTTGAGGGCAAGCTCCAGTACGCGGACCTCTCGCCCCACCAGAAGCTCATGGCGGACGTGCGCGCCGTCCACGAGAACGGCGGCGACACCGGGAGCCTCGGCTGGCGCACCCCCTGGTCCGAGCGCGTGGCGAGCCAGAACCTCCTCCGCACGCACACCACGGTCGACACCATCAACTACCTGTTCAAGAACCCGAACCCGCCCGTGAAGGTGTTCTCGGTGGACCGCGTCTTCCGCAACGAGGCCGTGGACGCCACCCACCTCCCCGAGTTCCACCAGGTGGAAGGCATCGTGATGGAGGAGGGCGCGAACCTCCGCCAGCTCATCGGTCTCCTCCGCACCTTCTACGCGAAGATGGGCTTCGAGAAGGTCACGGTGCGCCCCTCGTACTACCCGTACACGGAGCCGAGCCTCGACATCGCCGTGTGGTACAACAACCGCTGGCTCGAGCTCGGCGGCGCCGGCATCTTCCGCCCCGAGGTCACGAAACCCCTCGGCGTGAACCACCCCGTGCTCGCGTGGGGCCTCGGCCTTGAGCGCCTCGCCATGCTCTCCCTCGGGCTCAAGGACCTCCGCGAGCTCTACGTGAGCGACGTGGAATGGCTGCGGAACGCGCCGCTGCAGAAGTGAGGGGTGCCTTCAATGGGCCTTGTCCTGCGCCTGTCGGGGTTCGCGCTCCTCGCCTTTGCGTTCGCGATGCTCTCGGCGAAGGTCCCAGGGGAGGCAGGGGGCGTCGGTGCCGCGGCAGCGGTGACCTTCGCCCTGTATGCCATGGCTCTCGCCGGCATCGTCCTTATCGCCCGGTCGCTCCGGGCGGCCGGACGCGCCGCGGCTGAGGAGGCCGCACGGGACGCGCTCGCCAGGGTCCGGGTCTGTCTCTCCTGCGGCGCCGTCGTCCCGAAAGAGACTCGCGCGTGCCCCGAATGTGGGTCAGAACCGAAGATGACCCTCTCTGTGAGCCAGGAAAAATGAAACCCCTTCCCCTCGTCGCCATCCTCACCACCGTCGCCTTCCAATCCCACTGGCTGGATGACCTCGGCACAGGCGACCCGGACGTGGCGGGACGCGTGGTGAGTGCTGTCGGCACCCTATTCCTGCTCGGCGGGGTCCTCCTGCTCCCGCGCCGCGCAGGCCGCCTCGCGCTCGCGCTCGGGTTCCTGTTCACGGCCATGGTGAGCATCGCCGACCTCTCGGGCCTCGGCGTGGGCGGCGCCTTCGCGCCCGACGTCGTGGAGCACTGGCGCTCGGGGCTCGGGTGGGGCTTCACGGCCCTCGTGGCAGCCACCCTGCTTCTCTCTGTGGCGGGCACCGCGATCCTGGCGCGTGTCCCTCAAGCAAAGGGCCAGTAGGGCTGCAGGGACCACCAGTAGCCCACGAGGTAGGCGCCCACCGCGATCATGATCGCCCCGCCCGCGCGCTTCACGTACGGCAACACGCGCTTCAGGCGGTTCACCAGGAGGCCGCGCGTGGTCGCGAGCACCACCGTGAGGCCCACGAGGAGGCCCACCATGCCGGCGGCGTACGCGGCGAACACCCCGAGCGCACCCGCCGCCGTCGTGGAGGCGAGCGCGGGGACCAGGATGCCCACGAGGAGCGGTGCGACGCAGCCGGCGGCGACGGCCGCGTAGAGCGCGCCGAACCCGACAAGGGAGAGGTAGCCGCGGCGCGCGCTCGGCTTCGCGGGCACCGTGAAGGAGGGGCCCTTGTCCAGCAGATAGGCGGCGCCCATCCCCACGAGAAACAGGCCCCCGAGAAGCTCCAGGAGGAGCACGTGGTCCGTGACGAGGTTCCCTGCCGCTACGGCGAGGGCGGCGACGGCCGCAATCACGCTGAGCGCGCCCAGGCCGGCGGCGGCGCCCCCGAGCAGGCCGCGCCCGAGGCTCCGCGCCGTGAACCCGCCTTCCCCGTCCCGGAGGTTCAGGTAGTACGCGATGTAGGCGGGAAGCATGGGGAAGCCGCAGGGGCTGAAGAAGGTGAGGACGCCCGCATTGAAGGCGAACACCAGGAAGAGCCAGCTCGTGACCGACTCGGTGGAGGCGGGCGGCGCCTCGCCGGGAGCGCGCGCGAGGAGCGGCGTGATGCGCTCCTCCATGAACTCGGCCGTGACAACCTCGCCGCTGTAGGTTTCCACGAGGCGCCCGTCCCGGTCGATGATGGCGAGCGTGGGGAGGCGCGTGACGCCGTACCGGACCTTTGCCTCGGAGGTGTGGTCCTGCGCGAACGTGACGTTGAGGCCGAAGCGGTCGGCAAAGGCGCGGAGCGCGGCGGGCTCCTCCTTCCGCAGGTCGACGCTCACCATCACCACCTCAAGGCCTTGCGCGCCGTACTTTTCTTGGACGGCGCGGAAGGCGGGCGCCTCCTCCTGGCAGGGGCCGCACCAGGAGGCCATGAAGTCGAGGAGGAGCACCTTCCCCTCGTAGGTGGTCAGGTTGAGCGTTTCGCCCGATAGCGCGCGCACCTCGAAGTCGGGCGCACGGTCCCCCGTGGAGGGGCCGGAAAGGCACCCAGAGAGCGCCACGGCTGCGAGGGTCGCAACCACGAGGAGCGGAAGGCGGGGAAGAGCCATGCGGTGCGCTCGGTTTCAAGCACACCGTCCCTGGATTTTAAGCCTCCCGTGCTGCGGCGCCCGGAAGATCCCGAAAACGTTATTCCCCACAAGGGCCGTCCTGCGGAACATCAGGTGCTGACATGCGCGACTACGAGCTCAAGCGCGGCCACTGGAAGAACATCGACGGCGACAAGCTCGTCCACCTCATGCAGGACGTTTTCCAGGAGAACCCCCAGAAGGACGGGAACGGGTACGCCATCCACAACTACGGCGCCCTCACGAAGCTCTACGCCGAGCAGCTGGGCAAGACCCATCTCCGCGTGGACACCGTCATGAACCCCAAGGTTCCCGCCGAGGAGGCGCAGAAGACCATGCGCGCCTGGAACGACTTCCTCGAGCTCGCCACCGGCTACAACGCCAAGGAGCGCGGCAAGCGCGCCCAGGCCGAAGCCAAGAAGGCCGGCGGCGAAGACGTCGAAGACATCAAGGTCTAACCCCGTCGGTGCGCCTTTGGTCCACACCAACCCCGCCGAATACCCCTGCTCCCTCGTGCTGCAGGGGGACTTCCAGTTCAAGCTGGAGAACGGCGGCTCCTTCCGCGCCCACCGCATCACCCTCAGTTCCCACGACAGCCTGGACGACCGCGCGGGCGTCCAGGACGTCATCTGTTTTGTGGACACCACCACGGACGAGGCCGCCCGCTTCGCGGAGGCCAGCCCCGAGATGCGCGGCCCCATCCTGGAGGCCGCTCGCTCGCACCCCGGCCGACCCGCGCGCCTCGTCCTCGAAGCGCCCCCGTGGATGCTCGCCCGGTTCAACGGCGCCACCTCCCATCCATGGCCGCCCACCGCGAAGGACCTCCTGGAGAACCAGGCCTGGATGAACGTCGCGCTCGACGTTGAGGCCTATGGGCCCGTGGCCTTCCTCCTCGTGACCGAGGCGGACGAAGTGGAGTACGAGCTGCCGCTCGACGACCTTCAGAAAGGTCGATCATCACCCATGGGTGCCTCCGTAGCGAGCGGAGCGAGCGAGGCGCGGCCGGCCTGTGGGCCGGCCAGCGTCGGCACCCAATCCAGCGAGACACCCTAGCCAAAGTCTCTACCCGGCCGGTGGGCAGGCGTTGGAACGGGTGGCTTCGCTCGACCAGAAGGAATAGGAAAAGAAGCAGGGGTCAGGCCGGTGACGTGCCTGACCGGGGGACCGCCCTTACTGGAAGGACTTGCCGCAGCCGCAGCCCTTGGTGGCGTTGGGGTTGTCGAGGACGAACCCGGCGCCCATGAGGGACTCGACGAAGTCGAGGGAGGCACCGCGGATGAGGGGCTCGATGTCCTCGTTGATGTAGATGCTGATGCCGTTGGAGGTGAGCGTGATGTCGCCCTCCTCGGCGCCGCCCGCGAAGTCGAGGCCGTAGGTGTAGCCGGCGCAGCCGCCGGGCATGACGGTGACGCGGAGGCCGTGGCCTTCCTTGCCCTCGTTCTTCATGATGTTCTTGACCATCTCGGCGGCCTTGGGCGTGACTGTGAACACTTCGGACAACGAAGTCACCTGCTTGGGCAATGGCACCTGCAAGTATTTAAAGTCAAGGGGGGCGGACTTCGGGGGTTTATACCAGGCGGGCCGCTCCTTTTTCGAGAAGTGGCCGCGGATCGCGGGGCATTTGACAATAGGGTCTCCCGACAGTGTTTATCTTCCGCACGGGGGCTTGGCGATGGCATGGGGATGAAGCTCGCCGCGCTCAGCCTGACGCTGCTCCTTGCGCTCTCGCTGCCCGCCGTCGGTCTCACGACACCGCAGGACAGCGCGCCGCCGCCCCTCGAACCCTTCACGTTCCCCCTGCCCGAGCCCTTCTCGGACCCCGGCGCTCCGTCCGCCCAAGCGGCGCGCGTGGAGCTGCCTCCGGTGCCCCACCTCACGGCCGGCATCGGGCCCTTGAAGTACACGCCGCGGCCCCCCATCGTCATCCGCGGCGACGGCGACCTCACCCTCGCGAACGGTGTGGTGAGTGGGAGCGGCACCGTCTCGGACCCCTACCTCATCAGCGGGTGGGAGATCGACGGCCGCCCCTACACGAACACGGTGAACACGAACCGGCTCTTCCACGGGCTCGGGTACGGCATCACCATCACGGGCACCACGAAGGCCATCAAGATCGCGGGGAACTACCTCCACAACCACACCCTCGGCGCCATCGTGGTCCAGAATGCCCGGGACGTCGTCGTGGAGAACAACGACATCCTCCTCAACAACCCCAACCAGCCCCCGAACCCGAGCGCGACCCGGGAGCGCCTCCCCGTCATCGGCGTGGGCTACCTCCGCGTGGAGGACGGCGCCATCCGGGGCAACCGCATCACCGTCACCTCCCACCAGATTCCCTACGCGGCGGGCGCCATCGTGATGCAGGCCTGCCGCTCCTACACGCGCGACTTCCCCGTCGAGGGGAACCAGATCCTGAACACCGGCAACTTCCCCGGCGCCTTCGTGGGCATCACGGACCTCTCGAGCGAGAGCCGCCACGCCTTCGGGAAGGAGATGGTGTACCGCGACAACAAGGTCACCAACCGCGGCCTCGTGAGCGCCTTCCTCGGCCTCTCCATCGTGGGCACCACGGACCCCATCGTCGCGAGCAACCGCCTCGTGAACGTGAACCCGGGCGTCCTGTCCCAGGCGCTCTTCCTGCGCTTCACGGCGGCCCCCGTCGTCACCACGAACGTGCTCGAAGCGGGACGCGCGGGCGGCACGGCGGCCTGGCTCCTTCAGTCCGCTGACGCCACGGTGCTCGACAACCGCTTCCTCAACAGCACCTACGGCCTCATCGTGCAGCAGTCCCCCGCCGCCATCCTGCGCGGCAGCACCATCGACGGCAACACCTACGGCTTCGGCCTCTACGGCGTCCTCGAGAAGGACTTCGCGCTCGATGCGAACGATACCACCAACCGCATCAACGGGAAGCCCCTCGTGTACCTGCGGGAGAGCCCCACGAACCGCTTCGTGTCCAACCGCACCGTGGACGTGGCCCGCTACGACCCCGGCTGGTTCGGCATCTACCGCGCGAACAACACCACCGTGGTGAACCTCTCGGTGGGCGGCTCCGTCCAGGGCGGCCTCTTTGTGGGCCTGCGGTCGAGCCGCATCGTGAACGCCACCAACCCGGGAAGCCTCCGCGGGGTCGAGCTCGCCCTCACGAACAACACCACCATCACCGGGTTCCAGGGCGCCTACGTCGCGCTCAATGGCGCCATCGGGAACCGCGTCCAGAACAGCACCTTCACGGGCGGCCTCTACGGCGTCCGCCTCTTCCTCGGCGCCCACGGCGCCCGCATCGAGCACAACCGCTTCGAGGGCCTCGGGTACGCCATCGTCGTGAACGGCTCCTCCACCACCAACGCCACCCTCAACGTGTTCGTGGGGAACGACGAGGCCTTCCTCGCAGAGGGAAGCAGCGCCGCGGGCGCCTCCCTCCACCACAACAACTTCCTCTCCCGCCTCCGCTACCACGTGAACGCCCACCAGGCCACGGTGAAGGCCCACGAGAACTACTGGGCTCCCGGCGGGCAGCCGACCCGGGGCGCCCCCGGGGACAACGTGGACATCGTGACCACGAACGGCGGCGCCGTGCTCACCGAGCGGCCGAGCCCCACGTCCTACGCGACCGCGGGTCCCCAGCCGTAGAGGGAGGACTAATAAGGATCAGGGCCTACCGGGCCCATGATGCCGGAAGGGAACGTCCCGGAAGCCCCTGTGGTCCAGGTCGCTCGCCGCTCCGCCGCCTGGCATGCCGGCGCCTTCATCATCGCCCTCCTCGGGCTCCTGCTCATCGCCGTCCCCTACGTGCTCTCCATCCTCACGATCCCCCTCCAGTTGGAGGCCGCGGCCACGGGCCTCGCGCCCGAGGCGCTCCCGGACGGGGAACTCATGGTGGAGGCGCTCCTCACGGCCGTCGTCACACTCGTGATGCCCGGCCTCGGGCTTCTCCTCATCTCCGGCTACAGCGCCGTCCCCGCGCCCCCAGGTCTTGCGCTCCGCGTGCAGGCTATGGTGCGGAGCTGGCACCGCATCCCCGTGGGCGAGGGCGTCCTCTCGGGCCTCTCCATCACGCCCGCGCTCTTCCTCGTGGTCATGATGGTGGGCATCCTCGTGTACGGCTTCACCGCCGCCGCCGGCGGGACGCTCCCGGACGAGACGCAGAACCGGTTCCAGAACGCGACCCTCCCCACCGTCATCGCCATCGCCATCGTAGCGGGCCTCGGCGAGGAGTTCCTGTACCGCGGCATCCTGCAGGGAAGCCTCAGCCGCGTCGTGGGGCTCCCTGTCGCGATCGTCGCGCAGGCCGTCCTGTTCGGGGTGCTCCACGCAGGGTACGGCAACTGGATCAGCCCCATCGTGGCGGGCACCTTCGGCCTCATGTGGGGCGTCCTCGCAGGCCGGCTCGGGCTTGTCCCCCTCATCGTGGGCCACGCGGTTTACGATGTCGTCGCCATCAGCATCAGCGGGAACGGCACCCAGCCCTTCGCCTGGTCCCTCCTCGGCATGCTCACCGTCTTCAGCATCGCGCACACCGTGGTGACGCGCGGCGCCCTCTGGAAGCGCATTCTCCGCGGCGACGAGGCGCCCTCCCAGGAACCCCCCGCCGCCGTCGCCACGCCCTATCCCGCCGTCGCGAGCTACGCGGCCTCCCCCGCATCGCGCGCGGAGGCCCTGCGCGTGGCCGGGTACGGCCTCTGCAAGCAGTGCAGCACCTATCCCGTGCAGCCCGGGTCCTTCAGCGAGCGCACCGGGTACTGCCAGGTGTGCGCCTACCGGTGGCTCGCGGGCCCCGAGGCGGAGAGCAACCCCCGGTACGCGGAGCGCATCGCGCGCGCTCGCGAGGAGTGCGAACGCATCCTTGCCGAGGTCGAGGCGCGAGCTGGCGGAAGGTACCCGCCGCCGCCCTTCTGATCAGGAGCGCTTCACGAGGTCCCGGAGGCGGGGCTCCACCACTTCGGGCACAAGGGAGAGCCGGAACAGCTCCTCGCCCTTCGCGATGCCCACGGGGACCCAGTCGCTCCACTGCTCCTGGAGGTCCGGGCTCGCGTCCACGTCCTCCTCCCAGACCTCGATGCCGTACTGGTCGCGCCACCCTTCGAGGATCTGGCGCGCCTCGCGGCAGGCGGGGCAGGACTTGCGCGTGTACAGGGTGACCGTGATGGGGTCCCTCGCTGGGGGCAGGGGTGCCGCCTCCTCAGGCGCCGGGAGGCGGGCGCGGGAGCGGCGGCCGCGACGGCCCCGGCGGGCAGCGGCAGCCTCCTCCTCGGGGGTCGGGGGGCGAATTTCCACGAACACGCTCGCGCTCGCAAGGGCCGCGCCCGCCACGAAGAGGATGAGGAACAGCAGGAAGGCGCCCTCGGTGATGAGGAAGTTCATTCCCGCGGCCATCACGATGAGGCCCAACAGGGTCGTGACGAGAGCGAACTGCTTGAAGCGCCGCTCGGAGAGCTTCGGCTTCGCGCGGGCGGGCCTCTCGGCACGCGGGAGTTTCGGAGACATGAAAAGAAAACGGGGGCCGGGGAACCCCCGGCCCGGAAGGCCTTAGCGGACCTTGTAGTAGTTGTAGTTGAGCTTCGCTTCGTAGCCGTGGGCCTTCTGCACCATCCGGAGGGGGATGTACGTGAAGACGAACACCAGGAAGGGCAGCAGGTTCGTGAGCCAGCTCAGGAGGTCGAGCTGGAAGAACGTGATGACGTCCTTCATGTCGCTCATGCCCTGGGCGATGCCGAAACCATGGAGCCACGTGAAGAAGGTCTCCATCGTGTACTCCTCACCGTAGATGGGCGCGCGGCCGTAAATCACAGTGTTGACCGAGTACACGGACACCATGAAGATCCACACCGCGCCCGCAAGACCCGCGGCGGCCCAGAAGGGGCTCTCCACGGGGCGGCGGGACTTGCCGCGGTCCAGGATGGGGACCAGGATGAGCGGCAGCACCGCGAGCACGTTGAGGATGAGGAGACCGTTCATCTTGGCGTTGAGGGGCGCCCAGGTGGTCTGCGTGATCCAGCACTCCGCGCCAAAGTCCACTGACGGTAGCGAGAAGTCCAAGGCCCCGTCCTCCGCGATGAAGGGCACGTACTGGGGGCACCCGAGGACGGTGACGTCGTCGGCGATCTTGAGGAGACCGTAGGACCACAGCAGGTACCAGTCGGGGAGAATGACCTGGGGCTGACCGGCGGGGTCCGCCGGGGCCTCGAGGTAGTAGGGCATGAACGCCGAGAGCAGGATGAGCGCGCCCGTGAAGATGCACACGATGATGGTGTTGCGGATGAACTCGTGGGGCCAGAAGGGCTGACCCTCGACGGGCTTCGCCTTCTTCTTGAGGCGGCGAGCCTCGTCGGCCTTCTGGGCCTCATCGACGTACTCGCGCATGAGCTCGCTGAACTTCGCCTTCGCCATCTTCGTCACCTCAGTGGGGCTCCGCGATGCCCTGCAGCCAGACAATCGCAATGTGGAGCGCGATGACCCCGAAGGTGATCATCGGGAGCAGGATCACGTGCAGCACGTACATTCTCGTCACGGTGGCGGCACCGAGCTGCGTTCCACCAAACAGCATGGCCGCGAGCCATTTGCCGATAATGGGGGACGCGTTGCTCATCTCAAGACCGATAGTGGCCGCCCAGTAGGAGAGCTGGCTCCACGGCAGGAGGTAGCCGGAGTAACCGAGGAGGATGGTGAGCAGGAAGAGCACGACGCCCACGAACCAGTTGAGCTCACGGGGCTTCTTGTAGGCCTGCGTGAGGTAGGTGCGGAACATGTGCAGGAACACGGCCGCCACCATGACCATCGCCGCCCAGAAGTGGATGGCGCGGATCATGAAGCCGAAGGGCACGTTCAACATGAGGTTGCCCACGCTCTGCCAGGCGATGCTCGCCTTCGGCTCGAGGACGGGGCCGAGGTCCGTGCCCTGGCCGGGAACGTAGGCCGTGGTGCTCGGGATGTAGTACAGCGTGAGGAGCACGCCCGAGATGGCCGCGATGAGGAAGGCCAGCAGCGAGATGCTGCCGAGCGTGTACATGGGGTACCAGTACCAGATGCTGCGGAGCTTGTACTTCTCCGTGTGGCTGCGGGGCAGCTGGAGGTTGATCTGGTAGTAGAACTTCTCGATGGCCGCCGCGCCGCGGCGGATGCGGAAGCGCTCGTCAAGCCAAGCGAAGACCGCGAGGGCCATCCGCTGGGAGCCGCTGATGCGGCGAGTGCGCGCGACGGTGCCGTCGCGGACCAGCTCTGTCGCCATCAGTGACCGCCTCCGGCAGCGCCACCAGCGCCACCCGCGGCGTCATCGCCCGTGGCTTCCTGGAGCACGAACTTGGACTGGGTGAGGTTGATGGGGTTGTAACGGGAGAGGTGGCAGGTGCAGAAGATGAGGTCCCAAGAGGTGCCGTCGCCCTGACCGGGGATGCCCTTCGCGCCGCGGGCCGTCTTGTCCTCCTTCCAGCCGGGGAGGCAGCAGAAGTGGGTGCAGAAGGCGATGAAGGCCATGAGGCCCTGGGCGTCCTCGACGTTCTTGCGAACGGCGGCCGCCACATCCTCCTTCACACGGTCGTCGAAGGTGAGCTTCTTGGGGTCCACCTTGATGATGATGACGGAGACGATGTTGGCGCCCGCCTGCCCCTCGGAGCGCCAGTTGCCACCGGCGCCGGAGTTGATGGCGTCGGGGGCCCCGGCATCGCCCGTGTAGACGTCCTTGAAGTGGTCCGCCCGCATCACGTCGCCGATGAGGTCCTTGTACCAGGGGTTGAAACCCTGGAGGATCTTGTCCTCCGTCACGAAGTAGCGGAGCTTGTTGTCGCCTTGGTACGGGAAGGTCGTGGTCCCGTCAACGGTCTGGCTGAGGAGACCGGGGGCGTTCTCGTGACCGCAATAGCGGTACCAGTCGAGGTTGGGGGAGGTGAGCGCGCTCACGCCCGCCTGGGCGGGCCAGTCGGGGATGCCCTCGATCTCGCCCGCGTCGTTGATGCGGAGAGGGAGCCAGGGGATGCCGCGGGGGGCGGGCCCGGCCACCTTGAAGGAGGCGATGTAGTTGATCTCGCGCGCCGTGGAGGGCTTGATGATCGCGAGAGGCTTCACGATGGAGAAGGCGGTGCCGCCCACGGCCACCGTCGCAGCGGCGGCGACGCTGCCCTTGACAAAGGCGCGGCGGCCGACGTTTCCGGTTTCCAGGTTGTCGGGATTCACGGCCATGGGCATCACATCAGGTCTTCGTACTTGGGCTTGCGTTCCTTCAGGATGAGGACGTCAGGAACGAAGAACTTCCGGTAGAGGCTCAGGATGGCGGCGAGGGTGAGGATCGCAGCGGCAAGGCAGACGCCGAGGAACTGCTGGATCTCCACCTTGGTCTGCATGTCGCGCCAGGAGGCGTGCTCGGCCACGAACGACTCGGGGCTCGAAAGGCCCCAGACGAACATGACGACGAAGGCAATCTCCACGAGCGTGAGGAGGAAGATCGCGAAGGCTGCGCCGAGGGGCTCGGGCGCGGGAACGTACCGGACGATGTCGCCCGGTTTCTGAACTTTCTTCGCCATGGTTTTCTCTCCGCAGTGATCTTAGATAAGCCTCAGGGGCTCCCGAGGAGGCCGCGGGAGCGCAGGAGGGCGAACACGACGATGGCCGCGAGGATGGCGATGCCGATGATGAGCCACATCGCACCGGAGCGCACGGGGGCGTGGGTGGAGGAGGCGGCGGCGTCGGGGCGGTCGAAGTGGTCGGTGGTCGCGTTGGACTCGCCGTACTTGAACAGGAAGAAGGTGGCGCCGTACACCACGAACAGGAGGGCGAAGCTGATGACGCCCACCCAGTAGGCGAGGAAGTTCACGCCGAGGGAGTGGACGGAGGCGTGGCCGCCGGTGGCCGCGCCAATGGCGTTCTCGGGAGCGGTCTCGGCAGCAACGCTCGAGATCGTCATGCGGTTCCACTGGTCGTTGGGGTCGGGGGCGCCGCTGCCGTCCACCGCGTTCACGGTGACGACGAGGGTGGCGGCGTTGCCGGAGGAGGGGGCCGTCCAGAGGAAGTTGAAGGAGCGCTCAGCGCCGATGGCGCCGGTGCGCGTGTGGGTGATTTCCGTGCCGCCGTTGGTGGCCTGGGTGAAGCCGGACTGGGGGGCCTCGGCGACGGGGGCGAGGGTGCCAGCCGTGGCGAGAACGTTGAAGCCGCCAGAGGCGCGGGTCTCCTGGGGTTCGGGGCCGCCGGTGAAGTTCACCCAGACGGAGTACTGCTCGCCGGCGTTGAAGGCGTGGGGGAAGCCCTCCACGTCAATCTTCACCTCGGAGTTGGAGACGGCGTTGTGGCAGACGCACCCGGCGGCGGCGAGGTCGCCGCCCTGTTCCTGCGCCGTGGCGCGGTCGACGCCGCTGCTGATGGCGTTCACGCCGAACACGACGGTGAGAACCGATGCGGTGAGGAGAAGGACTGTAAGAAGGGCCTTGGCCTTTGCCACCCGGGGCATGGAATCCACGGGGGCGGGAGAGCAATGGCCGTATTTAACTCTTATGAGCCCTATTGCAGGGTGAGAATTCGGGCAGATTTCGCGTGGAAAAGCCTCGGATTTTGCTCGTGGGAACGGCCCTGCCACGCTGCGGCGTGGGCATTGGCGCGGGCACCGTCGGGCTCCCTTCGCAACCTGCGCAAACGCCCCGTTGACTTTAAATAAGGGCATCCCTTTTGACGCTCAAACCCCCCACCTAGGGGACCCCGCGTGAGAGGATGCTCCGGTGTCCTTCGCGCGGTCGGGTGATCTCATGGATCTCATCGAACTGGCCCTCAACCCCGCGAAAGCGAACCGGCGCTTCTCCCCCTTCGTTAACGAGATGCCGAAGGGCTTCGTGAACAAGCTCGAGTACAGCCTCGACTACGCCACGGGCGACCCGGTTGAGCGCGCCGTCTACTCGAAGGACGCCGCCACGCCCCCCGCCATCTTCAAGCTCCTCCTCAAGCGCGACGCCTGGGCCGTGGCTCGCCCCACCATCAAGGGCGACCTCCTCGAGCTCATCCGCTTCGCCAACCAGAACCACATCCCCATCATCCCCCGCGGCGGCGGCACCTCCGGCTTCGGCGGCGCCGTGCCCACCGAGGGCGGCGTCGTGGTGGACATGCGGGAGTTCAACAAGATCCTGTCGGTGCACAAGGCCGCGAAGACCGTCACGGTCGAGCCCGGCATCACCTTCATGAACCTCGAGCTCGCCCTCAACCAGCAGGGCCTCGCCCTGCGCCAGTACCCCACGAGCGCCTACGGCGCCACGGTGGGCGGCTGGGTGTGCACGGGCGGCGGCGGCGTCGGGTCCGCGAAGTACGGTCCCTTCCGCAGCGACATCCTCGAGGCCGAGATGATCGACTGCAGCGGCAAGCCCATGACCCTCAAGGGCGCCGACCTCGACCTCGTCTACGCCACCCACGGCATCAGCGGCTTCCTCACCCAGGTCACCCTGCAGGTGCGCGAGAAGACCGACCTCCTCCCCTACCTCCTCGTCTTCGACAACATGGAGGTGGCCATGCAGTCGGCCCGCCGCGTCACGAACGAGGTGGGCGCGTGGCACATCGCCCTCCACACCCCCGAGTACGCGGACCAGGTGAACGAGGCCGCGGGCGCGAAGCTGCTGCCCGGCGGCAAGTACAGCCTCCTCGTGGTCCTCGAGAGCTTCGACAACGTCGCCATCGAGAAGATCAAGGGCATCAGCCTCACCGCCGCGGGCTCCCTCGCGAAGGACGACCAGGCCCGCAAGGTCTGGGACGCCCGCTTCGACCACATGAACGTGAAGCGCCTCGGCCCCAGCATCGTCGTGAGCGAGGCTGTCATCCACGTGGACCGCCTCGGCGAGGCCATTACCCGCGTGCGCGACTCCGTGAAGAGCGACATCCACTGCCTCTGGGCCATCGCCATCGGCAAGAACGAGTTCGACCTCGTGTTCTACGGCCTCGAGGACGAGCGCCGCCCCACCTACCCCACGGGCCTCGGCAACTCCGTCGCCATGCTCGACGCCGTGAAGAAGGCCGGCGGCCGCAGCTACGGCACGGGCGTGCTCCTTGCCCACGAGCGCAAGAAGCTCTTCGCGCCCGACGTCCTCAAGCGCCTCCGCGCCCACAAGAAGAAGACGGACCCCCGCTCCGTGTTCAACCCTGGTCCCGTCCTTGGCGCCCGCACGCGCCCCATGCCCCTGCCGGTGCGCGACTTCCCGCTCATGATGCGGGTGTCGAGCCCCCAGATCAAGTGGGCCCGCGGCCAGTTCCCCTACCCCGGCGGCGCCCGCGCCGACCCGAGCCACGTGGCCCTCCACAAGGCCCTCGGTCGCGTGAACTCCGGCAGCCTCGCCGACGTGGACTACGACGTCACCACCTGCATCCGCTGCGCGGCCTGCAACCACGTCGCCCCCGAGCGGCCCTACGTGCACTGGGAGACGGCGCTGCCCCGCGGCCGCGTCCTCGCCGCCTCCGCCCTCCTGCAGGGCGACGTGACGCCCACGCCCCACCTGCACGAGGAGGCCAGCAAGACGCCCCTCTCCCGCAACGCGGATGCCATCTGCCCCACGCGCATCCCCATCCAGCGCGTGACGGACCTCCTGCTCGCGGCCTGCGTGGACGCCTTCGGGCCCCTCCCCGCCCACGCCGCCCTCGCGGCCAACGTCGCGAAGGAAGGGAACGTGCTCGGCAAGCCCGCCGCGAACCGCACGAAGTGGGCCACCCTCAACTGGGACAACACCAGCCGCCTCCTCTTCTTCGGTGACGACGTGGGCAGCTACGAGGCCCCCGAGGTCCTGAACGCCGCCGCCCGCGTCCTCGCGAACGCGAACGTGCAGATGACCTACCTCGGCAAGGACGAGAAGACGAGCGCCGCGCCCCTCCTCGAGACGGGCCAGCGCGCCGCCGCCGCGGAAGCCATCTCCGAGATGCAGGACGCCTTCGTGAAGCGCCGCATCGACGCCGTGGTCTCCCCCGACGCGAACGCCGTCCGCGCCTTCAAGCTCGACTGGCCCCTCCTCGCTCGCGCAAACAACATCGAGAGCTGGGACGTGGCCGCGATGCACACCACCGAGTCCATCGCCGCGCAGCTCAAGGCCAAGCGCCTCGAGATCGCGAACAAGTGGACCGAGAAGGCGGTGTACCACGCGCCCGAGGCCCTCGACGAGCCCGCCCGCCAGGCCGGTCTCGACATCCTGAAGGCCCTCGGCGCCGACATCGTGCCCTGCAGCCACGCCGACTGCGGCCACGGCCGCGGCCTCGACACCCACAAGCCCGAGCTTGCGAACCGCATCGCCGAGGATGCGCTGCGCGCCATCATAGCCACGGGCGCGAAGGTGCTCGTCACCTCGAGCCCCGGCTGCTACACCACCTTCAAGAAGATCGCGAAGAAGGTCAAGGCCGAGATCCAGGTCGTGGACCTCCACGAGCTCGTCGCGCAGAACATGAAGGTCGCCGAGGGCGGCGCCGCTGTGGCGGCCCCCGTCGCCGCGGCCGAGCCCGAGGTGGCGGCGGAGCCCGTCATCGGCCCCGACCAGTTCCGCGTCGAGTACGTCAAGGAGAAGCGCGTCCTCGCGGTCGGCAAGAACCAGACCATCCTCGACGCCGCCCTCGAAGCCGGCATGGAGCTCCCCTACTCCTGCCGCGCGGGCAGCTGCGACACCTGCAGCGCCAAGTGGGAGGGCACGGCGCCCGACCAGAGCGCGGGCGCGGCCCTCAGCGCGGAGCAGCAGAAGAAGTTCGTTCTGACCTGCATCGCCCGGCCGAAGGGTCCCCTGAAGATCTGGTCTGAGGAGAAGCCTTAACGGGCCTTCTTCGGGGGCTCCGGGGATTCCCGGGGCCCATCACTGCTTTTTCTGTTGTTCCTTAGCCCAGCGGCTCGGCCGGAACCGCAGAGGGTCAGTGGGCCAGAGGTTCGCAGAGGCCTGGGGAATTTGCGCGTGCTGCGGAGGCCCGACACGCTGTTCACGCGAAGCGGCGAAGGCAACGCGAAGGTACGCGGTGGACTCTTTGAACTTGTGCGTACTGCGGAGCCCGTCACCCAATCAGCGCGAAGGGGCGAAGGGCGCGAAGGACCGCGAAGCGCTGAAGAACATCAGGGCATCAAGCCGAGGCCCGTCGCCACCACCGGCTCGGCGTACAGGATGTCCCGCCGCTCAAGCACAGGGTCAAGGGCGCCCTCGCTGAAGCGGTGCCAGCCCAGGATGTAGCTGATGTGCGGGAGACCCCACGAGTCGAGTGCAATGGAGGGACCGATGCCGTTGTACTGCCCCACCGGATCGACAAGCTCAATGGCCCAGGTGCCGGCTGCCGTGCGCGTGGCGTAGTGGAGCTGACCCGGGCGCGTGGGGTCATCGGGCCACCCCGGGTTGTACCCGTGGGCGTAGGCGATGTGGGGGCGGTCCTGCCGGTCGAGGACAATGTCGGGTTCTGTGCCGTGCCGGAACCCGGCATCCACGCGCTCGTATGCCCATGCGCCCAAGGAGGTAGGCCGGGTGACGTAGTAGAGGCCGCGCTGCTCGTGGCTGCAAACGATGTGGGGGCGGTCCTGGGAGTCGAGGGCGAGGCCCGCGGAGTACTCACAATCCGGTCCGAGCTCCTCGCTTACCCAGATGCCTGTGGCGGTGCGGGTTACGTACCATGTCCCGGGGTTGGTGTTGCTGCGGACGTCGTAAGCGATGTGGGGACGGCCCGCGGAGTCGAGCGCGAAGGCGATCTCCGCGTTGGATCCCCCAGCAGGAAGCTTCAGGATTGTCTGGAGGGCCCAAGTGCCGGTGGCCGGGTCCCGGTACCCATGCTTCACCGTGGTTGATGAGGCAACATAGGCAACGTGGGGAACCCCCGACGCGTCGAGGGTGATGGCCATGTCCTGCGCAGCCACCCCGGGGTCCACCGTTTCCTTCGCGAGGACGCCCTGGTGGTAGGTGGCGTACCGGATGCCGGGATCCCCGCGGTACACCATGTGCGCGCGGCCCGCCGCGTCCACCGCGATGTCCCCGGGGGACCCGTACTGCTCCAGGTACACACGCTCCCAGTTGAGACCGGAGCGGTAGGCGTACCAGGCAGCGCCGAAGTCGGCGGGGGACGTGCCCGGGTAGATGATGTGGGGGACGTCCCCAGGACCGAAGGCAAGGCCCGTGTGGGTCAGACCCCTCCCGTTCGCCTCCACCCGCTCCGTCCGCCACGGCCCCCAGGAGGGCTGCCCGTTCGGGAGGGCGGCCGAGGGGGCCATGAGGAGCGCGGGAAGGGTGAGCAGGGCCACGGCTACCACGGACAGGATGGCCTGGGCACGCCTCCGGCTGGACAAGGGGAGCCTCCACTGGGGCAGGCCCCTTGAGGCGCCTTAAAGATTCCCTCGCGGGAGGTGTCCAGGGGACGGGTACGCACAGGTCTTTCCCTTCCTTCGCGGTCCTTCGCGCCCTTCGCCCCTTCGCGCTGATTGGGTGACGGGCCCTCGCAGTACGCGCAGATTCCCCAGGCCACCGCGAACCACCGCGTGGCACCGCGGCACCGCGCTGGCTCGTGTCGGGCCCCGCAGTACGCGCAAACGCGTCCCCTCGGGCCACATCAAGAAGAGTTTACACCAGTGTCAAATAACCTGTGTAAACTCCGTCACACCTTCGGATAGATGTGCACCGACATGTGCCCCGTGTACCCTTCCCAGCGGAGGTCCACGAGCCAACCGCCCGGGTTCCCCTGCACCTGGAAGCTCTGCTCCTCGGAGGCGCGGTTGAAGGTCTGGTTGAACACGTGGTTGCCGGTGGCGTCGCGGAGCGTGACCGTGACCTTGCCCCAGTCGATGAAGGGGCAGGTCTCGACGACGACCTCGCGGCTTGCCGTGTACCACGGCTGCGTGGCGGCGTTGGACTCCTTGGCCTTCCCGTTGTAGGCCCACATGAAGTCCCCTTCGCGGACCTGGAAGTCCTTGCATTCCTCGGGCGTCTCGTCCCCTTTCGCGTTCTGCGGCTGCTTGCCGGAACCGAGCCCCATGCAGCCTGCAAGCGGCAGGGCGAGGGCCACGGCAAGCACCAGGAAAAGGCGGCGTGGCATGCGAGGCCCGTGGGGCGGCTGCCGCTTCAACCTGACGCCTTCCCGCAGCGCCTCCGGAAGGGTGCGTGACCCGTCCGTGACCGTTACCGGCGGCGCCACACCAGGAGGGCCGCTCCGACCGCGAGAGCGGCCGCGACGGCCCCGAGGCCCGGCGTGAGGAGCGCGGGCTCCGCCGTGACCGTGATGGGGCTGAAGCCCTCCACGCGAATCTGGTGCTCGCCCTCCCCGCTCACGACGACGGGGAAGGTGACGATGCGGGTTTCCCCGCCCTTGAGGCGCACGTTCACGGGACCGAACGCTTCGCGGCCGATGCGGAAGCTCAGGTCGTCCTCGCCCTCCTCCGTGCCGGTGTTCGTGGCCGTGAGGCGCACCTCGAAGGGCGAGCCCGGCTGCACGCGGCTCGCGGAGACCTCCACGCGGGTCACCACGATCTTCGCGGGCGCGCTCACGTTGAGGCGCACGGGCTCGTGGTCGCCCACGAGGAGCACGTGCTCGCCGCGGCGGTACGTCCCGGCCTCGTAGGTGAAGGTGTGGTTCGCGCGCGCGTCCAGGGTCCACGGTTGGGTCACGAGGACGCGGTCGTCGTAACGCACCTGGAAATCGAAGGCGGCGGGCGCATCGCCGCGGTTCACCACGGTGACCGTGACGACGAAGGGCTCACCCTCGCGCAAGGGTTTGCTCACGGAGACGTCTGAAACCGTGACCTCCGGGGGCGCGGGCACGAGGAAGGGGATGCTGGCGGCGGGCGTCTCCAGGTGGTGCAGGCCGAGGCGGGCCGCCGGAACCGTGAGGGTGGCCTCCCGGACCTCGCGGGGCTGCAGGACCCAACCGAGGTCGGCGCGCTCGGGGCCCCCGGTCCACGTGAGGGGGCCCTCGATGCGGCCGGGGGAGCGCCCGAGGTTGATCGTGGGGACGCGGACCACCATAGGCTTCCCCGCGGTGGGCTTCTCGGGCGTGAGGAGGGGCTCCAGGATCACGGGCCGCGCGCGTTCGCTCCACGTGATGGCGGGAGACACCCCTGTCTCGTTCATGGCACGGTTGAAGCGCGCCTGGAGGCCGCCGGGCCACCCCGCCTTGCCGAGGAAGGACCACAGGACGGGAAGCACCTGCCCGTTCGCCTCCACCTCGTGGAGAGCCCGGTAGAGGTCGAGGAGGCCGCGCGCATTGCCGGCCTCCACGAGGCTGCGCTCCATGTCCGCGAGGAGATGCATGCCCTTCACGTAGGCCGCGCCCTCGTGGTCGCTTCCGTACCCGGCCTTCGACAGGGGCGCCTGCGCGGAAGGCTCCCGTTCGAGGGTGCGGCGCTTCTCGGTGAGGAAGTCGTCCACGCGGGCCTGGGTCCACGTTCCCGCGTGCAGGAGCGAGAGGGCGCCGTGCCAGTCCGCGCCGCCCTCCTTGAGCCACACGTCGGACTTTCCAGGCGTCTCCGTGGTGGGCCAGTCCTGCCACAGGTGCGTGAACTCGTGCGCCCACACCTGCGGCGTGGCCTCGCTCGCCCAGAAGGCGGCGTTCCCGAGAGCGGCGCCGCCACGGCGCATGGGCGGGGCCGGAAGCGCGATGGCGAGGACGTGGCTCCCGACGCGCGGCCCGTAGGTGGCGCGCAGGTAGGGGACGGCGCCCTGGAAGTAGTCCTCGAAGTCGTCCCAGGCTCGGCCGCCCGGTGCCGTCACGACGTCCACGCGGATGCCGTGGTGCGTGAAGGTGGTGGTGGCGAGGTTGCCGGCCACCACATAGCCCGAGATGTCGGGCAGGCCCGACACGGGATCGGGAATGCGGATCCGTTGCCCGCCTGGGGGGCCGTAGGGCCCCGCGACAAACCAGTCCGGGGGCAGGTCGAAGGTGACCGAGGCATCCCAGTGGAGGCGTCCACCGTAGTCGCGAAGGCCCCCGTTCGTGTCATACTCCACGCGAGCGAAGCGGGGAAGCAGGCTTTCGAGCTTGAGGAGCGCGAAGTGGTCGGACACCAGGAGGTCGGCGCCCTCGCCCCGCGAGAGGCGGGGGTTGAAGGTGTAGTTGAGGTGGAGGGTGTCGGCGAAGGGGCCCGGGAGAACCCACTTGCCGCCGCCCTGGCCAAGGTTGCGGGGCGCTTCGAGGCGGAGAAGGGCGGGGCTTCCGCCCTCCGTGGCGGGTGCGTACAACTCGAGCCGCGTGAAGGCCGTCCCAGCAGGGGTGAGGGTCACCGCCACCTGCACGCGGTCCGGGGTGCCGGGGTCCACGCGGACGTGGGCCGTGTAGGTCACCGTGAGGGGCGTCTTGAGGGGGAGGGCCGCCTGCGCGGTGGGCGCAACGGCGGGAAGGAGCAGGAGCGCGAGAATCACGAGGGGGAGCGCGCGCACGGCCGCCCATACGGTTTGCCGGTAATGAGGCTTCCTCAACCGCCGAGGCGGCGTCGGCCCAGCCCCAGCCTAGGTGTCCTCATGGGGTCCAGCGTCGCGCGACGGCGGCTCCGCGAGCCGGCGGAGCCGCGTCAAGGCTTCGGGGGTTCCCACCGCGAGCAGCGTGTCCCCCACCGCGAGCACGAGGCTTGGCCGGGGGTTCATGAAGCGCGCCTCGCCTCGCCGGACCCCGAGGACCGTTGCTCCGGTCCGCTCCCGCACCCCTGCCTCCGCGAGGGTTCTCCCAGCAAGCGGGGCTTCCGCGTGAACGGGAATCTCCTCGCCGAGCAAGTCCTCCTCGCTCGCCGTCTCCTCGGGCGCCTCGGCCTGCAGGAGCTGCTCCGCAGCCGCCACCTGCTCCGGCTCCCCGAGAAGGACCACGGAGGCGCCAGGCTCCAAGCGGGTTTCCGGCCCGGGATGGAGGAGGCGCTTGCCGCGGTTCACGACCGCGAGCGCGGAGGCTCCCGTCCGGTGGCGGAGGTTGATCTCCCGGAGCGACCGGCCCACTGCCGCGGAGCGAGCGCCGAGGGCCACCTCACGCAACGCCGAGCCCTCCAGCCCCCTCGTGGGCAGCAGGAGCCCCTGGGACGGGTCCTGCCTGCCTGCGCGGTCGGCCGTTCCCTGGCCCGTTGCAAGGAGCGACGAGAGCGCGGAATCCACCCGGTCCTGGACCCGCCGGAGGCCGCCATAGAGGAGCGCGGCGCCAAGGGTTACCGTGACGACGACCGCCACCAGCACGGGAAGCGGGGGCGCGAAAGGCGCGAGGGCGAGAACCAAGCCGAGGGCAAGGGCCGCGCCGAAGGTGACAAGGAG
>DATMKA010000012.1:0-2386 GCA_035553595.1 Thermoplasmatota archaeon | reverse complement strand
GATATGGGCCGGCGCTCTCGGCCCATATCTGGCCATCGTGCAGGTCGATGATGCCCTTCGAGATGTAGAGGCCCAGGCCCGTGCCGCCCTGGGCCTTCTTGGAGATGTCGTGCACCTGGGTGAAGGCCTGGAACAGGAGGGGAAGCTTGTCCTCGGGGATGCCGCTGCCCGTGTCGATGACGCGGACGGCCGCGTGGCTCCCCTCGCGGGTCACCTTCACCACGATGCGGCCGCCGGGGGGCGTGAACTTGCACGCGTTGCTCAACAGGTTGAACAGCACCTGGGTGATGCGCTTGGGGTCCGCGTTCACGATGGTGTCGGGCTCCGTCTCCGCCTCGAGATCGATCTCGGACTTGCGGGCAAGGGCCTGGAAGGACTCCACGGCCTCGTTCACAAGGTGGTTAAGGTCCACGGCGACGCGGTTGACGCCGAGGCGGCCGGCCTGCAGGCGGGACACTTCGAGCACTTCCTCCACGAGCTGGACGAGGCGTTCGACGTTGCGGTCGAGGACGTTGATGGCGCGGCGCTGCCGATCCCCCAGCTCCCCGGGGGGCGATTGCTTGAGGAGGTGAATCTGGAGCTTGATGGGGGTGAGGGGGGTGCCGAGCTCGTGGGCGGCCGTGTTCAGGAACACGGTCTTGAGGGTGTTGATTTCCTTGAGGCGCTCGATCTCGCGGAGGCGCTCACGGCTCGTGATGCGGTCCTCCTCGGCCTGCTTGCGCTCCGTGATGTCGCGGATGACGCTCGTGATGAGGACGCCCTCCTCGCTCTCCATGGGGCTCAAGCTGATCTCGGCGGGGAACTCCGTGCCGTCCTTGCGCCGCCCGAAGAGCTCGCGCCCGGCGCCCATGGGCCGCCTCGTGGGGGCGTCCCCGTAGGCCTCGCGGTGGCCCACGTGGCGCGACCGGTAGCGCTCGGGGATCAGGATTTCGACGGCTTCGCCGAGCAGCTCCTCGCGGGCGTACCCGAAGATTTTCTCCGTCTGCTGGTTGACCATCACGATGCGGCCCTCCCGGTCCGTGATCACGATGGGGTCGGGGGCGGACTCGAGGAGGCCGCGGAAGCGCGCCTCGCTCGTCCGAGAGAGGGCGAGGGAGTCCTGCATGGCCACCTTGGACACCGTTTGGTTGGTGGCCTCCTCCGCGAGCAGGCCCGCGAGGAGGCCCACGATGGGGAGGTACCCGATGCGGACGAGGATTTCGGCGGCGTGGCCCGTGGCTTCGCCCATGGCGAACAGGAGCCCGAGGTAGAGCGCCATGTACACGGCGCTCACGCGCACCGTGGCCCAGAAGGTGTATCGGAAGGCCACGGCCGAGAGGGAAGCGTACCACAGCACGTAGAAGGGGGACTCGAAGCCGCCGGTGGCGAGAATCCAGAGGGTGATGAGGATGCTGTCCGTGATGGAGGTGAAGTAGCTCGTGGCGAGGACGGGGAAGCGGCGTTGGGGTTGCAGCGCCGCCACGGCCACGCAGTAGGTGCTCGCGATCGCGATGATGGCGTAGGCGAGGGGCGGGTACGTGCCCGCGTGGTCCATGAAGAACAGGTAGACCAGGCTGTTGAGGACTATCACGGCCACGCGAACGGAGGAGATGACCCGCTCGGCCGTGGAGACTTTTTCACGGACCGCTTCGTCTTCCAGGCCCAAGCGCGAAAGGTTGGCGCCTTCAAGCACAAGAACCTGTCCCAAAAGGCTCCGCCGGTGCCGCCGGGTCCTCGACGGCTCGGGGGCCCGCCGGCCGAGTCCGCCGCGGAGGCGATGTCATTCCTACGTCATATCCACGCTCCTTATAACCGTCCGGGGCCACCGTCCCATCAGGGAAAGGGCGTCCCTCACGCCCTCCACCGACCGTGCTCCCACGGGGTTGCCCTCCCTCCGGCGGCCCCGAGACGTTCCCTCGTCCGGGAGACCGGCTGCCGCCTCTCTCAGCCTCTCTCACCTCAGCCTCCAAGCCTCCCGAGGCGGCAGCCCCCCTCTTTTCTCGTATCCATCGCGCGCTCCCGGACAGTTTCGGCGCAGTGAAATAACGCTTATAAGGTCGCCTCGGTATGCGTGGCCCTATGCGTGCCGCCCGGGCCATTGTTGGCTTCCTCGTCCTCGCCCTCGCGCTTCCCGCTCTTGCGGGCTGCTTCGGCGAGGAGCCTGCTCCTGTGACGACCTTTGCCGCCACCGGCAGCGACCTCTCCTTCTCGGAGGGCTGGGCCTATGATGGCACGGGCATCGTGAAGGCCACGGGCAACATCACCATCGCCGTGGACGACGCCACCGACCAGGGCGCCGTGACGGCCACCCTCCAGCTCGGCGAGAACGCCACCTACGCCGTGAGCTTCACGAGCTTCGCCGGGGCCCCCGACAAGCCCTTCCAGAACGGCGGCATCGCCCTCAACC
>DATMKA010000011.1:0-9180 GCA_035553595.1 Thermoplasmatota archaeon | reverse complement strand
GTGCTGCGGCCCTCGCTTGCGAACCCGAAGGGCCAGTACACGCCGTTGTGCATGATGGGGCCGCGGGTCTCGCTCGTGCCGTTCCTGAACATGAGGTCCCGGATGCTGGAGAGGCCCTGCATGGGGACGATGGTCTTGAGGTAGGGGTTGCCGTACTGGGCCGCCATCCAGGGGGTGGTGCCGTCGTAGCTCTTGCCGATGTAGGCCACGGCGCCGTTGCTCCACTCCATCTCGCCGAAGGTGGTGGTGAGGAAGTCCATGTCTTTCTGCTCGGCCTCGCTCATGAGCTCGATGCAGCCGCCGGAGTTGCCGGTGCCGCGGATGGCCGCGAGGACGACGGCGTAGCCGTGGGGGACGAAGTTCTCGATGAGGAAGTTCGCGAGGCGGTCGTCCGTGCTCGACTCGACGACGCCCTCACCGCGCCCGTAGTAGGGGCCGGCGTCGATGATGACGGGCACCTTCGTGCCCTCGGGGACGTCGGGGCGGTAGACGCCCACGCGGAGGATCGTGCCGTCATGGCTCGGAAGCTCCAGGACCTCGACCGGGAGCCCCTTGAGGGTGCCGTTTACGAGAGGGTGGCTCCACGTGTCGGAGACGTCGTAGGGGAGGCCGAGGCGGAAGTCCTCGTCGGTGCGCGTGGTGGCGCCCTCGAGGGTACCGGGGTCGGCCTGGATGCAGCCCGCAAGGGGCGCGGCGATGAGAGCGAGGAGGGTGACAAGCAGGAGCCCGCGCTGGCGCATGACAGCCGCACTCACGGGCGAGCCCTATAAGCGTTGTGGCACCCGCGATGCGCACTTTTCCGCCCCTACATCGAGCCCCTTACCGGGTCAACGACCTCGGGCACGCCCACGAGCCGGGCGCCGCGCTTTTCGGCCGCGGCCTCGGCCCGCGCCTGGGCCGCCGTCCGGTTCCCGGCGGCCATCACGTTGCTCTCCCGCGACCCGTCCGGATACTCGTACTCGACACGCCAAAGCGCCATGGGAACACCTCCGGGGATGGAGACTTAGGTTTTTTGACCCTCCGCCGGGACCCCGGCGGCAAGGAAAGCCTCGCTCCGCTCGACACAGCTCACACAAGCCCCGCAGGGATCCACCGCGTCGTGGTAGCAGCTCCACGTGAGGTCGAGAGGCACCCCGAGGCGGCGACCAAGCGCCACCACCCCCTGCTTGTCAAGAGCCCTCAGGGGGAGGACCACCGTGAGCGGCGCCGCCTCTGCCCGGTAACGGCCCAGGCGGTTCGCCTCATCGATCAGGCTGAAAAACGCGGGAGAGGCATCTGGGAATGCGTCGGGGTCCGTGAGCGTGTGCCCCCCAACAAGGTGCCGCGCACCGCGAGCATCCGCGTAGTACGAGGCCACCGCGTAGAACAGCAGATTCCTCCCCGGGACGTAGCCCTGCGGCGCCTGCTGCAGGCGAGCATCCACGCCGGGAATATCCAAGGCCTCCCGCACGAAGGGAAGATCCACCTCCACGTACTCAGCGCCCACCCGCGCCGCGAGCACCCGGCTCGCCACAATCTCTCCCCGCGGCCGCTCGTGGTAGTTGAGGCTCAACGCCGTGAGCGACCACCCCTGCGCCTTGGCCCACCAGAGCGCGACGGCGGAGTCGAGGCCGCCGCTCAGGAGGACGATGGCTTGGACGCGATCGGGGAAGGTCACAACCCACCTCCCTCCTGAAACGCCTCTGAGGCATTTAACCCCTGACGGGCCCACCATCGGATCCTGCAACGTCCGGAGGAAGCTCTTGGCCAGCGGGGGGAACCCCTTCCTGCATGAAGCCGACACCCTTCAAGCAGTATCCAAGGAAATCTATCTTACGCGGCCCCCTCGCAATCCTGATTTCTCTCCTCCTCGTGGCCGGAGCGGCCGCAGCCGCCGGCACCTCCAGCCCAACCTCCCGCGACCCCTCAAGCGGGCTTGTGGAGGGCGCCCCCAAGCCGCCCCCCACGGGGCCCGCAGACTGCAAGCAGACAAAGACCTGCGAACTCGTTTATGACCCAGCCACAGGCAACCGGAAATGCTCCGAAGCCGAGATCTTCAGGGGGAGCGACACCGACGGTGACGGAACTCCCGACTGCGACGACCCTGACGATGACAACGACTTCGTAAGCGACGAGGTTGAAGACGTTTATTTCCAGCTTGCGTCGGCGAAAACCGATCGGGACATGGATGACGATGGTATCCTCGACGGCTTCGACATGCTCCCTTTCACGCCCACCGGCAACGGCGGGCTCATCACCATCTCGATCCGAATCGTCGACTACGCGGATAATGGCCCTACCCCTTGCGATCAGAACAGCCTCCATGACCCCTACATCCGGTCATGGGTTGTCTATGGTATCCCGTCGAACTCCTACTCGCTCCCCGTTCCGAAGGGGTGGCGTCTAGACGACCACGTTGACAATCGGGGAAGTGGAAAGGTGTCAGACGGCGCCGTTCCTCCTTTCCCACTCTCTCCCGACATCCGAGAATGGGACATCAACATGTGGCAAGCCCCTCGCCTAACGATCACGACGGCGCTCTACGACCATGACGATGGGCCAAACGCCTTCTTCGACCCGGACGATGCCATCGACATCACGAGCGGAAGTCCCCCCGGCGCGAACCGCGCGGCCCTCACGACCGACGGGGCAGGAAAGGTGACGCTTGCAGGCTCCTCCAAAGATTGCTCCGCCAAGCTCACCCTTGAGGTGATCGATTCGGCCCTCGCAGCGCACGTTCGGATCGCTGTCGCCGCCCTCAGCAAAGGGGCCCCGGTTACGACGGGTGACCTTGGCAAGGTGTACTGAACCATGCCGCCGGAACCGTGATAACACCATATCGAGGTGTATCTCCCGTGGGCCAGATCGTCGGAATTCAAGGCGTCCTCCTCTGCCTACTCCTCGCGTCCCTTAGTGTGGTTACTCCGCAAGTAAGCAGCCAAGGTGGTCAGGAGAGTTACACGGAGCACGCGCCGATCCGACTCACGGGGGACACCTCCCTCCTTCTTCCTGACATCGTGACAGGGAATGGCGTTGTTTCTGGCACAGGGGGGTCAGGAGATCCGTACGTGATCAAAGGCTGGCGCATCGGCTTTGACCCTGCAACAGGTCCGGCCCTGTCCCTGCGGGGAATTACCGCACACGTCCTTATCGAGGACCTCCTCCTGGAGTACCGGGGCTCACCAGACTCCGTCGATATCCGGGGGTGGGGGTTCTCGATCCTCGACTCAACCAACGTGACGCTAAGCCGCGTTCGCGTCGTTGGCGACTACGAAGCGTCGAGAGTGGAAGGAGCGAGCACGGTAACGCTAAAGGAGTTACACTTTGAGGACAGCCGGCTCCACATCACCGGAAGCACGGTGGAGATCACGGACCACACCTCCGTCGGCCCGAATGCAGGCCTCTCCTGTTTCTCCTGCGCCCTCGCCATCGACGGCGCTGAGTTTGATGGCTACGCGTATGAGAGCCGTGGAGGTTTTTCCACCCCCATTATTTACGCCGGACCTCTCCCGGGAGTAGAGATGGAGGCCCGCCCCATTATGATGGAAGATATCCTGGTTCGGGGTGCCCCCAGCACGGCAATCCGGCTCATCTCAACCCCTGCCGACCTCCGCGACATCCACATCGACCGGAGCGGGGGTGCGCTCGACGTGACGGGAGGAGTGGTGAGGGTCGAAGGTCTGCGGGTCACCAACCCACACGCCTTTACTGCCGCCGTGGGAGCCGACGGTGCCAACTTCCGTCTCGTGAATGCAGCCATCACAAGCGAAAGCCCTCTCACGCTTATCGACAGCGAGGCCTTCATCGAGCGGGTGTTCCTAGACGAATCCCGGTACGGGCTGCGTGTTGTTCAGAGGCCGTTTGCTCCCCCTTTCCAGGTCACTGTGAGAGAGTCCAGCTTCACGAACATCCGGGACGAGGCACTCATCACCGAAGGGCTCACCATCCCGGTGGACGCCCGCGAAAACTGGTGGGGAAGCCCTGAAGGCCCGGTGGTTGACGGGCAGGAAGGACCGCGAGCGGGTATTGTAGGGAATATTGTGTACACCCCGTGGCTCACGGTTCCCCCCCAAGGAGCGCCTGAGTCACGAATGACTACACCCTCCATCCCGGGCTTTGGACTCGCTGCCCTACCGGGGCTCGTCCTCGCGGCCATGCTTCTACGCCACCGGCCAGACGCATGAACCGGGACCCAACAGCGGAGACTGCCGGGCGCGTCGAGTGACCTCGGGAGAACCCTCAACACCTCCCCCACGCACCAGGGATGCATGCACCCCGAATCCCCTCCCGCAAGCCCGGATTCCGCCAACTCGCTTCACGCCCTCACAGATGCCATCCTCGATGCAGCGCATGAGATTCACCAGGACTTCGGGGAAGGCCTCCTCGAAGAGGTGTATCGCGTCTGCCTCGTGGAGGAGCTCACCAGCCGCGGCCACCGCGTCGACCAGAACGTGCCCGTTGAAATCCACTATCGCGGCATCCCGATGGGCGTTGCCTTCTACATGGATCTGCTCGTGGACGGGAAAGTCCTCGTTCACGTCAAATCCCAAAAGTCGCTCGATTCCATGCACGCGGCCCACGTCCTCACGTACCTCAGGTGGAGCGGGTGCCCGGTGGGGCTCCTCATCAACTTCGGGGAAGCGAAGCTCAAGAAGGGGATCCGGCGGCTCGTGTACGTGCCTACTCCGGCCGATCCCGGGGATCATTGACTCCTTCCGCGTTCTCGCCCCATCGTTGCTTCGGAGCCGCGGTACCCTTTAGCTCACAGAGGGACGGAGGACACCTCGAAGGACACAAAGGCCGCGTGCTTACTCTGCGCGGCCCGGGCAGCGTAGAGCTGCGAAGCGGCGGAGCGGCGAAGGACGGCGAAGCTGTTTGTTTCTATCTCTTCGCGGTCCTTCGCGTCCCCTTCGCTCCTTCGCGCTGAGCCGAGCGCAGCGGCCGGGCTGCGGGCCAAGGAAAGCGGAAAAAGGGGCCCGGGGAAAGCCCCCGAGCCCGATTCATCAACAACCGTCGGTTCAGGCCTTCGCCTTGAGCCAGTCGTAGCCTTCGCGCTCGACGCGGAGGGCGAGTTCGGGGCCGCCGTTCGCGACGACGCGGCCGTCCATCACGATGCTGATGCGGTCGGCGGGGGCGTGGTTGAGGATGCGCTGGTAGTGGGTGATGATGAGGATGCCGCGGTCCTTGCCGCGGAGCTTCTGGATGCCGTCCGCGACGACCTTGAGGGCGTCCACGTCGAGGCCGGAGTCGGGCTCGTCGAGGATGCACATGCTGGGCTCGAGGATGGCCATCTGGAGGATCTCGGCGCGCTTCTTCTCGCCGCCGCTGAAGCCTTCGTTCACGTGGCGCTTCGCGAACTGGGGCTGAACGTCGTACTTCTTCATGACGTCGAGGAGGCGGAGGTTGAACTCCATGCTCGTGAGGTCCTTGCCCTTCACGGCGTTGTAGGCGCTGTGGAGGAAGCTCTGCATGGTGACGCCGGGGACGCTCATGGGGTACTGGAAGCCGAGGAAGAGGCCTTCCTTGGCGCGCTTGTCCACCTCCATCTCGAGGACGTTCTGACCGCGGAGGAGGATCTCGCCCTGGGTCACCTCGTACTTGGGGTGGCCCATGATGGTGTAGCTGAGGGTGCTCTTGCCGCTGCCGTTGGGGCCCATGATGGCGTGCACTTCGCCGCGGTTCACGGTGAGGTTGAGGCCCTTGAGGATGGGCTTCCCGTCCACGTTCACATGGAGGTTCTTGACTTCGAGCTCAGGGGTCATGAGGGTCACCGGGTCAGCTGGAGGGGTTGAGTTTCTTCTCGTAGAGGTCGATGCCGTTGCGGGTGACCGCAAGGCTCAGGATGGCGCACTTGAGGCGCACGGGGGAGACGGGGATGCCGAGCATGGCCACGACGTCGTCGCGGGTGAGCTGCTTCACCTGGTCGATGGGCATGCCCTTGACTTTCGTGGTGAGGAGGCTCGCGGAGGCTTGGCTGATGGCGCAGCCGCGGCCCTGGAACTTCACCTCGGAGACGGTGTTGTCGGGGGCGAGCTTCATGGTGATGCGGATGTCGTCGCCGCAGAGGGGGTTGTCCTCGCGGTGGTCGATGTGGGCGTCCTTGAGCACGCCGAAGTTGCGGGGCTTGCGGTAGTGCTCGAGGATGTGGTCGCGGTACATCGCTTCGGCGCTTCCGGCGTTCGGTTGGGGCTCGTCGGTGGTCATTGGGCGAACACCTTCCTCGCGTGCTGGAGGGCCTCCACGAGCACGTCCACCTCTTCCTTCGTGTTGTACACGTAGAAGGAGGCGCGGGCGGTGCTCGCCACGTTGAGCTGCTGCATGAGGGGCTGGGCGCAGTGGTTGCCCGCGCGGATGGCCACGCCACGCTCGTTGAGAAGGCTTGCGAGGTCGTGGGGGTGGATGTCCCCGTAGGTGAAGGAGACGACACCACCACGGCGCTCGGCGGGGGGCCCGTAGATGGTGACCTCGGGAAGCTCCGCGAGGCGCTTCATGGCGTAGCCCGTGATGTGCTTCTCGTACTCGCGCACGTTGTCCATGCCGAGCTTGTCGAGGTAGTCCATGGCGGCCGCAAGCCCCACGCCTTCGGCGATGTTGGGGGTGCCGGCCTCGAACTTCCAGGGGAGATCATTGTAGGTGGTCTCTTCCACGGTGACGCGGCGAATCATCTCGCCGCCGTACAGGAAGGGATCCATGTTCTCGAGGATCTCGCGCTTGCCGTAGAGGACGCCCACGCCGGTGGGGCCGAGCATCTTGTGGCCGCTGAAGGCCATGAAGTCCACGCCGAGGTCGCGCACGTCGGCGTAGGTGTGGGGCACGAACTGGGCGCCGTCCACGAACACGAGGGCGCCCACGGCGTGGGCGAGCTTCGTGATCTCGCGCACGGGGGTGATGGTGCCGAGGACGTTGCTCATGCCGGTGAGGGTGACCATTTTCGTGCGCGGCGTGAGGAGGCTGCGGAAGGCCTCCATGTCGAGCTCGCCCTGCGCGGTGAGGGGAGCCACGCGGAGGGTGGCGCCCGTGCGGCGGCACACGTTCTGCCAGGGCACGAAGTTGGAGTGGTGCTCCATGATGGTGGTGACGACCTCGTCACCGGCCTGCAGGTTCGTGAGGCCCCACGCGTAAGCGACGAGGTTCACGCCCTCCGTGGTGCCCTTCGTGAACACCACTTCCTCGATGCCGCGGGCGTTGATGAACCGGGCCGCGCGCTCATGGGCCTGCTCCCAGGCGTGGGTGGCCTCCTCGCCGAGCTCGTGGATGGAGCGGTGGACGTTGGCGTTGTAGTGCTCGTAGTAGTGGTTCATCGCGTCGATGACCTGGCGCGGCTTCTGGGTGGTGGCCGCGTTGTCGAGGTACACGAGGGGCTTCCCGCGGACCTGCCGCTGCAGGATGGGGAAGTCCCGCCGAACCACCTGGGGGTCGATCATCCCACAAGCCTCCGGCCGATGGCGGCCGTGAGCTCCTCGCGGACGCCCTCGTGGGGAATCTCGGCGAGGAGGGGCTGGAAGAAGCCCTCCACGATCATGCGCGTCGCCTCGGCCTCGCTGAGGCCGCGGCTCCTGAGGTAGAACAGCTGCTCCTTGTCCACCTGGCCCACGGTGGACCCGTGGGAGGCGGAGACGTCGTTGTTCTCCACGTCGAGGACGGGAATGCTGTCGGCCCGCGCGTTCTCGCTGAGGAGGAGCGTGGCGGACTTCTGGTGGCCCGCCGAGGAGGCGCCCGGGGGCATGATGTGGACGTGGCCGAAGAAGATGGAGCGCGCATCGTCCCGCAGGGCGCCCTTCGTGAAGATCTGGTTCTCCGTGTGGGCGGCCTCATGGAAGCCGCGGGCGCTGAGGTCGAACTCCTGGTTGCCGGAGCCGAGGAAGGCGCCGAAGTTCTGCACGCCCGAGCCGGGGCCGAGGAGGCGGCTCGTGACCTCGCTGCGGGTCATGCTGGACCCGATCTGGGTGTCCACCCACACGACCTTCGCGTCGCGCTCCTGGTGGGCGCGCTTCGTGGCGCTGTAGGTGGCGGTGAGGGGGAGGTCCTGGACGGCGGCGTAGGTGACGTGGCTGCCTTCGCCCGCGAAGATCTCGACGCGCTGGCTCACGAAGCTGCCCTCGGCCCTGCCGTGGAGGCGCTCGATGACCTCCACCTTGCTGAGGGGCTCGGTCACGATGAGGGTGTGGAGGGCGGCGCCGCCCGCGGGCACCTCGATGTCGAGGTTCACGGGGGCCTCGGGGTTCGCGTTGCGGCCCACGAGGATGACGGTGCCGTAGGCGGGGAGGGCCTCCTGCAGGAGCTCGAGCTTCCCGTCCTCGGGGAGGTGGGTGCTGAACAACCGCTGCACGAGGTTGGGGTGCTGCGTCATGGCTTCGCTCCAGGAGAGCACCTGGATGCCCTCTCCCTTGAAGCTGCGGTTCACCTGGGGCGCGGGGGCTGCGACGGCGCCCGCCGCAAGAGCGAGGAGGTCCACGTCGCGCAGGCGCGTGCGGGAGGGGATGGCGCCGCGGGGCACCGAGAAGTCGGTGCTCGGGAGGCGCTCCCAAGCGGCCTTGCGGCGCTCCGTGAGGGCGGGGGGCTCCGACCGCGCCTTGGAGGCGGCGGCGATGCGGTCAGCGGTAAGATCAGGGAAACGCGTGGCCTGCATGGGGGTCACCCCGGCTGCCCCCCGGGGGAGGCGAAGCCGGAAAAGGGCTTGCCCTTCTTAAAGCTGAGGGCGCCCTTCCTGGGATATTCCTGATGAACGAGCTTGGGAATAAAGCGGTTGAGAATGCGGCAAGGGGATGCTTCGCCGTGTCACGGCTGCGGGGGTGTTGGCCCGGTCGCGGGACTGAAACCTGACGTTCTCCCCAGCGCGCCCGCCGAGGGCCTGAGGTCGCCAAGCCTCGCTGCCGCGCGCCAACACAGAGGACCGGAGGCGCCGAGCACACAGAGGGAGGCCCCAGGGGAGCGCGCCGAGAAGGGACGGATCCCCAGAGAACCGGAGCCTTGAGGCCCCTCTCCGTGCCCCTCCACCCCTCTGCGGGTCCAACCCCCCTCCGTGCGCTCTTCGGCGTCCTCCTCTCTGTGTTCTCTGCGCCTCCGGGGCTCTGTGTTTGCGCCCGGCAGGGAGGTGCCAGCCGGAGCCTCAGTCCCCGGCAGGGAGTTGAGGCGCGGCCCGGCAGAGAAGCACGGCCCCACTTTCGACCCACCCCCTCGACCGCTCAGGGCCATGACCCG
>DATMKA010000010.1:0-9301 GCA_035553595.1 Thermoplasmatota archaeon | reverse complement strand
CGCGAAGGACGGCCTCGTCACCTTCGAGGAAGCCTACTGGTGCGCCCTCGAGTCCGTGAAGGGCTCCGCCGGCAGCGTGGGCGGCCCCATCGACCCCATCGGCATCCAGCAGATGTTCCAGATGAGCGACCAGATGACGAGCGACCTCTTCGCCGGGGACGGCTTCATTCTGTGGGACGTGGACTCCGACCAGAACCTCCCCGCCGCCTCCCTCAACACGGCCACCGCCCTCACGGTTCCCGGCGTGCGCGCCTCCGCCACCGACGCTGAGGGCGACGCCCGCACGGCCTACGGCGACCTCGTGAGCCTCAAGGCCCTCGCCACGGCCACCCACGTGGTCGTGGACCTCGGCGTGAAGGACCTGAGCCTCAGCGCGAACGAGCTCGAGGACATCGTCGAGTACCGCTTCACCGTGAACGACGCGAGCTTCGGCGTCTGCTACAGCCTCGGCAGCCCCACGGTGTACAACTACGCCGCCGCCGCCGGAAGCACCGCTGCGGCCTCCTACAACTTCGAGACCGGCATCGTGCACGTGGAGATCCCCCTCGCGGAGCTCCCCACGGCCACCCTCCCGGCCACGGTGTTCGCCACGAGCCACTACGGCGACTGCAGCACCTCCATGCCGGTGAACGACGACCGCATCCCCAACGAGGGCACCATCAGCACCTCCGCCACCGACGAGCCCCCCGTGGAGGAGGGCCTGGACATCGTGACCGTGCACCTGGAGGGCCCCAACGGCTTCACGGCCACGGGCACCGCCACCCTCAACGCCGCCACCGGCACCTGGGTGTACGACCCCGCCGGCACCCTCGCCGAGGGCACCTACACGGCCACCGCGCGCCACAGCTTCGACGACGGCACCGGCCCCGTCCCCGTGGCGGGCCCCGTGAGCGTCACCTTCACCGTCGGTACCCCCGACACGGAGGCGCCCTCGGCCGCCGCGGGCCTCGCGGTGACGGCCGCCACCACGAGCAGCGTCAGCCTCCAGTGGACCGCCGCCACCGACAACGTGGCCGTCACGGGCTACCGCGTCTACCGCAGCGGCTCCCCCGGCGTGACGCCCCTCACGGGCACCCTCGCGGGCACCACGAGCGGCACCACCTTCACGGACACGGGCCGCATGGCGGGCGCGACGTACTACTACGCCGTGCAGGCCGAGGACGGCGCGGGCAACCGCGGCCCCCTTTCCAACGAGGTGCAGGCCGTGACGCCCATGGTGGTTCCCACCGAGGAGTCGCTCCGCCTGTTCCTGGACGGGGCGCCCTTCGCCACCCTCCCCATCGACACGACGACCACGAACCCTGCCCCCTGGTCCACGACCCTGGACACGACGGTTCTCGCGGACGGGCTCCACGTCCTCCGCGCCGTCTACACCACGGCCGAGGGCGAAGACGTTGAGGCGTCCGTGACCTTCGCCGTCCAGAACACCGCCACCATCACCCTCGCCGAGCCCGCCGCGGGTGCCACCGTGGGCCGCACCTTCACGATGCGTGGCACCACCACCGGCACGGGCGGCCCGGGCGACGTGGACTCGAGCGGATTCATGAACGCGGACGGCACCGTGAAGGAGGCCATCCTGGCCACGGCGCAGGAGGGCGTTGCCCTCGCGGAGGCCGTGCGCGGCCACTACGCGGGCCACTCCGGCTTCCTCGCCGCCGCCCCCGCCCTTGACGGCACGAAGGTCGTGTACGCCTACTTCCGGGGAGAGGCTCCCGCCGCCGCCCCCGAGGGCCTCGTTCCCGAGGGCTGGACCCTCAACCTGCTGGGCGGTGCCCGGTGGGAGCAGCAGGTGAAGAAGCTGCAGGCGAGCGAGCTGCGCGCCTACTCGCCCCGTGAAGGCCCCCCGGTGCCTTCCACGAGCGACGGCATCGGTCCCGGCAGCCCCGTCTACACGTACTACAAGGACGGTGGTGTGGGTCTGTGCACGGCCAACTTCATCTGGCAGGACCAGAACGGCGACTACTACCTCGGTGCCGCCGGCCACTGCTTCCTTTACGATGACACCTTCACGGCCACCCACGGCCCTGGTGCGAACTACAACCCCAACGCCGCGAACTCGGGCATCAACCGCATCGACGTGTGCTTCAAGAGCTGCATCCTCGGTGGCGCGGGCGCCCTCGTCGGTGCCGCCCTCAACCTCGGTCCCGCGAAGGGCACCGTGAAGACCCTCGGCGCCCTCGTGTACGCCCGACAGACGGGCCCGGGCGGCGACGTGGGCAACGACTTCGGCATCGTGAAGATCCCGGCGGCGCACTACTCGGAGGTGCGCCCCCACATGCCCGTGTGGAACGGTCCCGTGGGCGCGAACGGCGCCCTCGCGGGCGGCCGCATCGCCGTCCAGTACGGCAACGGCCTCATCGACGCGGAAACCTTCGCCACGAAGGCCCGCGCGGGCCTCGGCCTCAACCAGAACGCGAAGTCCTGGCAGTACGCGGGCATGACGAACTCCGGTGACTCCGGCAGCGCCGTGAACCTCGGTGTGGTCCGCCAGAGCACGAAGGTGCTCGAGGGCGAGGGCGCCATCGGCATCCTCACCCACGGCATCGGGCTTGCCGGCGTCGGCGCCCCCGTGGGCATCACCTCCGGCACCACCATCCCCCAGGCCATCGCCATGGCCACCGAGGCGGGCCTCAACCTCCGCCTGGTGAAGCAGGGCGAGGAAATCACCACGGTGGACACCATCCCCGGCACCCCCGGTAACGTGGTGGCCACGCCCGGCAACGGCGCCGTGAGCCTCACCTGGACTGCGCCCTTCAACGGCGGCCGGCCCATCACGGGCTACACCGTCAAGTACGGCACCACGGCCGGCGGCCCCTACTCCGCCACCCAGGCGGCCACCACCCCCTCCGCCACGGTGACGGGCCTCGTGAACGGCCAGACCTACTACTTCGTGGTTACCGCCACGAACGTCAACGGCGAGGGCCCCGCCTCCGCCGAGGCGAGCGCGACCCCCGAGCTTGCCGGCACCGTCCCCACGGCTCCCCAGAACGTGGAGGCCGTGGGCGGCAACGAGCAGGTGAGCCTGTTCTGGGACCCGCCCGCGAGCAACGGCGGCCGCGCCGTCCAGCACTACGTGGTCCGCTACGGAGAGACTCCCGGCAACCGCCCCTACTCCGCCACCACCACGGAGACGAGCTTCCACCTCGTGGGCATCCCCAACGGGGCCACGATCTACGCCGTGGTGAGCGCCGTCAACTCCGTGGGCGAAGGCCCCACCTCCCCCGAGGTGTCGGCCACCGCCCGCGCGGGCACCAGCAACCCCGCCTTCACGGTGGAGGTCCGCGGCCTGCGCGTGAGCGACGGCGAGCCCCTCTTCGGGTGGGTTCCCGTGGACACCTACGACGGGTCCAGCTGGGCCCACGCCGTGCGCGCGCCCATCGGGGCCTACCAGGTCACCCTTGAGGCTCGCGTGCTCGAGAACGGCGTCGTGAAGGATACGGACAGCGTCACGGTGAACGTGAACGCGCCCAACGCGGCCCCCGTGGCGAACGCGGGCGCCGACCAGAGCGTGAACGAGGGCGTCCTCGTCACCCTCGCGGGCGCGGGCCAGGACGCGGACGGGCAGACCCTCACCTACGCCTGGACGCAGGTGAGCGGCCCCGCCGCCGCCCTGCAGGGCGCGAGCACGGCCTCGGCCACCTTCCGCGCGCCCCACGTGGACGCCGCCACCGCCCTTACCTTCCGCCTTACCGTCACCGACACCCTCGGCGCGGCGGCGGAGGACCTCGTGACGGTGACGGTGTCCAGCGTGGACGCCATCGCCGTGAGCACCCTCGACGGCGTCCCCGTCGCCGCGGCCACCCAGAACCCCCTCTTCGGTGAGGTCGAGGTCGCGGGCGGCTCCCGCTTCGAGCCCTCGGGCGCGGAGCAGGCGACCCTCGCGCCGTTGCCCGTCATCACGGACGTGCTCCTCCTCGGAAGCCGCCTCACGGCCTCCGCCGAGGAGAGCCGCGACGTGGACGGCAGCATCGTGGCCTACGCGTGGAGCTTCGGCGACGGCAAGACCGCCACCGGGCCCCGCGCCGACCACACCTACCTCGCCCCCGGCCTCTACACCCTCACCCTCACGGTGACGGACAACCACGGTGTGGTGGCCTCCACGGCCACGCCCGTGCTCGTGGCCGTGGGCGCCACGGACCAGGCCCACGCGGCCCCCGTCGTGGTGGAGACCTACTTCCTCCACCGCAAGGGCTGCGGCACCGGTGCCGACAACACGCTCTACATGGACCGCACGCCCGCGGGCGCCCAGGAGGGCGGCCACGGGTGCGGTGCCCCTGCGGCCACCGCCATGAACCAGCGCTGGACCGCCTCCGTGGTCACGGGCGCGGCCTACCCCGCCGGGGCGGTCGTGCAGGCCCACGTGCGCGGCTTCACGCTCACGCCCCGCACCTCCGTCGTCATGACGGGCCAGCTGCGCGCGAGCAACAGCCTCGTGGCCACGGGCAGCGCCACGGCCACCTCCCTGAGCCTCGCGCTCGTGACGACGCCCTGCTCCGAGTGGGTCATCCCCATGACCCTCACCGAGGCCGTTCCCGCGGGCGCGACCCTGGACTTCACGGCCACCACCCGCACGGGCGACGGCGACGTGGCCGTCTGCTACGAGGGTGGCACGGCCGCGAGCCGCGTGAGCCTCGCAGTTCACGCCGAGCCCGCGCCTCCCGCGCTCACCCTCACGGGTCCCGCCCAGGGCACCGTGTACGACGCGGGCGCGGGCAGCGCCGTGACCGTGACCGGCACGGCCACCTTCCCCGCCAACGGGGCCTCGCGCCTCGTGCAGGTGAGCATTGGTGACGCCACCTTTGCCGCGAACCCCATCCCCGTGACGGGCACCACCTCCTGGACCGCCACCTGGAACCTGGAGAACGTGCCCGCGGGCGCCTACACCGTATACGCCCGGGCCGTCGAGGACGGCCGCGCGAGCCCCGCGAAGAGCGTGGGCATCGTGGTGGTCCGCAGCAGCGGCGCCCCCGCCCCCCACGCGGCCACCGTCGAAGTGCAGGTTGTTCGCGCGGGCACCCCCGTCACCGGCACCGCCTGGACCACCGTGGAAGCCTACGACGCCGAGAGCGGCGCCTGGGCCTTCCCCTGGGACACGACGGCGCTCCCCCGCGGCGCCTACGACTTCCACGCCCGCCTCGTGGACAACGGCGTCGTGGAGGTGGCCCGCACCACCTTCCAGGCCACCCTCGGCAACAACCACGCCCCCGTGATCCTGGGCGCGGTCCCCGCCGAGAACGTGACCGAGGGCAGCACCCTCACCTTCACCCTCGCGGTGGAGGACATTGACGGCGACACCCTCACCTGGAGCGGCGTGAACCTCCCCGCGGGCGCGACCCTCAACGCGGCCACGGGCGCCTTCACGTGGACCCCCGGCTACACCCAGGCGGGCGTGTACGACGGCATCACCCTCACCGTGAGCGACGGCGAGCTCTCCGCGAGCCTCCCCTTCCGCCTCACGGTGGTGGACAGCCTGGCGGCCCCCGTCTTTGACGCGGTGCCGCCCCAGGCGGGCCGCGAGCGCGCGCCCCTCGCCTTCACGGTGAAGGCGACGGACCCCGAGGGCATGGCCGTGACCTACCGCGCGGGCCCCGGTGTCCCCGCGGGCGTCGCGGTGAACGCGCACACGGGCGAGGTCCGCTGGACCCCCACCTACGAGCAGGCCGGCAACCACAGCCTCGTCCTCGAGGCGGTGGACGCGGACGGCGTCGTGGGCGCCACCACCGTGCAGGTGACCATCCTCGACGTGATGTCGCCCGTCCTCAACACGGTGAGCGGCAAGGGCTACGACACCATCGCCGAAGCCCTCGCGGCCGCCACGGCGGGCGACGTCGTGGTCGTGCGCCCCGGCACCTACCGGGAGAGCCTCGTCCTCACGGTGCCCGGCATCACGGTCTGCGGCACGCAGACCGCGGGCACCACCTGCGCCACCACGGCCGTCGCCACCCTCGCTCCTGCCTCGGGCGTCCCCGTGCAGGTGCGCGCGAGCGGCGTCACGGTGCAGGGCTTCAGCCTCCTGCCTCCCGCGGGCGCCACCTCCGGCGTCCTCGTGGCCGGCACGGGCGCGGCGCCCCTTGCGGGCGTGACCCTCCGCGGCCTCACCGTGGACACCACGGTCGAGGGCGCGGCCACGGTGACGGGCTTCGTGCTCCGCCACACCACGGGCGCCACCGTCCTCGGCAACCGGTACGTCGGCAAGGCCGTGAGCGGCCTCTACGGCGTGCAGGTGGAGGACAGCGCGGCCGCCCGCATCGAGGGCAACAGCCTCGCGAACGCGGGCATCGGCGTGCTCCTCCTGCGCGCCACGGCCGCCGAGGTCGTGGGCAACGCCATCCTGGGCCCCGCCACCACCACGGCGGGCGCGGACACGGTGGCCGTGAGCATCTCCCTCGGGTCGGGCCACCGCCTCACGGGCAACACGTACACGGGCGTTGGTGTGGGCCTCGCGGTCCTCGGCTCCCCCGACGTGCAGTCCCGCGACGACCGCTGGCGCGGCACCGGCGTGGGCATCCGCCTGCGCGCAAGCCAGGGCGTCCAGCCCCAGGGCTTCCTCGTGAACAACGGCCAGCTCCCCGAGGGCGCGCAGAAGCTCGTCCTCGAGGCCGACACCCGCAACATCCTCGTGGACGCGCGCTACAACTACTGGGGCGGCGTCTCCCGCACGAGCATCCGCGCAGCCAGCATCCGCGACCAGGGCGTGAACAACGTCGTGGACGTGGACTGCTTCATCGACGAGGACGGCGTGAGCGCCATCTGCCCGCCCGAGGTGCAGTGGAGCACGAGCTCCGCGAGCCCCCGCCCCAACGTGGCCCTCGGCTTCCTCGACGGCACGAAGAGCGGCGGCCGCCAGGTCCTCACCTACCAGTGGACCTTCGGTGACGGCGCCACGAGCATGGAGCGCAACCCCACCCACGCCTACGCGACCACCGGCAGCTTCCCCGTGACCCTCACCGTGACCGACGCGGAAGGCTACAAGGCCTCCCGCACCGAGAGGGTGACTGTCACGAGCCTCGCGCCCGTCTTCGAGGCCCTCTCGGACAAGACGGTGGCGGAGGGCCAGTCCCTCGCCTTTGCCGTGAAGGCCACGGACCCCGAGGGCGACGCCGTCACCCTCGCGGCGCTCGGCCTCCCCCGCGGCGCCGCCTTCAACGCGAACGGCGGCCAGGGCAGCTTCCACTGGGTGCCTGGCTACGACGCCGCGGGCGAGCACGTGGTGACCTTCCGGGCCACCGACGCCCACGGCACGGTCACGGAGCGCCTCGTGAAGGTGACGGTCACGAACGTGGACCTCGCCCCCGTGGCCCGCTTCGTCGCCCCCACCGCCATGAAGGCCCAGGACGCCCTCACGGTGACGGACCTCTCCCGCGACCCAGACGGCGGCGCCATCGTGGCCCGCCTCTGGACCTTCGGCGACGGCGCCACCGCCACCACCGCCACGGCCACCCACACCTACGCCGCCCCCGGCAAGTACACGGTGACCCTCACCGTGACCGACGACGAGGGCGCCACGGCGAGCTTCGCCCGCGAGGTGCTCGTGGACGGCGCGGCCCCCGCCACCACCGCGACCCTGCAGGGCACCCTCCGCGGCAACGTCGCGAAGGACACGGCCACGGTCAAGATCGCAGCGGCGGACGAGCTGAGCGGCCTGCGCCACCTCCAGTACCGCCTCGACGGCGGCGAGGTCGTGACGCGCACGAGCGACGTGAGCCTCGTCGTCACCGCGCCCGGCCACCACGTGGTGGAGTACTGGGCGACGGACGTTGCGGGCCATGTCGCGGCCGTGAAGCGCCTCGAGTTCGCGGTGGACGCCAAGGCTCCCGAGACCACCATCGTCTCGCCCCAGGAGCTTGCCATCGAGATGGGCCCCCGGGTCCTCCTTGAGGCCTCCGTGGTGGACGCTGAAGCGGGTGTCCGTTCCGTCCTCTTCCTCGTGGACGGCGTCCCCGTGGCCACCTTCGACCAGGGCGGCAACCTTGGCGCCACGGTGGCGGTGGCTCCCGGCGTGCACACCTTCGCGGTGCTCGCCATCGACTGGTTCGGCCACGAGTCCGTGGTGGAGGAGCGCTTCGTGAGCCTCCCCCTCGGCCTCTGAGGCCGTAGCGGTCTGGCCGGGCGCGCGCGGGAGCGCGCCCGGCCCTCCCGCCGGTTGGGGTTACCCCGGCCAACCTCATGCTGGCCGCGAGGGGTCCAGGGGGCGAGCGAGCCCCCTGGTCGGGGGGTCCCAAGGGGGGCGACGCGCCCCCTTGGCACACGGACTGGCAGGGCCAACGGTTCCGAGCGGAGCGAGGAAGCGGAGCCATGCCAGGAAGTGTGCGCGGACGCAGGGCACGCCCTCTGGCGTGCCCGAGTACCGATCGACGCTTCGGCTGAGGGGAACCTCCCTCAGCCGAAGCGTCCGGGCACCCCACCCGCGGGGTTCTTGCCGCTTCGCAGGTAGGTCTTGAGCCTTTCGTCTCGGTAGGCGGTGGGGTTAAAATCTTGAAGAACTTTGTTCATCGGGGTGAACTCTCTTTGAAGAAGGGGAAGAAGATGCCGTCGATCGAGCTCGAAGGGCACTCCGATGCGGAGTTCCAGCTCATCGATGGCAAGATTGTGCGGGTGGAAAAGGGCGCGACAGGTCACAAGCACCCTGACGCTCTCCACCAGCGCCCTGAGCTCGGCCGTCCCGGCCGTGAGTGACGCGACCGCCGTGGAGGGAGGGCCGAGGGCCTCAGGCGCCCCACCCTCGCGACACGCTTATTTTCATGGCGCCCGGTCCGTGGGGCATGCCCGCGCGCCCGGTCGTCCCCGACTCCTGTTTCGTCCACTCCCGCGCCCTCGTCGTGGGGGACGTGGTTCTCGGTGAGCGCACGAGCGTGTGGCCCATGGCCGTGCTCCGCGGGGACATCGCGCCGCTGCGCATCGGCGACGACTGCAACTTCCAGGAGGGCGCCGTCTGCCACGCCGACCCCGGCGCGCCCCTCACGGTGGGGAACCGGGTGACCGTCGGCCACGGGGGAATCCTGCACGGATGCACGGTGGAGGACGACGTCCTCATCGGAATGCGCGCCACCGTCCTCAACGGCGCGCACATCGGCGCGGGAAGCCTCATCGCGGCAGGCGCCGTCGTCACGGAGGGAACGAAGGTGCCGCCCGGAAGCCTCGTCGTGGGCCTCCCGGGGAAGGTGCTGCGGCAGGACCCGGCGCTCGTGGAGCGGACCCGGGGGAACGCGCTCCGGTACGTGGAGCTTGCGAAGCGGTACAAGGCGGGAGAATTCGCGCCCCCTGCCTCAGGCGTGGGGCGCGAATTCTCCCGCCTTGTACC
>DATMKA010000009.1:0-11934 GCA_035553595.1 Thermoplasmatota archaeon | reverse complement strand
GACCAGAAGTAGGTGACCTCGTCGCCCTCGGGGTCGGTGGTGCCGGTGGCGTCGACGGTGATGGGGGTGCCGGTGGTGACCCAGCGGCTGTCGGTCGTGAAGACGGGGACGGGCGGGAGGTTCACGCCGGTGCCGACCTTCACGACCTTGCGGGCGGTGTGGGCCTTGCCGTCGGCGTCCTTCACGGTGAGGGTGACGGTGTAGGTGGCGTCGCCCTTCGCGAAGGTGTGGGTGAGCTTCTCGTCGGTGCGGCGCTCGCCGTCGCCGAAGTTCCACAGGATTTCCTCGATGGGGCCGGTGGAGCTCGTGGCGTCGAAGGTCACGGCCGTGTCCTTCGTGATGCCCGTTTCGGGGTCCAGCTTGATGACGGCCTTGAGGGGGCTGTTGGGGTCACCGCCGGTGCCGCCGTCGCCACCGTCGGGGTTGGTGCCGTCACTGGGCTCGCTCGGGGAGTCGGTGCACCCGGCGAGGGGCACCGCCGCAAGCACCAGGGCGAGGAGGAGGGTCTGGACCTTCATTTCTACCAGGCGGCGAGACGCCCTCGCCCGTTATAAGAATTATTGTGCTGACGTCGTATCCAAGGGGGCACTCTGCGCACGCAAAAGGCTGAAAATGTCCAATGACCCCCTTGACAGGGCAAAGTTTCGGCCCCATTCATTCGGTTTCGTGGAGCCAGGGCTCGGGGATGCGGGGGAGCTCCACCTTGCGCCGGAGCTCTGCGTCGTCCTTGTAGAAGTGGGCGCAGGAGAGGATGCCCTCGCACTCCTCCAGAAGGGGGGCGAGGTCGAGCTCGGGAAGCCATGCCCCCTTCCCTTCCTGGAGATAGCGCACCGCGTCCGTCATGTGCCCGATGAGGCCCGCGCGGTTGCCGCGCTCATGGTGGTGGAGGGCCACGGCGGCCTTCAGGATGCCCATGGCGGCCGCGCGCTCCGCGGGCGTGCCGAGCCCCCACTGGTCCTCGAGCACCTCGTGGCACTCGAAGAACTCCCCCTCGTTGAAGAGAGCGACCGCGGACTTCACCGTCTCGGGCACGGCGGGGCTCAGGCGTGGAGCCCCCGGCGGTTGCGGCGGAAGTCCTCGAGGATGCGCCCATGGTCGAAAGCAAGGGGAGGCAGGTCGCTGAGCGGCCAGAACTTCACGGCGGCGGCATCGTCGCCGGCGCGCAGGTCGCCGCCCATGCGCTCCACCTGGTAGATGATGCTCACGGTGTGGCCCCGCGGGTCCCGGGCCGGGTCGGAGTAGACGCCGTGGAGACCCACCACGGACCCCTCGAGGCCCGTCTCCTCCTGGAGCTCCCGGAGCGCGGCCTGGTCCGTGCGCTCCCCCACTTCCACGAAGCCGCCCGGGAGCGCCCACGTTCCCCGGTGGGGGTCGTTCTTCCGCTGAACGAGCAGCACCCACCCCTTCTCCACCAGGAGCGCGTCGACGGTGAGAGCGGGGGCCACGTAGCCGTTCACGTTGCGGACTTCCTGCATGGGGCGCGGAAGCGGCGGGGGCGGCTAAAGGGTTTGCTCGACCCGCCTGGGGCCAGCGACCCGAAAACAGGGGGCCTGCCGTCAGGCCCTGGTTGCGCGCGCCCAGCCTTAAGGGAGGAAGGGTTCCCAGACGGGCTTGGGAGGAGGCGGCGGCGATTGCGGACACGGGACGCTCCCCTCACGGCTTGCGAGGTTCACCGGCGCGTCGTTTTCGTACCCGAGCGTCGCCCAGCAAGCGGTTTCCCCATACCAGTGCACATAAAGCGTCCCCCCGTGGACAACGAACGCGACCCCTCTGGAGGTCTCGCCCTTCTCCTGCTCTTTGTACCAAGTGAAGGCGACTGCGCGCCCAGAAGCAAGATACCCGGCCGTCTCCGCGATCGGATAGGGGGCCTCGTAGATAGCCTGGAGAACTAGAGGTCCGGTAAGGTCGCCGGTTAGAACGACTCCTGCAGAGGCACCCTCCTCCCGTGCCGCAGGGTGGCCTGTCTCCTTGTAGCAGCTGTTGAACGAGTGGAGGTAGAATTGCGCCTCGTCGGTCCCGAGCCGGAGGATCGTTCGGTCGGTCCAGGAACTCCCATCCTGGGCACATTCAGGCTCGTTGCGGGTCCCGGTCGAGTTCACGCGGCCGACGCAGACGAGGCTTGCGACACGGTCGCAGGTGACGGTGTACTCGTTGCAGCTCTCCCCGTCGTAGGAGCAGACCGTCCCGGAGGCTTCACAAAAGAGCGCCTCGGGGTCACACGGGTCGTCGGACTCCACGGCGCCAACCGAAGGCACTGCAGCAAGCACCAGGAGGACTGCGATGAGGGCGAAAGGGGGACGAGCGTGGCCCACGCCCGCCACCCTCCCTCACAAACAATGAAACTTACGGTGTCACCGAGGCTCCGGGCCCCTCCATCGCGGAGTCGCCGTGCCGGGTGCCCTAGGGCGGCGCGGTCCATCCCCACGGGTGCTCAGGCCCGATGGGGCGGCCGCCGCGGCGCCGCCTCGATGGCCTCCACGTGGGCGTAGATGGCGGCGACGACGGCTCCCAATGCCGTGGCCGTCTCGAGGCCGATGTTCTGGCCCGAGGTGATGTCGAGCTCCCATTGGCACATCTGGCGCACCTCCGGCGGCGTCCCCGTGGGTCCGAGCCCGAAGATGAGGAGCTGGCTGCGGCCGTCCACGAGGTCTCGGGCCACCTGCCGCGCGCTCGTATCCTTGGGGCACTTCGCGTGCTCCGTGGTGAGGACGGGCGTGCCGAGCTGGGGCGGAAACCCTTTCTCGGGGAGGTCGAAGACGTTGAAGCGGCCTTTCTCCGCGAGGTCCACGAAATGCTGGCCGCCCTCCACGCTCGTGCTCCCCGCGACGTAGCGCGCGACGTCCACGGGGGTGCGCAGGCTAACGGTCTCACCGGCCGCGGCCTCGCCCCGCCGCGCCTCCGCGCCCTTTCCCCGGTTCTCCGCCACCTTCCCGCCGTTGTCGGCGAGGTCCTGGTAGGGGAACCCGAAGGTGCAGAGGTTCGCGCCGTAAGCAAGCGCGAGGGGCGCCGCGCGCACGAGGGCGCGGCGGTGCGCCTCGTGGAACTTGCGGGCGTCGTAGGAGTTGTAGAGGCCAATCGTGAGTCGGCCAGGCATGGCTCAGGCGAAGCCCGGCTCCGGGAAAAGGTTTGGGGTGCTGCCCGCGCCGGCCCGCGCGCGCCCCTACCCGGAGAGCGCGCCCGCGAAGGAGACGTCGGCGTCCCCCGGGGAGCTCGCCCACAAGGGTGTGAGGCTCGGCTCGCCCGCGTCGCTGAGGCAGAGCCGGAACGCGCTCCCCGCAACGGAGGCCATGGCGGCACCGTTGCCTGCGGCTTCGGCATGGAGCGTGAACTCGGCGCACGTCCCGGGAGCGGCGGGGAGGTCGATGGCGGTGGCGTAGCCGCAGCCCACCTCGCGCGCAAGGGCGAGGGTGCTACAGAGAGGCGCGCGGAAGCTCACCTCGCTCTCGCCGTCATGGAAGATTCCCCGCACGCCCACCGTGAGGGAGAGCGCGCCAGGGAGGGAGGTGCCCGCCGTGCCCTGTCCCTCGAGGAGGAGAAGGCACAGGCCCCACTCGCACACGGCTTCCACGGTTCCCGTCATGTGGGACCAGCAGGCGTCGGTGGTGACGGGCCCGGAGGCGCAGTGGGGGCTCTCGGCGGAGTAGGCGGTGGGGCCGCCGCTTGCGGTTGTTGGCGCTGCCGCGGACAGGAGGAGGAGCGAGACGAGGATGGCCACGACGGCGCGCATGGGTTGACCCGGTGGCCGAGCCCGCGAAGCCTGCAAGTACGTTACGGCTCGGAGGGGTCGGTTGCCTTCTCGTTCCGTGCCTTCCGCTGCCCGGGCGGCTCGGCTGGCGGCGGGCCCCACTCGGCGCGGAGATCCTCCTCCGAGGGAGCGGCTTCCGCCTGGGGTTGAGCGGGCTCGGGCGGGGGCATGGGTGCGGGCGGCGCGCTCGGCTCGGGCTCCGGCTCGGGGGCAGCACGGACCCGCGGGTTCACCTTGGGCGCGATGCGCTCGCCATCCACCTCGCGCTGCAGGTCGCAGCGGGGGCAGGCGCGCCCGTAGGGGGTGTCGATGCGCTGGAGGCCGCACTGGGGGCACTCCTGCCGCGCCTCGGAGGTGATGGCGTTCACCGTCTCCGTCATGGTTTCCCACACGGACTTCCGGGGCCCTTCGCGGCGGGCCTTGCGGGGCTTCTTCTCGTCCTCCTCGGTCTTTTTCTTGCCGAAGAGACCAAAGAAGCTCATCGCGGGGAGGTTGTTATCGCCGTTACTTGAGGGTTTGGTTGATGGGAGGCGAGGGGAGGGTGGGGAAGGCGATGAGGGCGCAGAGCCTCCCTGCCGGGCGCAAACACAGAGCCCCGGAGGCGCAGAGAACGCAGAGAAGAGGACGCTGAGGAGCGCACAGAGAAGCGATGGAACCACAGAGGGGTGGAGAGGCAGGGAGGCGGATGCAAAACTCCGATCCTCCGCGGATCCCACCTTCCTCGGCGCGCTCCTCCGAGGCCTCTCTCTGTGTTCTCTGTGCCTTCGTCCCTCCGCGTTGGCGCGCGGCAGCGAGGCTCCGTGACCTCAGCCCCTCGTGCGGCGCGCAGAGGGAAACGAAACCAGGAAAGAAAAAGAAGGGGAGGCCCCGGGAAGAAACACCCGGGGCCGGGAGTCGGCGATTATTCCTTGTTCTTGAGGCGGCGCACGATGGGGGGCACGAGGGCCTGGCCGACCACCACGATGCCAAGACCGATGGTGGTGTACAGGTAGATGCTCGGCTCCTCGGGGGTCTGCAGCGTGATGCTGCGGGTGCTGAAGTGGGCCAGGCTCACGAGGACCTGGACGCCGGCCTCGCCGTCGGTGGTGAGGATCCAGTACTTGTCCGCGTTGGGCGTGAGGGCGTCCTCGTAGCTCGCGGCCTTCTGGGCCACCTTGCCGTCGATGAGGAGCTCGGCGTCGCCGTTGATGAGGCCCTTCACCGTCTCCCGGTCGAGGGAGATGATGATGCTCTTGCCCACGTGGGTGGCGCTGTCGACGAGGATCTCCACCTTGTCGGCGGAGGCGACGCTCGTGACGGCCTCGACGCCACCGTAGTAGTTCACGGAGGCGGTCTGGGTCGTGCGGGTGGCGGCGTCGGTGTCCACGATGACCTGCCCGAGGAGGTCGCCGCGGGCAATCGCCTGGGCCTGCGCGATCTTCTGGTCGAGGGTGAGCTCGCTCTCGAAGCCGCTGAAGGCCTTGAACACGACCTGGGTGCCGGCCTGGAGCTTCGCGACGACTTCACCGGTGGCGGTGAGGTCGAGCTTGCCCGCGCTCGCGAGGCCGCCTTCGGCCTTCGTGAGGATGAGGGCGCCCACGAAGTCCTGGCCCTTGAGCATCATGACCTGCTCGCTCACGGCCTCGGCCTTCACACCGGAGGCCACGTCGAAGCGGGCGGTGGTCTCGGCGGTGGCGGTGACCTTCATGATGGCGCTGCTCACGTCGTAGGCCTCGAGCACGGCGTCCTCGCTCGTGAAGCGGAGGCTGTGGGCGCTCGCGGCGCTCGCCGTGGCGAAGGCGCTCGTGCCCACCTGCACCGCGTCGAAGACGGTGGTGGTGGCGGCGGCGCCCTCCACGGTGGACTTGGCGGCCACGGTGTAGTCGAGGAGGAGACCCGCTTCGGGCTTCGCGACGAGGCTCACGATGTCGCCGGTGGCGGCGCCGCCGTAGCCGGCCTTGAAGCTGCCGAACACATCGAGGGCGGCCTTGGCGCGGCTCTCGGCCTCAAGCTTGCTCTCCACGAGGACGCGGGTGGCGGACTCGAGGCTGAGGGCGGGGATGGAGGTGAGGACCTGGGTGGTGCCGGAGAGGCTCGTGGCGACGAAGTACTTCGCCTCAGCGGAGCCCTGGGCGCTCGCGAGCACCTCGGCGGCGGTGGAGACGCGGGTGGCGGCCTCACCGTTCACCTTCACGAGGATGTCGTCGGCGCTCACGGCGCGGAGCGCGGCGCGGTCGGCCGTGATGGCGAGGGCGCCGCCCGTGGCGGCCATGCCCGTGAGGTCGAGGGCGAGGGTGCCGCGCTTCGTGGCCTCGGCGAGGATGGTGGTGTCCACCTTGCTCGCGTAGTCCACGCTCGTGGCGGTCACGACGTTGCCCGTGAGACCCGCGGCAACCTCGGCGACGAGGCTACCTTGGGCGATAGCCTTCGCGAGGAGCTCGGCGTTCATGCCGGCCTGGGCCTCGGAGGCGGCGCGGAAGAGGACGGACTGGCCGGCCTGGAGGTTCGCGACCACGTCCCCGGTGGCGGTGAGGTCGAGCTTCGCGGCGGAGGCGGCGCTGCCCCTCGCGGCGACGAGGTGGCCGAGGGTGCCGTGGGCGCCCTCGATGGCGACCACGGAATCGCTCACGGCGCGAGCGTACACGTCGCTGCTGAGGTCGAACTTCGCGGTGGTGGCGGCGGCGGCCGTCGTGTGGATGGTGCTCACGACGGAGTCTTCGATGACGGTGGTGGCCACGAGGTTGCCCGCGACGGAGGTGTCCATCTGGACGCTGCTCGCGGCGCTCGCCGCGGCCTCGGCCTGGGCCTTCACGTCGGCCGTGGCCTCGGTGGCGGCCTCACCGGCGAAGGTGATGCTGCTGAAGATCTCGGTGGCGGAGCGCACGTCCGTGAAGCCGACGAGGCCGGCCTCGCCCTTCGCCTCGGAGGCGAAGAAGCTGCTGAAGGTGCCCACGACCTCGCCCTTGCCCTCGGTCTCGGCGAGGAGGGTGCCGTAGAGGTCGAAGCCGCCCTGGATCTGGGAGGTGACGCCGAGGGTGGCGTCGAGCTGGGCGAGGGTGCGGGCCATGAGGCTCGCGTCGGGGACGGAAGCAACGGTGATGGTGGAGGCCTTCGCGGTGGTCTCGGTGCTCGCGAGCACGAGGACGCGGCCCTGGAGGGTGGTGGCGTAGTAGGCGGCCTGGCCGAGCTCGGCGGCCTGGTTGACCTCGGCAGCAGACTCCACGCGCTGGGCGAGGGCGCCGTCGACGTAGACGGCCACCTGGTCGGCGCTCTTCGCGGGCACGTCCACGTAGTCGAGGTCGTAGGCCATCACGTGGCCCTTCGCCTCGGCCTCGGCCTCGGCGGTGGCGCGGACCTGGCTCACGACGCGGTTGGCGGCGGTGGCCTCGGTCTTCGTGGTGACGGTGCTGAAGTAGTTCACGTTCGCGAGGAGGTCGGCGCCGGAGGTGAACTCGGTGGCGGCCTCGCCGGCGAGCTTGCCGGAGGCGAGGGCCTCGACGACGGCGGCGTTGTAGCTCTCGACGGCGGCCTTGGCCTTCGCGTCGGCGGAGGCGGCGTAGTCGGTGTTCGCGCGGAACACGAGCTGGGAGTTCTGCTCGAGGGTGGCGCGAATCTTGTTCGCGGAGTCGAGGGAGAGGCTGCTGCCGGCGGCGGCCTGGGCCTTGCCGGTGGCGCTGAGGAGCAGGAGGACGCCGCTCACGCCGCCCTCGGCCTTGCTCGTGATCTCGAGGACGCCCTCGGCCTTCTCGGTCACGACGACGCTGGAGGGGGTGGTGAGGGTGACGCGCTGGGCAAGGTCGCCCGTGGCGCGGATGGAGAGGAGACCGTTCACGTTGTCGGTGATGCTGACGATGGCGGCCTCGCCCTCGAGGGTGAGGGAGGAGGTGCCGGCGCCCTGGAGCTTCGCGACGGGGACGAAGCCCGCGATGTCGACGGAGTTGAACAGGGTGGCGGCGCCCTTCGCGTGGGAGGCGAGGGAGAAGTCGTTGAGGATGCCCACGCCGGAGAGGCCGGTGCCGGCCTCGGCGACGGTGGTGGTGACGATGCTGCCGCGGGCCTCACCGGCGCCGGCGGCGCCCTCCACGGGGAGCACCTTGAAGGTGCCCACGGAGCGGGCCTGGGCGGTGGCGGTGGCGGCGGCCGAGCCCGCGAACCCGAGGGGGTTCTGGGCCATGGCCACGGGCACGAAGAGGGTGGCCACGAGGCCGAGTGTCACGACAGCAACGAGGGGGATGGTCAGCTTGGGGGTCTTGGAAGACACGGGGATTCCTCCCGAGAGAGGGGTGGCGTTCGGCCGCCGGACGGAGCGCGTTCGGCGGAGCATGGCGATACGCCCGGAAGGAGGGCCCGAGGGGCATATCGATCGCGTGATCACCCAATCGCACCTACGGGGAGAACCGAAAACGAGGGGGGTGCTTCCAGCCCCTTCCGCGAGAAAGCCTCAAATAGTGCCGGCCTGGGCCGGTTACTTGTACCGACGCGCCCGCGCGAGAAGAACAAGGACCGCGATCACGGCGAGGAGGCTCGCCGCGGGCGTGTCGTTGGGCGCGGGGGCCTCGCTGAGGGCGATGGCGCCGCCAGGCACGGGGAGGGCGTCCAGGCTCGTGATGGCGGGGACGTCCCGCAGCATGTCCGCGGTGCCGCCCATCTCCAGGGAGGCCTGGTACACGCCGTTGGCGCCGGGCTTCACCCGCACCTCCCACACGCCGGGAGGAGGCGCCGCCACGGAGAGGGTGAGCGCGTTGCCCGTCCCCTTGAGCGCCCCCGCTTCGGACCCGTCGGGGCGCAGCAGCCGCGCCGTGAACGAGGCGGGCAGGGTGGACGACCAGGAGGCCGTCGCGGTGAGGCGGGGCGTGCCCGGGAGGACGGGGAGGTACCCCACGAACTCCTTGCCCACGGACACGCCGGGGGACGGCCCCGTCTTCGTGACGATGCCCTGCATCACCACAAGGTCGGCGGGGAACGCCGTCGCCACGGTACGGGTGGCGGCGCCGCCGGGGAGCGCGCCCTCGCGGGCGAGCGCGAGCGCGGGGCCCACGTCGAGGAGGCCCGCGCCCGTCACGGGGTCGGGGCCGGGGGCAGCGAGGTCGCGCGCGGTGGCGATGAGGATGCCCATGAGCTGCTCCCGCGTGAGGCCGGGGTTCGCCTCCAGGAGGAGGGCGGCGGCGCCCGCCACCATGGGGGCGGCGATGCTGGTGCCCGACTGCTCCATGTAGTAGGCGGGCGCGAGGCTGCGGTCCTCGGTGGTGAGCGCGGCGGGGTTGAGGCCGCCGCGGGCGCTCACGACGCCGTCCCCCACGGCCACGAGGTCGGGCTTCGTCCAGGAGAGGGGCGTGCCCGCGGCCGTGAGGCCGGGACCGCGGCTCGAGAAGTCGGCGGGGATGCCGCCTGCATCAACGGCGCCCACGGTGAGGACGTTGGGGTTGAGGGCCTCGGAGGAGAGGGAGGAGACTTTTCCGCGGTTGCCCGCGCTGAACACCACGAGGAGCCCATCCTCGAGGGCGAGGGTGTTGGCGGCGCGAACAAGGGGCGCGCTCGGGTCGAACTTGCCGTCCACGCCGCCGCTGCGGCCCCAGGAGTTGGTGACGATACGGATGTCGTGCTGGCGGTGGTTGGCGTGGAGCCAATCGAAGGCGCGGAGCGCTGTGTCCACGGTGAACCCGGACCCGAGGTCGAGGGCCACGAGGGTTGCCTCGGGCGCGATGCCGCGGTAGCGTTCCCCGGGGGACTGCGCGCCGTTCCCAGCGAGCGCGCCCGCGACGTGGGTGCCGTGGGCGCTCGCGTCCTGGGAGGTGCGGGCCTCGGTGACGCCGGCCTCGGTGACGGCATAGGCGCGGACGCGGCCCGAAAGACCGGGGTGGCTGGGGTCGATGCCGGAGTCCACGACGGCCACGGTGACGCCGCGGCCCGTCTCGCGGACGCCCTGGCCTTCGGCGAGGCCGAGCACCGGCCTGGAGAGGTCGAGGTGGCGCTCCAGGGGCTCGTCCGGGTACACGCCGAGGACCCCAGGCCACGTCCGCAGCCCCGAGAGGACCGCAGGGGGCGCCGTGACGAGGACCCCCCGGAAGGCGTCGTAGGAGTGAAGCACGGTCACGCCGGGGGGAAACGGCAGGGACTCCGTGTCGGATAGGGAGACGATGGCGCGGACCGACGGCTCACTGGCCGCGGCCGTCGGCGCCCCCGCTGAAAGGAGGGCGAGAAGCACCAGGGCGGCAGGCAGGGCGCGCACCTTCCGAAGTCCAGGCCTCGTGGAATAAGCGTTTCGGTGCCGCGCTTGTCCGGCCCGCACGGCCTGGACCCTTGCACCCTAGCGAGAACCCTTAAGAATGCCGCCCTCACTTGGGAAGGCGGTGTTTCCTTTGGAGATCACGACCGAGGCAGTGGCCCGCGTCGACAAGTCCGACATGCTCGGCACCATCTATGCTTTCCCCGGCCAGGTGGAGCGCGCCCTTCGCGCCACCCAGGTCCCGAGCTTCAACTACCAGGGCCAGTTCGACAAGGTGCTCCTCACAGGCCTTGGCGGCAGCGCCATCGGCGCCGACTACCTCACCCACTGGGCTGCCACGGAGTCCCGCTTCCCCCTCGTCGTGAACCGCGACTACCAGATCCCGAAGTGGGTGGACGCGCGCACCCTCGTCGTCACCATCAGCATGAGCGGCGGCACCGAGGAGACCCTCGCCGCCTTCGGTGAGGCCCGCGCCCGCGGCGCGAAGATCGTGGCCGTGAGCACCGGCGGCAAGATGAAGGAGTTCTGCCAGAAGACGAACACGCCCTTCATCGAGGTGGAGGGCGGCATGCAGCCCCGCGCCGCCGTCGGGCGCATGCTCGTGGCCGACGCCCTCGCGCTTGAGGCGGCCGGCGTCCTCCAGACCCGGGCGGCCCTCGAGAAGGCCGTCACGACGCTCAAGGCGATGCAGCAGGAGTACGACCCCAAGGGTCCCGCGAACCGCAACCCCGCGAAGCAGCTCGCGCTCCAGCTTGGCGACACGATCCCCGTCGTCTACGCGAGCGGCCACCTCGTGCCCGTGGCGCGCCGCTTCGCGAACCAGCTCAACGAGAACAGCAAGATCCTCGCCTTCTGGGGCGCCATGCCCGAGATGAACCACAACGAGCTCGTGGGCTGGAGCGGCGACGCCCAACCCAACCGGTTCACCGCGGTCCTCCTCCGCTCCGACCTGGAGCACCCCGGCAACGCGAAGCGCTTCGAGTACACCGCGAACCTGATGCGCGAGTGGGGCGCGAACGTGGTCGAGATCAAGGCCCGCGGCACCACGGTGGCGGAGCAGCTCCTCACCACCACCTACCACGCGGACCTCGTGAGCGGTTACCTCGCCGTCCTCCGCGGCCAGGACCCCACGCCCGTGCAGCCCATCAGCGGCCTGAAGGAAGCCCTCGGCAAGCTCGGCATCGTCGAGAAGGCCGAGCGCAGCCTCTAAGGGCGCGGGTGGGCCACGGCCCACTCCGCCTCGAAGGTGCGGAGCAGCATCGCGGCAAAGGCGGGGTGGCGCACGTGAAGGAACCGCGTGCCCCCCGGGAGGCCGGCCTCCGCGGGCAGCATCAGGAAGGCGTCCAGGCCGTCCACGACCAGGAACGAGATGGGGACCACCGGGAGAAACCTCGCGGGGTACTCCTCCGGCACGGGCAGGTTCGCCGAGGCGCCGGGCCCAAGCAGGAGGCGGAAGCCCTCGGGGGGTTTCGGCCCCGTCTGGTCGAGGAACCAGCGCGCCTCGGGGCCATCGCGCAGCGCCGCCACCACGCGGTGCTTCGCGCCCTTGAGGAGGGCCGTCGCGCGGCGGCGCGCGCTCCCCGCATCCGAGGAGGCCTCCACGGCTTCGGCGGGAGCGCCGCGGCTGCGGGATTCGTGGTAGCTCGGGAGGAGGCTTTCCGCGACGGTGCGGCCCGTCTCCGCGAGGGCCTGGAGCGCCTCCTCGCGGGCGCTCACGAGGAGGTCCACCGCCACGTCGGGGGCGACGGCCGTGAAGCGCTTGAACTTCCCCGGCACCTCCCGCAGGAGCCCCCGGGACTGGAGGCTTCCCGCGATGACGTAGATGCTCTGCCGGGGGAGCCCGGTGGCCGTCGCTAGCTCCGTGGGGGTGGCCACGGGGCGCTCCACGAGGGCGAGGTAGAGGCGCGCCTCCGATTCCGAGAGGCCGAGGGCCACGAGGGCCGAGAGGCGGTGCTCGGGGGAGGGCGCCCGGAAGGGGCCAGGG
>DATMKA010000008.1:0-13957 GCA_035553595.1 Thermoplasmatota archaeon | reverse complement strand
AGAGGATCGCGAGGGGGATGGCGACGGGGGAGGGTCCAGACATCGTCGTGCCTCATGTTCGGAAAGCCGAACTTTCATCGCAGAAGTTCGGAAAGCCGAACTTTGCTGTCAGAATGTTCGGTCGCCCGAATCTTGTGCCGCAATCCCGCAAGGACACAAAAGCTTGTGGGTGGCAGCAAAGGGGTGACAGACCGTGGCGCGGCAGCCTGTGGAAATACCTTCGTTTCCCGTGGAGAAGCGGTCCGAAAGTATGATGACCCTCAAGGAGGTACGGGGCCTCATGCGTGATCTGATCCGGGACGAGCTCCGTGGCCCGTCGGTGTTCAAAGACGAGTCCAAGCTGAGCTTCGACTATGTCCCGGAGAACCTCCCCGGCCGCACCGAGGAGATGCGGTCCCTCGCCCGCACCTTCCGCCCCATCCTCTCCAAATCGGGCGGCCAGAACCTCCTCATCACGGGCCCCGTGGGTACCGGTAAGACGGCCCTCAGCAAGCGCTTCTGCATGGGCTTCGTGAGCGTCGCGAAGGAATCCGGCATCAACGTCGAGTGGGAGGAAGTGAACTGCCGCCGCCGCCCCACGGAGGCCGCCGCGCTCCTCCGCATCCTCCAGCACTTCGACGAGCGCTTCCCCGACCGCGGCTTCAGCAACACGGAGATGCTCGAGATCCTGAAGAAGCACCTCCAGCGCCGCCAGGCCCACCTCATCGTCATCCTCGACGAGGTGGACATCCTCCTCAAGAAGAGCGGCAGCGACCTCATCTACAACCTCACCCGCTTCAACGAGGAAGCGCACCGCGCCGAGTACGGCGTCAGCATCATCATGGTGAGCCAGGTGGACGCGCGCACCCTCCTCGACGAGGCCGCCGCCTCCACCTTCAAGCGCACCAACGTCCTCACCCTGGAGCGCTACGGTGCCGAGCAGCTGAAGGACATCGTCCACCAGCGCGTGGAGCTCGCCTTCCAGCCGCGCACCTTCCCCGAGGAGTGCGAAGACCTGGTGGCCGAAGTTGCCGGCGAGTACGGTGATGCACGCTTCGCTATCGAGCTCCTCCAGAAGTCCGGCACCCTCGCCGACGACGAGCGCCAGCCCGCCGTGGTGGCGGAGCACGTGCGCGCCGCCGCCGCCGAAGTGCACCCCTTCGTGACGGAGGCGAAGCTCAAGGAGCTCGACCTCCACAAGCGCCTCACGCTCCTCGCCATCGCGCGCAGCCTCAAGAAGGGCGGCGCCTACGCCATCACGGGCGAAGTGGAGAGCGTGTACGCCGTCATCTGCGAAGAGAACGGGGAACGCCCCCGGGCTCACACCCAGTTTTGGACCTACCTCAAGGAGCTGGAGGGGCTCGGATTCATCGACACGAAGCGCTCCGGCAAGGGCGTGCTCGGGACGACGACTCTGATTTCTTTGCCCGACATCCCCGCCAAGGTGCTTGAGGAGAAGCTTCTTGATGTGCTGAAGGCGAAGGCGTGAGCGAGGTTGTGCGCCTTCAGGGGCCCGACACGCTGTTCACGCGAAGGGGCGGAGGCAACGCGAAGGCTCGCGAAGGGATGGGGAATTTGGCGTGCTGCGGGGCCAGCGCCAGGATCAACGCGGAGCAGCGATGCCCGACGACCTGCGGGTCGTCCGCCTCTCCCTCGCTTCGCTCGGTGCGATGCAGCGGAGGGCTCCTCGAAAGTCGATGGGTGTTCAGCGCCTGCTGACAGGCCAAAGTCATTGGCAACCCTCGCCTCCGGCTGGTGTCGAACATCCGCAGGTCTTCCTGTCGTCTCGGCGGGCGGGACCGAACCCATAACCCTCCGCTGCTCCGCTGCATCGCTGCTCCGCGTTGGACCGGGCCGCCGGGCGCCGCAGTACGCGCAAACCCAAAAGGTCCACCGCGAGCCTTTGCGCTGCCTTCGTTCCACCGCGTGAACAGCGTGTCGGGCCGAGGCCACCCGGCAACCAAAGGTCAACGCGCCGGCAGGCTCTTCCCGGTCAAAGCGAAGTGCGCAAGGAGAGCCTCGATCTGGATGCGCTCGTTCGCGCCCTCCACGAGCCGGAAGTCCGCTTCGCCCACACGGTCCACGAGCCGCACCTTCACGGAGTCCTCCACGGGGAGGTTGAACACCTCGCGGTGGATCTGGCGCACGATGTCCTCGCCGCTGAGACCGTACTCGAGGAGGAGGTCGTCCAGCTTTTCACGCGCCTTGAGGAAGTTGCCTTCGAGGGCCACCTGGAGCATCTCCTTGATGTCCTCGGGGCGCGCGGTGGCGGTGGTCGCGAAGACCGCCTCCTCGTTCACGAGGTTCTTGCCCGCGCTTGCGAGCTGGAGCGTGTTGATGGCCTTGCGCATGTCGCCGGCGGCCACGTACAGGATGCCTTCGAGGCCGTCGGGGGTCACTTCGAGGCCTTCCTTCGTCGCCACGCGGCGGATGGCGCGCTTCACGTCCTCGGGGCGGAGGGGGCGGAAGCGGAAGAGGGCGCAGCGGGACTGGATGGGGTCGATGATCTTGCTGCTGTAGTTGCAGCTGAGGATGAAGCGCGTCGTGGAGGCGTAGGTCTCCATGGTGCGGCGAAGCGCCGACTGGGCGTCGTTCGTGAGCGCGTCGGCCTCGTCGAGGAAGATGATCTTGAAGCCGGGCATGCCCTGGTCGCCCATGTTGCGGAGCGCCACGCTCGCGAAGTCCTTGATTCGGCCGCGGACCACCTGGATGCCGCGCTCGTCGGAAGCATTGAGTTCAAGGAAGCGGTGGCGCCACTCGTCGCCGTAGAGCTCCTTCGCGAGGGCCACGGCACACGTGGTCTTGCCCGTGCCGGGGGAGCCCGCGAAGAGGAGGTGGGGGAGGTTGCCGGACTTCACGTAAGCCCGCAGGCGGGAGGCGATGTCCTCCTGGCCGATGACCTCGTCCAGCGTGCCCGGACGGTACTTCTCCACCCAGATTTCTTCCATGGGCGGCCCGTAGCGCTTGGCCATAAATAAGGATTCGCGGCGGGGGTGCCTCTGCGGTGATGCCGCCGGCCTACTTTCCCCTTGAGCTCCGGGAGGTCACCAAACGAGGGCCCAAAGCGAGTCGGACCAAATGATCGGGTCCCTGAACCCGCTACGGTAGCTCGTAGGGGCAACGTAGTCGGCCCCTGCCCAGCAGTAGCCGTCCCGGACCGTGCCTTGGTCCTCGTGCAGGCAAAGGTAGGCCTCTGCGGTGTCGGGGATCCGGTCGCTGTCGAGGTCGACGGCGAGGTAGGGGATAGGGCTCTCCGGGTCAGCCTCGTCAGGGTCGAGGATGCGGCTCGCGGTGGCCACGTGTTCCGTCGGTGGCGCGCTGGAGCGCCTCGAGTACGTGAACGTCACGGAGTCGACGCGCATTTCTGCGACGATGCCGTCGCGGTCGGCGTCGGGACCGAAGCCGATGGCCACCGGTACGGGAGCCGTGGAAACCTCGTTGGCGGTAGGGAGGGTTGCGTCTCCATCGTCGGGATCCACCCACAGGGTATAGTGATAGGGCGACCAGCCAAATTCAACGACGCCAGGGTTGTCGACATAGGCACAGACTCCACTCAATGCAACGGCCGCGGCCGAGGGGAACCCGTCGCCGTCCGCGTCCGCGTCCCCCGCGACGAAGGCGCCCACGGGGGTGAGCAGCGTGCAGGCGCCAGAGCCGGGGGATCCCAGGAAGCCCCTGGGCTGTGGCTCATCGTCTTCGTAGAGGTCGAAATTAACCTGCGTCGTCGGGATAGGGAGGAGCGTGGCCTCGGAAGCGGCCGGGTTGAGGAGAAGGCGGGAGAGGAAGACGTCCGCCACAGAGATGAGGCCATCTCCGTCGCCGTCGGGGCCTGCCCAAGCGTCCATGAAGAGGTGGTAGGTGCTGGGGAAGGGAGGGGGTTGGAGGTTGCCGGTCTCGCAGCGGGCGTAGCCTGGGAGATCGAAGTTCCAGGAGTATCTCGGGCCGCACAGGAAGGATTCCAGCGCGTCAGGGATCTTGTCGCCATCCGTATCCGCCTGGGGGAGCACGCTCACCTCGCCGGTCGTTTGGAAGGTCCCCGAGGGGGTGTCCACTTCCGCGCGGAGGGTGCGAGGCCCAGGCGTGAGGTCCAGGAGCTGGATTCCCTCCACGAGATGGAGCAGGCTCTCGCCCGGCTGGATGTGGAGGGTGCCAGCCGCCAGGGGTTGCCCGTCGACAAAGATGCGCCAAGGGAGGTTCCCACCGCAGGGGGTCGTTGCGGAGCAGGCGATCGAGGTCGGGACACGGAGACCGATCTGGAAGGACCCTTCGAGCGTGACAGGGGGATTGACGACGAGCGGGGACAGGGTACCAACGACGGCCCCCTCCTGACTCGCGGTCGCCTGACTCGTCCCCTGGAGGAGCAGCGGGGTTGCTCCCAGGAGGATGATTGTGATCCATGTCCCGACGGCGCGCCTGATCAAGTTTGGGCCTCCCGGTACCCGTTCGCTTCGGGTTGTTCGGTCAGGGGCGGAGGGGGAGTTAAGGATTGTGTCGGGAAAGGCAGGGTCGGCCACCGAAAACGCATTTAAATAGAGCCCCCCATTCCGGCCCCATCCAAGAGGACCGGGCATGACGATCGTCAAGCAGGCCGACAAGCAGTACGAGCCCGCCGCGTTCGAGCAGCGCGTGCAGGCGCACTGGCGCGAGACGGACGCCTACCGCAAGACGCGGGCGGCGCGCGAGAAGGGCGAGCCCTGGTACTTCATCGACGGGCCCCCCTACGCCACGGGCCACATCCACCTCGGCACAGCCTGGAACAAGACGCTGAAGGACGCCGTGCTCCGCTACAAGGCGATGCGCGGCTTCCAGGTGCGCGACCAGCCCGGCTTCGACATGCATGGCCTCCCCATCGAGGTGAAGGTGGAGAAGGACCTTGGGTTCAACAACAAGCGCGACATCGAGCAGTACGGCATCGACCGCTTCGTGGAGCGCTGCCGCACCTTCGCCGTGGACCACCTCGCCATCATGACGGAGGAGTTCAAGGAGCTCGGCGTCTGGATGGACTGGGACAAGCCCTACCGCACCATCGACAACACCTACATCGAGGGCGCCTGGTGGGCCATCGCCCGCGCCCGCGAACGCGGCCTCCTCTACGCCTCCGAGCGCAACCTCACCTGGTGCTGGCGCTGCGAGACCGCCCTTGCCGCCGCCGAGGTCGAGTACGAGGACCGCAAGGACCCCTCCGTGTTCGTGAAGTTCCCCGTCAAGGGCATGGCCGGCGAATATCTCCTCATCTGGACCACGACGCCCTGGACGCTCCCCGCGAACGTCGCGATTGCCGCGAACCCCGACATCGAGTACGCCCGCGTCCGCATCGGCAACGACGTCCTCATCATCGCGGCGCAGCAGGCGGGCGAGATCGCGAGGATCGCGAAGGCCGAGTCCTTCGAGATCCTCGAGCGCTTCCCCGGCACCCAGCTTGAGGGCCTCAAGTACGATCACCCCTACGCGGCCGAGGTGCCGTACCACCGGCAGCCCGCGAGCGAGTACAACAACCGCGTCATCCTCGGCGCCCATGTCGCCTCCGACCGCTCGGGTCTCGTGCACACCGCCACGGGCCATGGCGTGGAGGACTTCGAGGTGGGCAAGAAGTACGGCATCCCCGTCTTCTGTCCCGTTGGCGAGAACGGGCGGTACACCGAGGCCGTGGGTCCCTTCAAGGGGCTTGCCGTGAAAGCGGCTCCCGCGGAGCCCAAGTCGGAGAAGGAGAAGCGCTTCAGCGAAGCCGACTATGCCGTCATCGAGGACCTTACCCGCAAGGGGCTCCTCCTCGACAGCCGCATGGAGAGCCACAGCTACGGCCACTGCTGGCGCTGCAAGCAGCCCATCATCTTCCGCTCCACGCGCCAGTGGTTCATCGCCATCGACCCCATCAAGGAGAAGATGATGAGCGAGACCGCCCGCGTCCGCTGGACCCCCGAGTGGGCCGGCAGCGCGCGCCAGATGGACTGGGTGCGGAACGCGCGCGACTGGTGCATCAGCCGCCAGCGCTACTGGGGGATTCCCCTCCCGGTGTGGAGCTGCAAGAGCTGCCAGGCCCAGACGGTGGCGAAGAGCGGCGACGACCTCCTCGCGAAGAACGCGAAGGGGTACACGCCCGGCATGGACCTCCACCGCCCCTGGATTGACGGCGTCACGCTTCCCTGCGCCTGCGGCGGCACCATGCATCGCGAGCAGGACGTCCTCGACGTCTGGTTCGACTCCGCCGTCGCCGCCTGGGCCGAGCTCGAGTACCCCCGCAAGACGAGCGAGTTCCAGAAGTGGTTCCCCTGCGACTTCATCGTGGAGGGTCTCGACCAGACCCGCGGCTGGTTCTACTCCCAGCTCGCGGCCTCCACCGCGAGCCACGGCGTCGTTCCGTACGAGTCGGTGCTCATGCACGGCTTCGTGATGGATGCCCAGGGCGAGAAGATGAGCAAGAGCCTCGGCAACGTCATCACGCCCCACGAGGTCATCGTGAAGCACGGCGCCGACAGCTTCCGCTTCCACGTCCTCGGTTTCGAGCCCTGGCGCGACCTCCTCTTCGGGTGGGACGGCGTGAAGAACACCCAGCGGATGCTGAACATCCTCTGGAACGTGCACGTCTTCGCCACCACCTACATGGCGCTCGACAAGTTCGACCCCGCGAAGCACACCGCGGCAAGCCTTGAGAAGCACTTCCGCGTGGAGGACCGCTGGCTCCGCAGCCGCACCCAGAGCCTCGTGAAGGAGGTCACGGGCGCCTTCGACCGCTACCACCTGCACGAGGGGGCCCGCGCCCTCGAGCGCTTCATCCTCGACGATCTCTCCCGGTGGTACGTGCGCCTCACCCGCGACCGCACCTGGACGGACAACCCCGAGGACCCCGACAAGCTCGCCTGCTACCGCACTCTCCATGACGCGCTCATGACGGTGGCGAAGCTCATGGCGCCCATCGCGCCCCACCTCCCGGACGTGCTCTACCGCGACCTCGGCGGCGAGAAGGCCACGGTCCACATGGAGGACTGGCCCGTGCCCGAGGAGCGTCTCGTGGACGCGGGGCTCGAGCGCGAGATGGGCGCCGTCCGCGACCTCGTGGAGGCCACCGCGAACGCGCGGCAGAAGGCCAACATGAAGCTCCGCTGGCCCGTGGGCAAGATCGTGCTCGCCACGGAGTCCCGCGAGGTGCGCGACGCCGTCACCCGCTTCCGCGACATCGTGCTCGAGCAGACGAACGCGAAGAGCGTTGAGTTCGTCACCGGCGAATGGGAGCAGCTCGAGCTCGTGGCCGTGCCCAACAAGGCCTACATCGGCAAAACCCTCCGCGCCGCCGGTCCCCAGCTTCTCAACTGGCTGAAGACGGCGGACCAGGCGACCCTGCGGGACCTCCGCCGCGCCCAGAAGACGGGCCAGGGCGCCGAGCGAGAGTTCGGCGGAACCCCCGTCACCCTCACCGCGGACGTGCTCGGCTTCGAGACGAAGCTTCCCGCGGGCACCACGGGCGCGGACTTCCCCGGCGGCTCCGTCTACCTCGAGACCGAGGTCACCGAGGAGCTGAAGGCCGAGGGGTACAGCCGCGAGGTCATCCGCCGCATCCAGGAGATGCGCAAGGAGATGAGCCTCAAGGTGGACGCCCCCGTCCGCACCGAGGTGAAGCTCCCCGCGGACTTCCCCAACCTCACCGGCTGGCAAAAGACCATCGCCGAGGAGACGCGCTCCCGCGAGCTCGCGTTCGTGGACGCGCCTAAGGGCAAGCACGTGAAGCCCTGGGACATCGAAGGGGCCGAGGTCGTCATCGGCATCACGCCTTGAGCCCCGGAAAAGGCTATTTGGCCTGGAGGCAGCTTCCCCCTTCGTGAGGCTGCTTCCAGTCGCCTTGGCTTGCGTCCTCGTCCTGCTTGCGAGCTTCGGACTGCACGCCTTCCACGCGTGGGAGGCCCAGCCGCGGCCAGAACCAGCCGTGCCGCCGCCCCCCGCCATGGGGATGGGGGTGGTTCCCGAGCCCTCCATCCCGCTTGCCACGAAGCCCCTCAGCGAGGTCGATCCCGCGGTCGCCCTCGACCCTACCGATCCCTTCCGCGTTGCCATTGCCTACATCGAGGAGGAAGAGCGGCCCTGGCGGGATTGGATCGTTCAGGGCGTACCGACCCTTGGGTCACGCCTCGTGATCACGCTGTCGGAGGACGGCGGCGCTTCATGGCGCAGCGTTCGCTTCCCTCAGGTGTACCCTGAGGAACCCGCAGCCTTCGGGCCCCGCTACTGTGATACGAGCACCCCTGCAGCGGCCTTCGACAAAGGGGGCGGCCTCCACCTCCTTGTTCGGGCAATCCCGTGCGGGTACGAGGCAGACCCGGCGGGGTACGTGGTCCTCCATCTCCGTTCGAGCGATTTTGGTGAGACCTGGTCCGACCCGGTCCGCATCTCGTGGGCGCCCTTCTGGGTGGACGTCGTGGACGCGCCATCCCTCTCCCTCAACCCTGCGACGGGGGAGCTCGCCGCCGCCTGGTCGGAACGGGACCACGGGTGGAGACAGACCTTCGTGACCGTCTCCTTCCGCGACGCGACGGTGGGCCAATGGTCCGAGCCCACGCGCCTCGCCGGAGGGGACTCCCTCACGAGGGATCGGCGCTTCTATCCCCAGGGGGTCTGGGGCGCCGACGGCACCTATCACGTCCTCGCGGGAGGGTGCGTCCGTGACGCGTTCGCGCGCGAGGCCGGCTCCTCCGAGGCGAAGGCCGCCGGCCCGGGCTCGTGCGTTGCGCATTTCCGGCGCGGACCCGACGGCGAGTGGACCAAGAACGCCATTGACGTCACGGCGTGTCTCGGTGACGAGCCGCAATGGCATCGGGCCCACCAGGCGGTTTTGACCCTTCGGCCGGACGGCCCTGAGGCAGCTCTCGCGGTGGTCATCGCTGAAACGTCGAAGGGGGCCCACGCCCTCTGCCTGCTTTCGAGCACGGATGGGGCTGCCACGTGGTCCGGACTGCGTCTCCTCAACGGTATCCAGCCGCGGGCCGCGCTCTTCTTCGCGCCGTCGGGGGAACTCGCGCTCCTCCACCTGGAGGCCCTCTCGTCCCGGGAGCTTGCCCGCGCGAATGGGGTTGGGGCCGCCAATGGCACCGAGTACCAGGAGGCGCTCCCCCGTCTCACGCTGATTGACGGAAAGCGCCTCCAGCCGCGGGAGCAACGCGTCCTGGCGGACTCCTTCCTCACCTACGGGGGCGGCGCCGAGGGCCACCACCCCCTGGGGCTGCGGTATGCCTACGAGGGCGGGCGCTTCGTGTGGGCCGTGATGGGCGCGCAGCCCCCCGAGGGCACCTTCGGGACCGAGAAGGGGAAGGCCGACCTGTGGGTCCACCGCGGCTACTTCCACACCTGGGGTGGCCCCAGCGGGTAACCCCCGGGGAAAGGGGGACAACAAGGTTCATGCCCGCGCTCGGGCTCGGTCCTTCGGGTTGAGCCCATGCGCCGCTTCCTCGTCCTCCTGACGCTCCTCGTCCCCGCCTTCGCGGGTTGTCTCTCGGCCGCGGTCGAGGACCCGGCCTTGGAGGGCCTCGCGCAAGGGCTCGCGGGCACGGGCGTCGTCCCGGACGCGCCCTCCCTCGTGGCGGGGAACCCGTGGCGTGACCGCGAGGCGGATGCCGCCATCAACCCGCGCGACCCGGACCACATGGCCATCCTGTACAATGAGCGCCCGAAGGGGTACCTCACGGGCGCCATCCTCACCGACCCCCTCACGCCCGGCATCCTCCGCCAGGCCCTCGCAGTCTCCCATGACGGCGGCGAGAACTGGACGCGCGAGGTCGTGCCCGAGCTGCTTGCCGCGCCCGACCCGGCGAGCAAGTGGAACCTCTGGTGCATGATGGGTGACCCCATCGTGTTCTTCGACAACGAGGGCGTCCTCCACATCGTGACCCTCGCCGTCTCCTGCGGCGGCCCCGGCCTCACCGGCGTGGAAGGCATCCTCCACGCGACGACGGAGGACGACGGGAAGACCTGGAGCGAGCCCTCCATCGCGTGGGTGGGCGCCGGGGGAGTCGCCGTCGTCTTCCACGACCGCGAGTGGGCCGCCTACGATCCCGTTACGGGCCGCATCGGCATCGCCTGGACCGCCTTCTACACGGGCGTGCAGCGCGCCGACCTCATGGCCGTGTTCAGCAGCGACGGCGGACGCACGTGGAACTTACCGGAAGTGGTGCGCCACGGCATCCCCACGGACCCCGTCCACAACTACATGCTCCACGCCACGTGGGCTTCCGACGGGAAGTTCCACATCTCGGGCGCCGACTGCTCCACGGGGAGCCTCATGGAGGGCAGCGCGCGCCTCTGTCTCGGCCACTACCGCGGCGCCCCCGGCGGCCCCTGGGAACGCTCCGAGGTGCCCCTCGCCGATTGCGGCGCCCTCCCGGAGGGCACCACGGCGGGCTATGCCGTCTCGGCGGCCGACTTCGAGCGCGGCCGCCTCTTCGCCGCCATCATGATCGAAACCCCGGAAGGGATCCCCGTGGACGTGTGCATCGCCGCAAGCCATGACGATGGCGCCACTTGGGCTGAGGCGCGCCTCCTCGGCAACAGCACGGGCCACGCCTGGATCGGCGTCACGCCCACGGGCGAGGTGGCCGTGGCCTACCTCCACCTCCTCCCCTTCGGCGCCGTCCCCTCCATGGTGCTGCTCGACCCGGACACCTTCGAGGCCGGCGAGTCCACCGCCCTGGGGCCCCTCTACGCCGCGGACACGAACCGCGACGGGGTGCCCGAGTACGGCGACTACGACGGCATGGCGGTTTCCGGCGGCCGGTTCCTGTGGGCGCTCACGGTCCCCAACGACCGCGGGGAGCCCGCGCCCGAGGGGTGGGCGGAGCTCGACATCCGGGCCTACCGCGGCACGTTCAGCGCCGTTTAAGGTTCCCCCGACCAGGGGCGACCCGTCCGGGGTCGGGCGAATTGGCTTGCTTCCAAAGTTCGTACCCGTCCGCATGGACTGGTCTGCCCTCCGCCGCGAATTCCCCGTGACGTCCCGGGTCTTCACGAGCCCCGTGACGGGCGAGCGCCACGGCCTCGTCTACCTCGACCACGCGGCGAGCACCCAGCCCCACCAGTCCGTCCTCGACGCGGTCATGGACTTCATGTCCACGGGCTACGCGAACGTCCACCGCGCCCACCACTACCTGAGCGACGAGGCGAGCGCGCGCTACGAGGGCGCGCGCGCCCGCCTCCGGGCCTTCCTCGGCGACCCCCACGCGCGGGGCGGCGAGATCATCTTCAGCGGCAACACCACGGGCGCCCTGAACCTTGCAAGCCACCTCGTGCGCGACGAGCCTGGCCTCGTCCTCGTCACGGCCCTCGAGCACCACAGCAACGACCTCCCCCACCGCGCCGCCAACAACGTGCTCCGCGCCCGGTGCCTCCGCGACGGGAGCCTCGACCTTGCCGACGTGGAGCGCAAGCTCCGCTCCGCCCCCGTGAAGCTCCTCGCCGTCACCGGTGCCAGCAACGTCACGGGCGTCACGCCCCCCATCTACGACCTCGCCCGCCTGGCCCACGAGCACGGCGCCCGCATCCTCGTGGACTGCGCCCAGCGCTTCGCCCACGCCCCCATCGACGTGAAGGCGCCCGGCCACCCCGAACACCTGGACTTCGTCGCCGCGGCGGGCCACAAGGCCTACGCGCCCTTCGGCTCCTCCATCCTGTACGCGCCCCACGACCTCATCGAGAAGGCCGCCCCCCGCGAACCCGGCGGCGGCACCGTGAGCTACGTGGGCCCCGACGAGGTGGGGTGGACCCGCGGCGTCCACCGCCACGAGTCGGGCACCCCGAACGCGGCGGGCGCCGTCGCCTTCGCCACCGCGGCAGAGCTCCTCTCCCGCATCGGCATGGAGGAGGTGCAGCGCCACGAGCAGCAGCTCCTCGCCCGCATGATGGCGGGCCTCACGAGCATTCCGGGCGTCCGCATCCTCGGCCCCGAGCGCCCCCAGGACCGCATCGGCGTCGTCTCCTTCCTCATCGAGGGCGTCGATCACGGCCTCGCTGCCATGGTGCTCAACCACGAGTACGGCGTGGCCACCCGCAGCGGGTGCTTCTGCGCCCACCCCTACCTCGTGCAGCTCCTCGACGTCAAGGACACGGCCGCCGTCCGTGAGCGCCTCCTTGCCGGCGGCAAGGGCAGCGAGGGCATCCCGGGGGCGGTCCGCGCCTCTCTCGGCCTCTACAACAACGAGGGGGACGTGGACCGTTTCCTCGAAGGCGTGCGCGCCACCGCGTCGGGCAAGCTGCGCGGCAAGTACCACCGCGACCCCTCCCGCGGCTGGACTGCGGAAGCGTGCGGCCACTTCTGAGCCCCGGGACTCCTCGGGGCACCGAACGGGTCAGGCAGCCCTGCAGCTATCTCTAGCACTGCTCTTTTCGGTGTTCTTTTCAGTGCAATTGCAGGTGTCCCGTGCGGCCTCCAAGGTGAGGTCCGACTACAACAACGGATATGAAGGGCTTCCGGCCTTGAACGCGCCAGTGTATAAGCTCACCCTTCGAATCCTGCACCGGGACTGCTGGGCAAGCGAGATCGGGGCACGGTTCCCGGACCTCCGGTTCTTCCTGAGGAACACCGTGCCCACGGGCTCCGAAGCCATGGACATCCTCTACGTCCGCGGCCCCACCCACGGTCCCCGCGACTTCTCCGCCGTGCTCGATTTCCTGAAGGGTCACCCGCGCATCCGCGGCGTGGAAGTGCTCGACCAGGGCGACGACTCCCTGTTTGCGCTCGTGAAGTCCAGCCACGAGAAGAGCATCATCAACGCCATCAGCCGCATGGGGGTCTTCGTCCTCAAGCCCACCCTCCTCGTGGGCGACCGCGAAGTCTGGACCCTCGGCATGGTGCGGCGCGAAACCGCGCAGGATCTCGTGCGGAGCCTCAACGAGGCCGGCGACGTGGAGGTGCTCTCCCTCGTGAAGGAGGAGTTCGACACGCTCCACCTCACGCCCATGCAGCGCACGGCCCTCGACACGGCCTTCGCCCACGGGTACTACGCCTTCCCCCGCCAGATCACGCCCACGGAGCTTGCGAAGAAGATGGGGCTCGCGAAGAGCACCTACCTCGAGCACCTGCGGAAGGCGGAGCAGAAGATCCTGCACTCGTACTTTGAGTCGTTCTGAGGGTTGGGTTGCCCTGTGGGGCGGCTTCGCTCGAAGAGGACCACCAAGGGACGAAGGACACCCCGAAGAGCACCGAGGACGCTTGCTCGTGCTGGGGGCCCGGGCAGCGTAGCGCTGCGGAGCGGCGGGGTTGCGGAGATCGGCGGAGAGCCCGTTCTGCTTGGGCTGATTCCTGAGTCTCGTCGCGTCATCGGTGCTCCACGCTGCCCACTCCCTCGAAGCGCGCGCAGATCTCCCTTTGCGTCCTTTGAGGTATCCTTCGCTCCTTTGTGATCCTATCTGAGCGCCGGACCAGAGACCCTGGACCACCATTTGTGCAGGGTGCCAGAGGCACCTCCGCCGTCCTCCGTCGCTCCGCCGCTCCGCAGCGCTACGCTGCCCACACCCCGAGCGCGGACAAGCCTCCCTTTGTGGCCTTTGAGGTATCCTTCGCCCCTTTGTGATCCCGGGCGCGTCGCTGGCCAATCGCAGGAGCAGGCTCCCCAGCCCTACTCCCGCTTCCAGCTCACGTCATCCCACGTCTTCGCCACCTCTTTCAGGTCGCGGTCGAGGAACTTGGCGCGGAGTTGCGCCTCCGCGTCGATGCCCGCGCGGTTCGCGATGGCGAGGGCCATGAAGAGGACGTCCACGGCTTCCTTCCCGATGTTCTCGCGGTCCCCTTTGCGGGCGGCCTCGGAGAGTTCGCCCACTTCCTCCATGAGGACCATGCAGAGGAAGGGGACGCCCATCTCCTGGTCGCCGGGCCCGTACTTCTCTTCGATGCGCGCCTGGATTGCTCGCAGGTCCATGGGCCCCGGGATGCGCGCCGGGGCCCATGAAGGCCGCCGCTTACCCCATGCCGCCGTCCCGGGGGAGGTCGGCGGGAGGGGGTGCG
>DATMKA010000007.1:0-2740 GCA_035553595.1 Thermoplasmatota archaeon | reverse complement strand
GTGTGGGGGAGGTTCATGATGACGCGGTCGGCGATGCCGGGGTGGGTGCGGGCCCATTCGCGGGCGTCGGCGAGGTGGCCTTCGACGCGGCCTTCGAGGCGGTTGCGGCGGATGTTCTCCTCGAGGTACACGTAGGCTTCGGGGTTGAGGTCGATGGCGTGCACCTTGGCGGGTTCGGCCATGCGCGCGAGGAGGATGGCGAAGGGGCCAGCGCCCGCGAAGAGGTCCACGACGACTTCGCCGGGCTTCACTTGGGCGGCCACGCGTTGGCGCTCGGTGGAGAGGCGGGGGCTGAAGTAGACGGCGCCGGGGTCCACGAGGAGGCGCATGCCGTGCTCGGTGTGGATGGTCTCGGTTTCGGGCTCGCCGGCCACCACTTCGAGGCGGCGGACCCGCAGCTCGCCGCCCACGCCGCGGTCGACGGCGACGGTGCGGACGGACTTGTTGGTGCGCATGAGCGCCTCGGCGATGGCGCGTTCGTATCCCGCGAGGGCGTCGGGAAGCTTCAGGAGGAGGACGTGTCCAATCACGTCGAAGCTGGAGGGGAGAAGCGGTTTGAGGTCTGCGGGGACGTCCGCGATTTCCTGGTAGGTTTCGCGCTGGTGCCGTTGGGGCTCGAAGTCCTCTTCCACGCCTGGGAAGCCGCGGTATTCGGGGACGGCTTCCGTGAGGGGGAGGACGAGGTGGTCGCCTTCGCGGCGGACCTGCAGGTCCTTCCGTAGAAGCCCGGCCTCTTGGAGGGCTCGGCGCACGGTTTCGCCCTCCTCCCGTGGTACCCGGATGCCCGGCGCCTTCATGGGCGCCCCGAAGGGGGGCCGAGCTTATAGGGCTTCGGTGGGGGTAGTCCATCCTGTTTATTAGCTTCCATCCGGATCGTCTACCGACCCCGTGGTTCTCCTCCACCCCGGCCTCCCGGAAGCCCCCCTTGTGCTGTCTCCTGAGTCAGCCTTGGCTTTCGCGCGGCTTGAGAGCCTCACAAGGGCCCTTGCGGCCGCCGCCACTCCCCCCGAGGTGGCGGAGCGGGCCACCACCTGCAGCGCGGAAGCCCTCGGCGCAGGCTCGGCTTCCTTGTACGTCCTCACGAGCGACGGCGCGCGGCTGCAGCTGCTCCACGCCTTCGGTTACCCCACGGCCATCGAGCCGGGATACCGCGAGTTCCCCCTCACAAGCCCCGGGCCAGCCCCGGACGCCATCCGGGCCCAGGAGCCCGTGTTCATCCCGTCCCCGCAGGAGTGGGATGCGCGCTATCCTTCCCTCGTGACGGCCCGGAAGGCGACGTCCCACGCCTTCGCGACGGCGCCGCTTCTCAGCCGGGGGCGGGTCTTGGGCGCGCTCCACCTGAGCTTCCCGTCGGAGCGCGTGTTCTCGCCGAGCGAGCGCGCTTTCCTGATGACGGTGGCGCACCTGTGCGCCCAAGCCTTGGATCGGGCTTCCCTCATCGAGCAGGAACAGGCCTCGCGCCGGCAGGCGGAGCGGGCCCTCAAGAGCCTCCGGGACCGCCAGGCCCATGACCAGTTCCTCCTCGATGAGTCCACCGACATCATCGCGCGCTATGGTCCGGACGGCACCTTCGCGTACGTCTCCCCCGCGGTGACGTCCGTGCTCGGTTTCTATCCCGGGGAGCTCGTGGGGACCCATCCCCGGGCGCTGCTTCCGCCCTCGGACCTCGCAGCGCTCCGCGCAGCCCCACCCCTGCCCGATGAGACGGGCGCCTTCTCCCTCGTCCACCGGGCCCTCCGGAAGGACGGCGGGGTCGTTTGGCTTGAGGCGCGGTGGAAGCAGCTTGTGGACCCCTCCACGGGAAAGCCGGTGGGCGCCATGTCGGTGAGCCGCGACATCACGCGGCGCGTGGAAACCCTCGAGGCGCTCCAGGCGAGCGAGACGCGTCTCGAGGAAAGCCACCGCCTCATCAGCTCCATCATCGAGGGGGTTCCCGACCCCATCTTCGTGAAGGACCACGAGGGCCGTTACGTGGTGATGAACGCCGCTGCGGCGGCCTACGTGGGGCGCGATGCGAGCGAGGCCGTGGGGCGCTCGGACGCGGAGCTCTTCCCGAAGGAGATTGCCGAGCGCCTCCGGCACGACGACCTGCAAGCGCTTGCGAGGCCGCACCCCACCTACATCGAGGAGGCGCTGCCGCGCGCCGATGGCGAGGAACGCTTCCTCTTCACGATGAAGGCGCCCCTCCGGGGGGCCGACGGGGCCGTGGCCGGGCTCGTGGGGATTGCGCGGGACGTCACGGACCGGATCCGCGCCGAGCGATCCCTCCGTGAGGCGAACGCGCTGCTCACCTCCATCATCGAGAGCACCTCCGACATCGTGTTCGTGCTCGGCGTGGATCGTCGCTTCGCGCTCGTGAACGGCGCCGCTGAGCGCCTCGTGGGCCTGCCGAGAGCCGAGATTCTGGGCAAACGTCCCGACGACTTCTTCCCGCCGCCCGTGAGCGCCGTCCACGAGGCCGAGGACCGGAGCGTCTTCTCTACCGGGCGCCCCAACATCGTGGAGGAGCTGCTGCCCATCAATGGGGAGATGCGGAACTTCATCACCGTGAAATCGCCCCTCCGAGACTCGAACGGTCAGGTGACGGGCCTGCTCGGAATCGCGCGCGACGTGACCGCCATGAAGCGGGCGGAGCGGGAGACGGAGACGCTCCGCCAGTCCCTCGCGCACACCGAGAAGCTGGCTGCGCTCGGGTCCCTCGTCTCGGGGGTTGCGCACGAGATCCGGACACCCCTCACTT
>DATMKA010000006.1:0-12309 GCA_035553595.1 Thermoplasmatota archaeon | reverse complement strand
CGCTCTGCACGGGCGGCCTCGGGTGCGGCGAGGGGCGCGCCCAGTACACCTGGCGGTCCACGTCGGTCCAGGAGAGGTGCGGCTTCTCGTCGGGCCCGATGGCCACCTGCAGGTAGTCGCCGAGGTCGCGCCCCTCGCCGCACCCGAGGCCGCCCGTGCAGAGCGTGCCGGTGGTGACGGGCGTCTCCGTCATGCGGTGCTGCGTCATCGCGGGAGTGGCGGTGTTCGCGCCCCACACGTCCACGATGTAGGGATACCAGTCGGCGGTCGTGTCGTCAGGGATGCCGAGCACGCCGGGCGCGCCGTAGAAGCCCACGGCGACATGGCCGGGAGCCCGCGCGTCAATCCACGGGTAGGCCGAGGACCCCGCGTGGGACGTCACGGGCATGGGGATGCTCCACGTCTTGCCCTGGTCCGCGCTCCAGGCGTACAGGATCTCGACGTTGCCCGCCACCTCTTCGCCCCACGCGACGTACACGTTGCCGTCGCGGTCCGTGCTGAGGACGGGGAAGATGTAGCCGTTCTTCTTGCCCGAGGCGCTCACGGGGTACTGCTGGAAAGTCTTCCCCTGGTCCGTGCTCACGAGGATGACGGGCCCGCTGCTCGGGTTCCTCGCCACGTAGATGTTGCCCTCGGGGCCAATCTCGATGGGGCCCGCGTTCGTGAACTCGTCGTTCGGGAGGGGCGTGTTCGCGAACTGCGGCACGAGCGTCTGGGTGGGGAAGGTGCGGCCCCCGTCCGTGGAGACGGCCACCCACATGCCGGTGGGCACCTGGTTCCAGGTGACGGCCACGACGTCCTTCTTGCCGGCCGCCACCCACTCGCGGTCGCCTCCACCCACGGCGAAGGCGTTCGTGCTCCTGAGCTCCCAGGTAGTGCCCCGGTCGAGGCTGCGGGCCACCGTCACGCCCGCGAGGTGCGTGAGGTCCACGTAGTAGACGGCGCCGTCCTCGCCCACGGCAAGGTCGCCCTCCGCGCCCACGGGCGCGTTCGAGGTGCCCGACCCCGTGGGCGCGATGGGCGGGATCTCCGTGAACGTGGTGCCGTTGTCCTGGCTCACCCACAGGCGGCTTGCGCGCGCATCGCCCACGACGACGCCCTGGGCGGCCGTCACGTAGATGGTGCCGAGGTCGTCCACCTCGATGCTCGGCTCGAAGCCGCCGCCCGTCGCAGTGAGCTTCACGGCGGCGGGGAAGCCGGAGGGCTCGTCGGGCTCCGGGGCGCCCCCCGCGGGCGGGGGAGGCGCGTTGTCGTTGGAGCCGAAGCAGCCCGCGAGCACAAGGCTTGCGAGCACGAGGAGGAGCGAGAGGCGCCGCTGCATCACCCGGAGGCACCCGCTTCCGGCCTATAGCGGTATCGCTGGTGCTCCTGGCGCCCGGCCTGGGGGTTTATGCGGGGGCCGGATGCGGCCGGGCACCCGACCGTTCACGCTCCCGTTCACGCTCCCGTTCACGCTCCCGCTCCCGTGAAACGTTGAACGTCCGTCGTTAGCGTGAGCGTTAGCGTGAGCGTTAGCGTTAGCGTGAGCGTGATTGGATGGAAAAAGCGAGAAAAGGGGGGCGGGCTCGCGCCCGCCAGGGGCTCAGCCGAGGATGCTGAGGTCGAGGTTGAGGAGACCGGCCTCGCGCAGCTTCATGATGCGCTCGTAGGCCTCCATGTCGGTGCCGGGGGCGGGCTTGAGGCTCGCGCCGACAAGCATCACGTCGCCGTGGGCGCGCGTGCTGTTCGTGCCGGCCGCGGCCTCGGCTTCGACGACGGGGGCCTGGAGCTCCACGAGGGGGATGCCGTCGAGGCGGGCCGTGGCGTCGTACACGAGGTTCAGGATCACCTGGAAGCCCTCCTTGAGGAGGTTGGCGCCGCCGCAGCGGGCCTCCATCTGCTGGGCCGTGTCGGCCGCGGTGTGGAGACCGTAGCTGAGGGCGCTCACGATGGCGACCTTCTTGCCCACGGCGCCGCCCACGAAGACGGCGGGGATGCCGGCTTCCTGGAAGCTCGCGTGGTCGGAGGTGCCGCTGAGGCCGGTGCCGGCCACTTCGGCGATGGGGACGCCGCCCGTGTGGTAGTCGCGGACCTCTTCGGGGATGCCGGTCGCGTTGGAGGCGTCGAGCATCACCTGGAGGATGCGGAGCTGCTGGGGCGCGGAGTCGTCGTAGAGGACGGTGACGGGGAGGTAGGTGCCGTCAGGGTCGCGGCAGGGGTAGTTGAGGGCCGGGGGGTCCATGTTGAGGTTCGCGACGATCGTGATGTCCTCGCGGGTCGCGTAGTCCTTCACGAAGGCCTGGGAGCCGAGGAGGCCCTGCTCCTCCTCGTCCGTGAACAGGAAGACGATGGTGCGGTTGAAGTCGCGCTGGCTCATGGAGCGCGCAAGCTCGAGGAGGGCGGCGCTGCCGGCGCCGTCGTCCCAGGCACCGTAGATGGTGTGGAGGGGCGCGTTGCCCGAGTTGGAGGCGGAGTCGTAGTGGGCCGTGATGACGATCCACTCGTTCGCCTGGGTGGTGCCGTTGTGGTACCCGATGATGTTGCTGCCCGTGGCGCTGTAGTCGTGGCGCTCCACGGAGAGGTTGTAGCTCGTGAGGGTCTCCATGAGGTAGCTGCGGGAGGCCTCGATCTCGTTGGGGAAGTCCGAGGAGCGGAGGGGGAAGCCCATGGCGAACTCGTAGAGGAAGTCGTAGGCCTTCGTGCCCTTGAGGAGATCCTCGGGGAGGATGGTCTTCAGGGGGCCGGCGGCGGCGCCGGGGTCGGACGTGGAGGTGGGGGTCTCCTCGGCCGTCTGAAGGCACCCGGCAAAGGCCACGGTGGCAAGGGTCGCGGCGAGCAGGATCGCCTTGAGGGGAGAAGCGGGCATGGGAACCAACGGCTTGCCTTACCGGCGGGATCCGGTCTTAAGGCTTGTGGATGCCGGGTTGCCCAAAAACGGAGGCCCCTATTACTAGTAAGGGGGGCGGAAACCGACCGGGTCAGACGGGGCCGGTGAAGCGGCGGCCTTCCTCGGTGAGGCGGTACTTGGAGGCGCGGCGGCTCGTTCCCTCGGAAACGACGGTGAGATAACCTTCACGGACGGCCTTGTTGAGGGCGCTCCCGATGCCGCGCGGGTAGATGAGCTGCTTGCCCACCCGGCGGGCGAGGACACGGGGGTCGAAGGTGGACCCGAGGGGGAGCGTGTTGCTCACGAACTGCAGGATGCGGTTCATGGTCCAGCTCTCTTCGGACATGATCGTTCCTCACGAGGCTGAAGGTTGGCAAGTATAAAATCCTGTTCGTTTCGAACGTGAAACTGATCCACCCCACCGGGCGGGCGGCCAGAGGAAGCGTGCGCCCCGCCAAGCCCCTGATATCAGGCGGGGCAGCCGAGGGGCGCGCCCGACCGGACGGCCTCCCAATCGACGCGGTAGATGCGCACGCCGTCCCGGTCGTACACGGTCTCAAAGGGCGGGCAACGGAACTTCGCGATGGCGCCCGGCGTCATGGGGGTCGAGGGCTCCCACTGGTAGAGCGTGACGCCCTTCTCGATCTCGGGGCTCACGAAGACGTAGTCGATGCGGGCCACGCCCTCCGGGAAGGCGCCCTGCTCGTACTCGGTCGCGTTGAAGGGGCGATCCTGGTACGCGAAGCCCGCCGTGTCCCAGGTGGCGTTCATGCCCGCGAACCCGAAGAGCACGCTCGAGATGCGGTGGTCCGCCGCGAAGTGCGACCCCTTGGGCAGGGCGTCCCGCGCCCATTGCACGGCCTCCATCTCGGCCGCGCTCATGCCCTCCTCGAAGCCGCCGATGGTCTCGCGCGGCGGGTTGCTGCCGAGGGCGCTTCCCGCAAGCACGAGGGTGGCCGCGACGGCTGCCGCAAGGGCGCGGCGCGCGCGGGGGGCCCCCTGGGGGGCGCGGTCGCGCCACCGGTCGGCCACGGCGAAGAAGCCGATGGCGCAGAGGGCCGCAAGCGGCTCCACGAGGTACTCCACGTGGCGGAAGGGGAAGAGGACGCGGCTTCCCGTCACGGAGGAGAAGATGGCGCTCCCCACGATGGCGGCAAGCCAACCGATGAGGAAGGTGCCCCGCGGGTGGCCCCGGGCGGCGACGACGCCCACGGCGGTGAACATCATCCAGAGCGACACCGGAATGAGGTAGAGAAGCGTCGCGCCCCCCACGTGGATGGTGGTTCCGGGGACTCCGAAGGCCGCCACCGCGAGCGCCACGGACCAGGGGATGAGGAGGCCCGCCGCCACGAGCCCCAGGAGGACGCCCCACCGCGGGAGCGTGGGTTCCCAGCGGACGCCGGGGAGGAGGCGGCGCCGCGCGAGCACGGTGAGGGGCACCACGAGCGCGAGGACGTAGCAGAGGGAGGCGATGAGCCAGGGGTTCACGCCCTCGGCGAGGTCGCCCACGATCTCCTCGCGGAAGGGCACCGCCACCACGAGCCACCACACGCCCACGCCCGTGAGGAGCCCGAGCAGGAGCCCGGTCTCGACGCGCGTCTCGGCGCGGCTTGTCCGCTCCTGCAGCAGCTCGCGAGCGAGCGCGATGCACATCACGGTGCCCACGAGGAAATACATCGTGAGGTGGTGCGTGAGAAGGAGGGCGGCGCCCGCGACCGCGAGGGGCCACCGCGCGCGGCGGTCCTCGTAGGCCCACAGGAGCGCCACGAGGGCGGCGATGAGGAAGATGTGGCCCACGGTGCCGGGCATCGGGTGGTTCGTCACGATGGCGCTCGCACCCGTGAGGGCAAGGATGCCCGCGGCCACGAGCGCCACCCGGTCGTCCCCCGTGATGCGGCTCGTGATGAGGAAGAGGCCGAGGGGGAGCAGGACTCCCGCGAGGATGGGGACGACGAACCGGAGCGTCGTGAGGGTGTCGAGGCCCGTCATGGCGCTCACGGCGCCGTTCACGAGAAACATGCCGGGGAAGTAGGGGTAGGCGAGGCCCCAGCCTTCGTAGGCGAAGCGGATCTCGCCCGTGGCGAGCAGCTGGTTCGTGAGGAAGTAGTACTCGCCCGAGTCGGAACCCCACAGGGCCCATCGCGTGAGCGGCAGCAGGCGGACGGCCGCGCCGGCAACGAGAATGGCCGTGAGAAGCCCGTAGACGGCGCCCCGACGCATGGGGCGCCGAAAGAGATGCCCGGAGAAAAAGGTATCCTGCCTCGCGGTGGCCGCCCGGGTTTGCGGCCGTGCCGGTTTGGTATCAGACGGTCGCGCCCGGGTCGCGCTTGGGGAGAATGATCTCCAGGATGCCGTTGTTGTACTGGGCGGAGGCACCCTCGGGGAGCACTTCCCGCGGCAGCGGCACCGTGTGCTGGAAGGCCTCGGCGCCCTCGTGGCGGCGGGGGGCCTCGCTGGCCTGAACGGCGGCCATCACGCGGTTGGTTCCGGCGATCACGACGCGCAGGGGACTCACGTCCACGCGGAGGTCTTCTTCACGGGCTTCAGGCAGGTCGGCCAAGACGACGACTGCTTCACCCTCTTCGATGACTTCCACGTCGGGCGTACGGGTTCCCCAGGACGCCGCGGCCCCGGCGTTGTCCGAGGTCACCATCGCGCGCCACCATTCTTCGAAGGTGCGTTCGATGTCATCGAAGGGGTTCCGCGACAAGCAGGTTCACCACGTTGTCAGGTCCCCCTCCCAAACCCTAAGAAGCGTCTGGTACATGCGTCAATGGCCTGCTGTGGCACGGTTCCGCGTTGAGGCGTCCCTGCTGCAACCGTGCACGGTTTAGGCCCTTCGCCTCCAACCCGCGTTCCGTCCGGGATCCCGAGGCGGAGCAACGGCCCGGCAACACCCTTCCGGGTCGGCGCACCGCTCCCGCGGGCCCGATCGGCTCTGGGCGCTTGCTTTATCCGCTCCCGCCCCCGTCCCAGGTTCCATGATTGACGTCACGGGGACCGTCGCCCTCGACATGGTGGGGCGCGTCCGCCGCCTGCCCGGAATGAACGTCACCGCCCGCGTGGACGACCTCGCCCGAGACTGGGGCGGCGCCGCCGGGAACGTCGCCATGGGCCTCGCGCGCCTAGGTTTGCCCGTCCGCCTGTCCGCCGTCGTGGGGGAGGACTTCGCGGGCGGCGCCTACGAGCAGGCCTTTCTCGCGGCGCGGGTGGATCTCGCGGGTCTTGTCCGCGCGCCCGGTCCCACGGCGCACGCCTTCATGTTCTGCGACCCCGAGGGGCACCAGCAAATCTACTTCTATCCGGGGCCCGAGGCGAGCCTGACGGAAGGGCCCGCCTTCAGCGCCGAGCTCGCCCACTTCACGACGGGCGACTGCACCGACTACCCTCGGCGCATGCGCCTTGCGGAGCGCGTCACCTTCGACCCCGGCCAGGAGGTGTTCCACCGCGACCTGAAGGGCGTGGAAGCGTGCCTTCCTGAGGTGGACGTCTTGTTCCTCAACGAGTTCGAGGCCGCGCACCTGCGCGAGCACATCGGTCTCGTGCCCGAGCGCCTCGTGAAGGAGGGCCTCGAGGCCGTCGTCATCACGCACGGCATGCGCGGCCAGATGGTGATCACGCCCGACGCCCACATGCACGTGCCCGCCGTCCCCGCGAAGGCAGTGGACCCCACGGGCGCCGGGGATGCGCACCGCGTGGGCTTCCTGCTCGGGATGTCGCGGGGGCTCCCCTTCGTGGAGTGCGCGCGCCTTGGCGCCGTCACCGCCGCCTTCGCCGTGGAAGCCATGGGCCCCCAGCGCGGGCTGCCCACGCTCCAGCAGGTTCGCGAGCGGTACGCCCGCGCCTTCGGGCCCTGCCCGGTGTAACCGGGCTCAGGCGAGGCCGGGGCAGGGGTCCATGCAGAGGAGGACGGCGCCGTCGCGCACGACCGCGCCCGCCCCCTCCACGATGCTCACGCCGCCTCCGGCAAGGGGGAGCGGGGGCAGCAGGCTGTACCCGTCGAAGCGCTCCTCCATCCTGAGCCCGAGGCCTGTGAGGTTGAGGGGGAGGCTCGTGAGCGTGAAGAACAGGAAGTCGCGCTTGCCGGGTGTGCCCTCCACCTGCAGGGCGGCCTCGCTCGTCGCGTTGAAGCCGCCCGTTGCGGCGGCGATGCCATAGCCCGACCAGAAGGCGGAGCCGGTCCCCACGTAGGTGCCCGCGCGAGTCTCCTCCTCGCCGTCCACGGAGCGGGTGACGGACCACTCGCCAAGGCCTGCCGCGGCGCTGTAGGCGCCAAAGGCAGACGTCACGCCCTCGCTTCCCACGTTGTGGGTGGCGCTCAGGCGGAGGCGGCCAAGCCCTTCGAGGCCAACGCCGCCAACAGACCGGTCGTCCTCAACCTCCACGTTGTGCGCGAAGGCGGGGATGAGGACGGAGAAGGGAAGCATGTCGAAGTCCACGTACAGGGAGATGCCGGTCCCCTCTCCCGTCGTGAGGGGCGCGATGGGGGTGACGTTCCCGTGCAGCCCGTCACTGAAGTGGTCCACGAGCTGGAAGCGCGGCGTGTAGTTGCCCACGGTCGCGTCGGTGGCGAAGACCAGGAGGAAGGTTCCCGTCTCGGGGTCGGTGGTTCCCCACCCGGACACTTGCGTGCCCTCGCTGCCGATGGTCGTGCTCGACCCCCAGGGGCGTAGCTTGCTGCCCTCGACGCGGAATAGGGCCATGTGGGCGGCGGCGTCGTCGGAGGCGTTCTGGTGGGCCACCGCGAACAGGAGCCACCGGAAGTCGTCGGACCACCCTTCGAGGGGGCGCCAGTCGGTCTCCGCGATGTCGAGGAGGATCGCGCCCAGGGGGGCGCTGCCCGGGAGCGTCATCTGGAGGGTTTCGGCCCGCATCCGGTCCATGAGGCGCTCCGCGGGAGGTGCCGAGGCGGCTGCCTCCGGCTCCTCGACAGGGGCTCCGGGGGAGATGCACCCCGAGAGCGCAACGAGGGCGACGAGGAGCAGGCTGGCGAGGCGACGGGCCGAGGGGCGCATAGCCCCCCAAATGATAGCGGACACATAAACCCGCTGGGGACAATGTTTAACGGTTCAGCGCTTGGGGGCCGCCGTCGCCTTGAGCACGCCGCTCTTGCCGCAGTGGGTGCACTGCGTCCGGAGGGGCCGCTCGCCCGTGTCCTTCACGGGGAAGGTCTTGTTGCAGCCGGTGCAGCGGAGGAGCACGTCGCGGGCGCCGGCCCGGTTCGCCTCCTTCTCCCAGTCGTACCACTCGCCGTTCCTGTCGAACTCGCGGGAGTCGCCCCACACGAGGAGGACGAGCTCGGCCGCGAGGGCGAGGGCGAGAAGCGCGAGGGCCGTCACGAGCCACGGCGTCGGGTCCTCCGCGAGGAGGGTGCCGCCGAGGGCGAGGAGGAGCGCGAAGCCTGCCACACCCATGAAGGCCATCATGAGGAGGCGCTTGCGCTCCTTCGTGAGGTTGAAGGCGCCGCCCTTGGGGTTGCTTGCGAGGTCCGCCCGGGAGGGCATCTCACTTCCACCTCCGGCTGAGGGCGTAGCCGCCCACGGTGACGGCGGCAATCCCGAGGACGCCAATCGCAACCCAGAGGGCGCCGTTCTCGCCCACCACGTCCGCGAAGCTGGACTCCACGGTGAAGCTCGGGAGCGTGCGGCGCTCCATGTCCACCTTGCCGTCCTGGTTCACGTACTCGGTGACGATGCGCATGTCATAGGTTCCGGGGGACGGGGCGTCCACCTCGGCCTGGTACACGCCCGCGGTGCTCGTGGCCACCATGGCGAAGCGCTGCCACTCGGTGGCGCCGTCGGCGCGGTACTCGAGGAAGAGCCTCGCGTTCTGGCGCACGGCGGTGGCGCTCACGACGAGCTTCTCGCCGGGGCTCAGCGTGGTCTTCGCCACGTTGTGCGTGAGGACGGCCGTCTCGTGGTTCTGCACCCACACGCGCACCTCGCTCGTGGTGAGGCCACCGTTGAGGTCGTCGGCGGTGAGGGTGAAGGTCCACAGGCCATCGTCGAGGGCCCGGGTGTCCACGGTGGCGCGGTCGTTGCCCACCGAGAGCTTCACCTGGAAGGGCTGAAGCGCAGGGTCCGCCGCCTTGCCCACGAGGCCGACGCGCACGGTGTCGGAATCGAGGTCGAAGATCGTCCAGTTGAGCACGAGGTTGCCCTTCGCGATGCCGCCCGCGGTGGGCGCCAGGAAGGTGCGGATATCGGGGGCGTGGTTGGCCGCCGTGAAGTTCGCGCGCTCGCTCGCGCCCGTGAGGCCCAGGCGGTTCTCGGCGATCACCTGGAAGTCCACGCGGGTGCCGCGGGGGAAGGGCTCGAGGCGGCCGCGCCACACCTGGTCCTCGCCGCGGAGGAGCTCGGTGGTGCGGGGCGCGTAGCCCGTGGCCGTGGCGACGGCGCGGACGGTCGAGATGCCCACGCCGCCAACGTCGAGGACGCTCGCGTTCACGTAGCCCTGAACGGCATCAGCGGCCTTGCTGAGGAGGTCCACGCGGGGGCCGCGGGTGTAGAGCTGCACGAGGAAGCTCTTGGGGGCACCCTCGTTGCCCGCCTGGTCCTTGGCGCTCACGTTGATGTAGTAGAGGCCGGGGCCGTAGTAGTCGCCGCCGAGGTCTTCGGGGGTGAGGCGGAGGGGCTTCGTGCTGCCCTTCCACCCGGAGTCCTCCTCGGCGCGGTAGACGAACTTGCGTTCGGCGGCGCCGGGGGACTGCACGCGCACCGTGATCTCGCGAACGTAGCTGTTCGCAGGACCCGTGGCGTCGCTCGCGTCGAAGACGAACGTGGTGGCCTGGGTGACGTTGAGGGGGCGGCCCTGGCCGTTGGCGGGGTCGGCGCCCACGAGGGGCGTCCGGAGGTCCACCACGGGGGGCGTGTCGTCCACGAAGAGCTTGAAGGTCTCACCCGCGGGGTTGCGCTTGCCCTGCTTGTCGGCGCTGAAGACCACGATCTCCACGGTGCCGCCCTCGGGGAAGCCCACGTTGCCGCGGGAGAAGCTCGCGCGGAGCGTGACGCGGTTGCCGTCGGGGCTCACCTTGGGGTCGATGAAGAAGGCGCCCGAGTCCTGGCCGTTCACGAGAACGCGCAGGCTCGAGAGGTTCACGCCGTTCACATCGATGATGGTGATCTCGATGAGGCTGTTGGACTGCATGTAGCGCACGGGCGGGGACCCGAGCTTCGCCACCGCGGGCGTGAGGGTGACGCGGGGGAAGGTGTTGGGCTCGACGCGCAGCACCGAGGCCGTGGACGTGGCCTTCTTCAGGCCGGAGTCGGTGGCCTCGAAGACGTAGGTGTACTCGCCGGGAACGTCGAACTTGACGCTCGCGTTGAACTGGTGCTCGCCCATGTAGCTCATCTTCGTGCGGTGGAACTCCACGCTGCTGCGGAGGATGATGAGTTCCACGTCGGTGCGGGAGTTGTCGCGCACCGTGGCCACGAACTCCACCGTCTCGCCCTCCTCGGCGGGGAAGGAGAGGGGGCCGGAGTCGTCGGAGATGACGGGGGCCACGGTGTCCGTGACCTGGAAGAGCTTCTGGCCGCTCTTGTTCACGGCGCCCCACTGGTCCTGGGCAATGAAGCGGACGCGGTAGGTGCCGGCCTGGGCGATGTTGCCGAAGCGGCCGTCCTCGAGAAGGCCCGTGGTGGCGAAGCCCGCCCAGCGGGTGCTCGAGGCCTCGCCCACGCGCTTGAGGCTCACGTTGGAGACGACGCCGCCGGAGGCGTTCGTGATCTCGGCCCAGACGCGGTCGATGCGCCAGGGCTGACCGCCGAAGGCGCTCGTGAAGTTCACCTCGAAGGGCACGTCCTCGCCGGCGGCCTTGAGGGGCGCGACCGTGAGGTTGCCGAAGCGGGGGTACTCGTGGCGGTACGTCACGTTCCAGAGGAAGTAGTGCGGGTCGTTGGCCTTGTCCGTGACCGTCACGTTGAGCTGGAGCGTGCGGGGAATCGTGAAGCTGTACCCGCCCGTGAGCCACCCTTCGGTGCCGGGCTGGATCTGGCCGCCTAGGCATGAGCCATCCAGGATGTTCCTTTGGTTGTCCACGCAGCGGTAGTCCTTCACGAGGGGCAGGGGGTCGGGGGCCGCCGTGGCCGCCTTCATGGTGGCCTTGACGCTCGCGTTGATGGCGTCGGGGTTGAGGCCGTGGCCCGTGGCGCTCACGTTGAAGCGGAAGGTGATGCTGCGGGAGGGGTTGTTCGGCGGGTACTCGATGGTGATGTTGCGGGAGTTCCCGAGATCCACGGCGGGCTCGAGGAGCGTCACCTTGGGCTCGTGGCCCGTGATGCGCACGATGTTCGTGAGCTTCAGCACCTCGGCGACGTTGCCGCTCGGGTCCTTGGCGCCCACCGTCATGCTGTAGAGGCCCACGGGGAGTTGGCGGCCGAAGACGTTCTCCCAGTACCACATCTCGGGGTCGTACTGGACCGAGGAGGAGCCTTGGGGGCCGTCCTTGTCGGCCTTGAGGTAGACCCGGATGGGGGCCGCGCCGGCGCGGGTGAAGTCCACCCAGACGCAGGTTTCGCAGTAGCCCGTGGGGCGGTCGGCGGGGCCGCGGAAGGACTCGTCTTCCTCCGTGAGGTTGACGTTGAACTTCCAGTAGTAGTCCACTTCGCTCTCTTCTTGGCTGCCGCGCTGGAAGGTGTAGACGCCGTTCACGGGGGAAACGGTGCGCTCCTCCTTCGTGAAGTACCAGTTGCCCTTGATGACGGGCGGCAGCGTGTCCTTGACGTAGAACTTCGCGTTCACCACGTTGTTGGACTCGTTCTGCTCGGTGTAGTACCCGGCCGTGGCCATGGGGTCGTTCTCGTACTGGTCAATCACGAGGCGGAGGGTGTGGAGGCCGGGCTTGAGCTCGGGCTCCGAGAGGCCGGGGGTTCCGCGCACGAAGAGGCTGTAGGAGAGGTCCTTGCTCTCTCCAGGCGCGAGGGAGGGAATCGTGTCCGAGATGAGGGGGGGACGGCCGCTGTTGTGGTCGGGGTCGAGAAGCAGCTTCCAGTGGATGGGCTTGCCGCCTGCCCGGTTGGCCGCCGCGTTGCCCGTGTTCTTCACGGTGAAGCGGATGTCCACCGTCTCACCGGGTTCGGCGCGGTTCTCGGGGGTCGCGCCGCGGAAGGTTGCGCTGAAGTTCCCCGTGAGGTCGGGGGCCTTGATGTGGATGGGGAGGACATGGACGTTCGGGAGGGCGCCGACGCCGTCAACACCGGTCGCGGTCTTCTCGCGGAAGGTCTGGTTGCTGTCGAGGGTGACGCGGACGGTGTAGTTGCCCGCGAGCTTCGCAAGGTCGAAGCCGTTGCCGGGGAGGGCGGAGGTGAGGCCGAAGATGTCCGCGGCCACGGTGATGGCGCTCGAGTTGAAGTAGAGCGGGGGCCGGATGGGCTGCTCGCCGGGTTCGATGGTGTCCCCGGCGAAGAGCTCATACTTGATCTGGTAGTCCGCGTCCACGCTGGGGT
>DATMKA010000005.1:0-9406 GCA_035553595.1 Thermoplasmatota archaeon | reverse complement strand
ATGCTGGCCGCGAGGGGTCCAGGGGGCGAGCGAGCCCCCTGGTCGGGAGGGGACGGGGAGGGCGAAGCGCCTCCCCGGCACACGGAGTGGCAGCCCCCCGAGGCCCCGGGAGGGGCCGAGCGGGGGATGCCACGAAGTGTGCGCGGCCCTGCGCGCTCCGGCGGAGCGAAGCGGAGCCACGCGCGGCCGCTAGGTCGCAGGGAAGGCTTTTTCACGCGCATCCCCGTTCGGGGGCCCGTATGGTGATGCTTCGCGGCCGCTACGGGCTCCCGGGCCAGTACGACTTGGGACCAATCATGCGCCGCCGCGTGGCCGAGACGATTGTGCGGAAGGCGGGCCTGTGGCCGGGCGACCGCGTCCTCGATGCCATCTCCGGGGACGGCCTGCTTGCCGCCTCCGTGGGCCGCGCCTTCACCAAGTGCCACGTCGTCACCGTGGACGATAACGCGAAGAGCCTGAAGGTGGCGAAGGAGAACGTGCGCCTCGAGGCGGCAACGGGCCGCGTCACCCCCATCCAGTGCGACCTCACGGACCTCCCCTTCAAGGACGAGAGCATCCGCATCGCCATGACGGCCTTCGCCTTCCACCGCCAGAAGCGGGACCCCGCGGAGGTCCTCTTCGAGGTGCACCGCGTTCTCGAGTGGTACGGGAAGCTCATGGTGGTGGAGCTGGACTTCACGCGCAGCCGGTACGCCGGAAAGGTCGTGAACAAGAATCCCTTCGACGAGGAGACCCTTGCCGCCATGAAGGAGATGGGCTGGGGGAAGATCCAGGTCCAGAAGATCGATATCCTCCGCGATGGGACGCTCCTGAACCTCATCACGGCGAAGCGCTTCGACCCCGAGGTGGACGAGGACGAGCTCGACGAGGAGGACGAGGACTTCGAGGGCGAGGACAGCGACGTCGAAGAGGACGAGGACGACGACCTCGACGACGATGAGGATGAGGAGGACGACGAGGACGAGCCTCCGGCGCCCGCCAAGAAGAAGGCCCCCGCGAAGGCTCCAGCCAAGGCTCCAGCCAAGAAGGCGCCCGCGAAGGGCCCGAAGAAGGCCTGACCTGGGGCGGGGTGTTCAACACCCTTTATATGCCCCCGGCCGGGACCCCGGTCACAGTGAGTTCGCCATGACCGAGAAGATGAACCTCAAGGGCCTCGCCTCCGTGACCGCGATCATGGCGGCCATCAGCAACAAGCCGATGCACGTGAGCGGCGGGTACCGCTGGTGACTTGAACGCGAGCCGTTCCACGACACCCCTGCTTGGAGCGCGGGGGTTTGGACACCAGCCCGGGGCGCGTCGCCCGGGGCGGCCTGACCCAATCTGCTTTTCACGCGAGAGCCGTCAGTTCACGCGCGGCCAATCCTTTCCGTCCTCAGCGCCCGCCCTCTCGGGAGGCAGGTAGGAAACCACGGGGGATGGCGGTTTCACGAGGTGGGACGCCACCGAGGGATGGATGCGGTAATAGACCCAGTTTCGTGTCTCGGTGCGGGTGAGGAGACCGAGGGACACCAGGCGTTGGAGGTGTTTGTGCACGGCGCTCTTGTTGATGCCGATGCCGCGCGCCAGCTCGCACACGCCGCGGGGGCGGCTTGAGACGAGCCGTAGGATTTGCATCCGCGTCGGGGAGAGGGCCCCCCAGGCCCCCGCGAGCTCCGGCGAGGGCACGCGTCCGTCGCTTTCCATTCCTTGGGCCCTGGGCCCCTGGAGCCGGCCTACCGGCTCGCTGTGATGAGTCAGGTTGATCACTCCCCAATCCCGAAGCGGTGGGAGGGCCCTAAGGAGTTACGGGAGACATGTCCCGAATGGCGGCCCAGGCCTTTGACATTTGGACAAATGCCGCCCTTTTCTGAGTCTTCCGCCTCCACGGCAAAACTCCCAATTTATTCCGACTGATCGAAAGTGTCCGCCCCGGAAGTCACTCGCGCCGATGGCGCCGACTCAGAACCAGGGCGAGGGCCATGGCGAGGACCAGATGCGGAAGCCCGGCGGCAGGCGTTCGGGCCTTCGCCTCCGGTTCCGATTGGAGAACGACATCGAGCGTGGGCGCCTCCGGGGGGAAGACGTAGATCTGGAAGAGAGGGCGGTCCCCGGCTGCAAGGCCGAGCGCGGGAACTCCCACGTGGAGCGCGTAGAGGCCGGGCTCGTTGAAGCGGTACTCCACGGCGATCTCCCCGGGAGCGCCCGTGGGCGTGAGGGACACGGTCGTCTCCGAGAAGCGGTGGCTCCAGTCGTGGGTCCACCGCTCCATGCGTACCACCCCCTCGGGCGGCGCGGGGTGGGCCTCGCCGGTGTCGTTCACCACGAGGAAGGCCAGGCGGGCGGGCTCGAGGGCAATGAAATGGACGTCAGCGGCGGGGGACCACTCGAAGCGGTAAGGCGAGGCAGGATAGACGATGAAGGGGATGGTTGCCCGCGCCCCCGTGGCCTCATGCTCGACGGTCACGCTCCACGCGCCTGCAACCGGAAAGCGGACGGAACCGCGGTAGTGCCCGGGGGACTCCTCCGCGATCCCGGGGAGGAAGGCCGCCCCGCCTCCTGAAGGCTGCAGGGAAAGGCGAGGCGGCGTCGCGTTCTCGGGGTGCCGCGCCGTCGTGAAGTTCACGATCTCCACATGCAGCGGAAGGTCCTGCTCCGCTTCGGGGAACTCCGTGAGGATGTCCACGCTCAGCACCGTGTCCGCATGAACGCCCTGCAGGCGCGAGTCGGTGTCCGCGACATGGCCCACGGCAAGAGGGGACAGGGTTGCGACCAAGGCAAGTAGCGCGGCGATCACGGGAGGAACCTGGTTCATCAGGGGCACCTGGAGGAAAGGGAAAGAAACGCCCCGCGGGTCTTGCGGGGCGGAGGGAAGGCTCAGCACTGGTAGCTGGTGTTGGGGTGGGACCGCTCGCAGTAGCGGATGTGCAGGTGGTCCGCGTGGTAGTCCAGGTACTTGCTGCAGCCGGAGTTGATGATGTTCTGGTCGTTGAACCAGATCACCTTCACGTGGCCGGAGGCGTAGGCGCGGAGGTCGTTGCAGAGGGCCTGGGTGCGGCTGCTGCTATAGGAGGACTGGCCCACGCTCGTGCCGTAGCTGCACTGGGCGCCGTCCGTGCGGATGGGGCGCGTGTCCACGTCGAGGCCCACCTCGTGGCTTGCGTGGCCGGAGATGTCCCCGCCGTGCTGCAGGCTGATGTCGCCCACGGCGACGGGACCGTAACCGCGGCCGTAGAAGGCCTGGGCGGCGGCGGTGAGCTGGCCGATGGTGGCGCCCGTGCCCCACGCGTCGCCGGTGTCACCGTACTCGCAGAGGGAAGCGAGACCGAAGGCGGGGACCTCGTAGTGCCAAATGAGGTTCTTCCAGGTGGTGGGGCCCACGATGCCGTCAGCGCTGAGGCCCGCATGGGACTGGAAGTTCCTGACGGCGCTGTCCGTACCGGAGCCGAAGACGCCGTCCACGGAGAGGCCGTAGTTGTGCTTCTCGTTGAGCTGCATCTGGACGGCGCGCACGGCGTCGCCGGAGGAGCCAGCCTGGACCGTGACCACGAGCTTGCCCCACGTGTTGGGGCCCACGATGCCGTCAGCGGTGAGACCGTTGTTCGTCTGGAAGCTCTTGACGGCGCTCTCCGTACCGGAGCCGAAGATGCCGTCTACGCTCACGGAATAGCCGCGGTGGCGGAGGAGGTACTGGATGGCCATGACGTCGCTGCCGCGGTTGCCGCGGCTCTGGGTGGGGAAGAAGGCGGAAGCGAAGTCGGCGTGGACGTCCTCCCCGAGGAGGGGGTCCGTTGTTTCCTCCGCGAGGCTGCCCACTCCGTTCAGGGCTTCAGTGGGGTCGCCGGGGAAGGCGACGGTGGCGGCGGGAACGGCGGCAAGGAGGGCGACGACGCACAGCGCGATGAGCGCGCGGCGAGCCATCCTAGGGCGCATGCTGTTGCTGGTGCTCATGTCTCTCAAACACTCCGAAGGGCCTCCCTTCCCGCACGGGCGCAGGGAAAGGTTTCCCGGCGGGAAGCAACGCCACGGGGCGCGATGTAAGTACGCTTTTCGTTCACCCGGGGGCGGACGGAGCAGGGAGGCAGGCGGGGCCAAAAGCCTGAACAACCCTGGCGCGCATCCGGTTCCGGGGACGCTTCCTTGCCGCCGGCCCGCGCGATCTTGCTTGGCGTTCTTCTCCTGTTCCCCACGCTTGCCGCGGCCCCACCGTGCCCACGAGCCCCCTCCAGGAGGGCTCACCTGCGCGCTTCGTGGTAGGGTTCCACGAGGACCCACTGGACGTTCTGGAGGATGGTTTGTACGCGGGTGCGCGCGTGACCACGAGCGTGCCCCTCCTCCGGGCGCGCGTCGTGGAGGCGGCTGCGCCGGAGGCCTTCGCGATGCTTGCGAAGCGGGACCCTCGCGTGCGTTACGTCGAGCCGCTGCTGGAAGATGTCCAACCCACGCTCGAGCCCAACGATCCCCTTTCGCCAAGCCAGCAGGGGGCCCGAGCGGTTCGTGCCCCTGCGGCTTGGGACCTTACCACGGGAACCACCGTGGTTTCCCTCTGCGTCATCGACTCGGGCGTGCGCTACACCCATGAGGACGTGCGGGGCCCCCGGTGGCTCGGCGGCATCGACCTCGCGAACCAGGACGCGGACCCATGGGACGACTACGGCCACGGCACCCATGTGGCGGGAATCGCCGCCGCAACCCTTGGCAACGGGGCGGGCATCGCGGGCATGGCCCAAGCGGGCGTTCGCGCCGCGAAGGTGCTGCGAGAAAACGGGGCCGGTTCCTCCCTCAACGTCGCGCTCGGTATCCTGTGGTGCGCCGAGAGCGGAAGCCGCATCCTCGTCCTCTCCTTGAGCACGCCCTCCTCCTCGGCGGTGCTGCGGGACGCTGTCCAGTACGCAAGCCTCCGCGGGGCGCTCCTGGTGGCAAGCGCCGGCAACAATGGGCCCTGCGAGGATTGCGTGGGTTACCCGGCCCGTTACCCCGAGGTCCTGGCCGTCGCGTGCGTGGACGCGGAAGCCCTCCTCTGCGAGTGGGGTTCCACGGGGCCCGAGACCGAAGTGGCCGCGCCGGGCGTAGATGTCCTCAGCCTCTCCCACGATGCGGACGACGCCTACGTGTCGCACAGCGGTACGAGCATGAGCGTCCCCCACGTGGCGGGAGCCGCCGCCCTCCTCTGGAGCGAGCGCCCGCAGCTTTCCGCGGGCGCGGTGCGCGTGCTTCTCGGGTGCGGCGCGCGCGACCTGGGAGAACCCGGCCGGGACTCCCTGCATGGGTATGGGCTCCTGGATGCGCGCCGCAGCCTCGACCTCGCGCGGGCGGGCGCGACCGGTTGCTGAACTGGGGGCACTTACTCCGCGCGGTACTTGGGCGGCGTGGGCTCCACGAGGCTCTCGGAGCCCTGGTAGCCGTACCGCTGCTCCTTCCAGGGGTCCGCGTTGTTGTGGTACCCGCGGACCTCCCAGAAGCCGGGCTCATCGTTGGACTCGATGCGGAGGGCGCGCAGCCACTTCGCGGACTTCCAGAAGTAACGCTGCGGCATCATGAGGCGCAGGGGCCACCCGTGCTCGGGCGTGAGATCCTTGTCGTCGTACCGGTAGGCGCACAGCACGTCCGGATCCAGGCAGTCCTCGAGGAGGATGTTGGCGGTGAAGCCCTCGTCGCACTCGGCGATGACGTACTTCGCGCCCTTCTTGGGGCGCACGAGGTCGAGGAGGTGGCGCACCTGCACGCCCTCCCAGCGGGTGTCGAGCTTGCTCCAGGTGGTGACGCAGTGGATGTCGCACGTCACCTTGTGCGTGGGGAGCTGGAGGAACTGCTCGCGGTTGAGCTTCAGGGGGTTCTCCACGTCGCCATAGACCTGGAAGTCCCACGTCTTCGGGTCGTAGCGGGGGACGCTGCCCGCGTGGAGCACCGGGAACTTGTCCGTCACGAACTGGCCCGGGGGCACCCGGTGGCTCTGGTCGGAAGGGACTTGGACGCGGCCCATGTGGGCCGCATAGCCTGCCCCGTGGCATAAAGCTCGCCCCGCAACCGTCGAAACCCCTTTAACGCCGGGGGCCGGTCTCCCCCGCATGGCCCGGGTGAAGGACGCCGTCCTCGAGTTTGTCACGGACGACCGCATGGAGCCCCACTTCTTCCTCGTGGGCCAGCTCGCGCTCCTTGCCGCCGTGACCGCGGCCCTCTACTTCCTGGAGCCCTACCTGCGCATCGCGCCCTGAGCGCTCAGTCGCTGAGGTAGGTGCCGCGCTTGTGGGCCGCGCGCAGGGCGCGGACCTTTGCCACGGCGGCATCCACGGTGGGGCCGCTCATGCCCGTGTAGCTCGCGGGGTCGATGGCCTTCGCGATCTCCTCGGGGGAGAGGTAGCTGCGGACGGTCTTGTCGTCGAGCAGGTTCTTCTTGAACTCGCCGCCGCGCATCGTCACCTGGCGGATGAGCTCATGCGCGTCCTGGCGACCGAGGCCCTTGCGCGTGAGGGTGAGGAGGAGGTTCTCCGCCATGACGCCGGGGTTGAGGTCGAGGTTGCGGCGCATGTTCTCGGGCTTCACCACGAGGTTGCGGAACACGTCCACGGCGTCCTGGAGGATCTCGTCCATGAGGACGAAAGCGTGGGGGATGATGAAGCGCTCCGCCGAGGAGTTGGCGAGGTCGCGCTCGTTCCACTGGATGCTGTTCTCGTAGGCGGGGATGACGTTGCTGCGCACCACACGAGCAAGGCCGGAGATCTTCTCGCTCTTCACGGGGTTGCGCTTCTGCGCCATGGTGGAGCTGCCCACTTGCTTCTTCACGTCGAAGCCTTCCGCGACCTCATCGATCTCGGAGCGCTGGAGGGTGCGCACTTCCGTGGCGAACTTCTCGAGGGAGGCCGCGAGGTTGGCGAAGTACCCGAAGAGCTCGTTGTAGCGGTCGCGTTGAACGATCTGGGTGGGCCCGTCCTCCATGCCGATGCCGAGGTCCTCGGCCACGAAGTCGCGGATCTGGAAGGCGTGCGCGCCAAGGCCCGCGGAGGTGCCGACGGCGCCCGCCATCTTGCCAACGACCACACGGGGCCGCATCTCGTGGAGGCGGTCGAGGTGGCGCTGGGCCTCCAGCAGGAAAACGGCCATCTTCAGGCCGAAGGTCATGGGCACCGCGGCCTGGCCGTGGGTGCGGCCGAGCATCACGGTGTCGCGGTGCTTCTCCGCGAGGGCGGCGAGCGCGTCCACGAGGTTCTCCAGGCCGTGCTCGATGTGGTCGAGGCCGTCGCGGAACATGAGCGCATTCGCGGAATCAATGATGTCGTAGCTCGTGGCACCGAAGTGCACGAACTTGCCCGCCTCGCCTTCGCACTTCTCGGTGAGGGCCTTCACGACGGCCATGAGGTCGTGCCGGATCTCGGCCTCGATCTCGTGGACGCGCTCGGGGGACACGTACTCAAGGGTGGCCTTGCGGCTGATCTCGGCGGCGGCCTCCTTGGGGATGGTTCCCACGTGGGCGTGGGCGCGCGCGAGGCTCGCCTCCACGGCAAGAAGGCGCTCGAGCTTCCCCTCTTCGCTGAAGATGGCCTTGAGCGCGGGACGGCCATACCGGAAATCGAGGGGACACGAGAGAACCATACGGGTTACCGGGGCGGAATAGGACTGATCTATTAAAACCCGATGCTGGGCCCGCCGGCTGCCCCGCCCACCGACCGCCACACGCTGATAGCGGGAGGTTCAGGTGGCCGCCGAGCCCCGCAACAAGCGTGAAAATCTCTGGGCCGCGCCAACAGGTCCAGGCCCGTATAACACAGTGAGAGAGAACCGTTTTATCCCCTGATCCCTTGCGCCAGCGCTGGAGACTGGTTGAATGAGCAGACCGATCCCCGTCGCCCTCCTGGCCCTCGCGCTCCTTGCGCTTCCCCTCACGCCCGCCCTCGCCGCGCCCGTTCCCCAGAACGACGCGAACAGCGGCGCTGACGCGCCCGACTCCCACGCCACCGCGCTCCGCCTCCCCGGCCTTGGCACCTACCGGGGCCAGCTCACGGCCCCTGCGGACACCGAGGACTGGTACCTCGTGTACATCGGCAGCGCCCTGCGCCTCAAGGTGACCCTTGCCACGGAGGCCTCCACCCTCGAGACCGCCACCCTCCCGAGCGCCGTCCTTGAGGTCCGCACGCCCGGGAACACTATGGCGAGCATGACCTGGTCCTCCCCGAGCATCACGGGGACTACGGATGTCGTCATCACCACCCCCGGCTGGTGGGCCGTGCGCGTCACGCCCGACTACGACTCCACGGGCGGCAACTACCGCTTCACCCTCGCCTCCGAAACCCTTCCCGCCGTGGCCGCGAGCCAGGCCGGCAACGGGTACCTCCTCTTCGGGTTCACGATCACGAAGACGGGCACCGTGGAGTGGCGCGCGAACACCGCGCTCGACACCGCGAACGCGCGCACCCAGCTCGAGTTCCACACCCTCGACGCGAGCCTCAACGGGTACTGGAGCAAGTTCCTCTCCACGGGCAACGGTGAGGCGCGCCTCACGGCCAACGACGAGAACCTCCAGACGAGCCTCTGGCCCGGCTCCCAGGGCGGGTCCAGCCGCGGCACCATCGGCACCTCCGGGTACGAGTACCGCCCCGGCACCTACTACGTCCTCGTCATGATGAAGGCGGGCGGCGACGCCTACACGAGCATCACGGCATCGCTCACGGGCGACGCGAAGTCCCTCGGCTTCACGCGCGGCACCGAAGCCGACCTCCGTGCCCTCGCGCACACCGACTTCCAGGGCAGCTTCGCCGTCACTTCCCCCATGGTGCGGGCGGGCGACGTGGCCGCGACGGCGGACGTCGCGACCCGGTTCTTCGGCAACATGAACTGCGAGTCGGCCGCGCCCGACTGCCGCGTGGGCTACCCCACAGGCAGCGTCGTGACCGCGCCCAACGGCTACCTGGAGATCCGGAACGGGCCCGCCGGCCGCTACACCTTCACGGTGAGCGAGGAGGCAACCTTCGCGACGGACTACTTCATCGTGTTCGGCGCCGACCTCCGCCTCCCCGGCGGCCGCTAACCCCCCAACGCCCTCGCCCCCTTGACCGGTTCGGGCGAGGGCCGTTTTTCACCTCGGGGAGGTTGGCCGATGCGGGAAAACCACGCGGCGCATCTACCCCCGGCCGCTATCGAGGGGGCGGTAATCCCCATGCACACCTTCCTCGTGTCCTGCAAGGCTTGCGGCAGCCCCGTTGACACGGGAGTTGTCGACCTGTCCCGGACCGGAAGGCGCGACTCCCCCACCTCCGCGCGCGCCACCTGGGTCCCGGCCCTCGAAGTCGACCGCGGCTGCGACGCCTGCGGCCTCCGCGCCAAGTACAGCCTCAAGCGCAGCGTCATCCTCTCCGCCAACTGACCGCGGCGGCAGAAAAGGGGTGATTCGCACTATCTGCCACTGAACCCCACATCTTTATTACCCACCCCCTCT
>DATMKA010000004.1:0-6798 GCA_035553595.1 Thermoplasmatota archaeon | reverse complement strand
CTCACGAGCAGGGTGGTCCGCCAGCGGGAGAGGGGCGGGTAGCGCGCCTCCAGCAGGTGGAGGAGGTCCTCCACGCGGGCCCCTTCCGGGACGGTGAAGGGAAGGTCTCGGGCGCCCACGATGTCGCGGGGCGCGGCGAAGAACTTGAGGCGGACCGTCGGCATGGGACGGAGCGCCATCACTCCTGGCCGATAAGGGCTTTACGGCCTCAGACGGGCCGGATGCCGTCCACGTTCACGGTGACGGCGCCGTAGGCCTTCTCGAAGTCCACGATGACGCGCCACCGGCCCTCCTGCGGGGGAAGGTCGATTTTCGCGTAGCGGACCGTCTCCACGGTGAAGGTGCGCGACCACGCGTCCGCATCCTCCGGGTCGAGCACGGTGACCCGGATCGTGCCCTCCGTCACGAGGGCGGGCTCGATGACGAAACGCAAGAGCTGGTAGTCGCGGTCGCCCGGGACCGTGAAGTTGACCATGCGCGTCGTGGTGAGGGGCTTCGTGGGCGCGTCCGTGGCGGGCCGCAGGTGGGAGACCGTGAAATCGTTCAGGAGGGGCTCCGCCTCCTGGGTGCCGGCGAGGTAGAAGAGGCCTCCCACGGCCACGGCGAGCAGGGCGAGAATCGTGAGGGACGTCACGAGCTTGCGCTTCCGGACCCGGCGGAGGCGGGGCCTTGCCGGCTCCAGGGTGGCAGCCGCGAGGTGGGGCTCCCGGATGGCTTCGAGGGCCCGCGCGTAGTCGAGCTCCTCGGGCATGACGCGCTCGTCCATGGCCGCGAAGCGGAAGGCGAGGTCGTCGATGAGGTGGCGGACTTCCCGGCGAGCGAGCTTCCGCTCACCAGAGGGGACGCCATTGGCCTCCATCTGGGCCTCCAGGCGGGTGAGGTAGTCGAGCACCTCGATCGTGGCCACGAGGCCACCCATCCTCCGGCGCGATATGAGGCTTACGGTGCCCCGCCGGGGCCGCCGCGGGAGGAAGGGGCGCGTCAGGGGGTGGGGACGGCGCCGAGGCGGAGGGAGGCACCGAAGAGGCGCCCGCCCTGCTCGTTGTTCGTCCAAACGGGGAAGGCGCGCCCCTCGGTCACGGCGAGGCCGAAATACTCGCCGAGGACGATGGCGTCCTCCGTGAGCGTCCCGTCAAGAAGCACCGGGGCGGTGGCGGAGCCGTTCCCGAGCGCGACCACGTACAGGTGGTTGCGGGTGGCGCCGTCCTCCTGGGGCGCGAAGAAGGTGAGGAAGGCCCGGACCCCGTCCCCGCCGAGGGTGGGAACGGCGTGGCCCCGGGCGGGATTCGTGACGATGAGGGTGGGCGGCCCGAAGGTGAGGCCGCGGTCCGTCGAGACGCGCAGCGCCACCGATTCCCGTCCCGCCTCGTCGGCCACGGGGTAGGCGAACAGGATGCCCTCCGCGCTGTCTGCGACTGTGGGAAGCCAGGCGACGTCCTCGACGAACTCCTCCGCGAGCGGGAGGAGGGTCCAAGTGGCGCCGCCGTCCGTGGAGCGCGCGAGCATCTGGTGGGTATTTTTCCGCGTGTCCGTGACGCCGCCGTCACCCCAAGCGCCGACGGCGGCGAGGAGGAGCCCGTCCCGCGTGGCGATGGTTTGGGCGGCCACGGCGTTGAGGCCACCCGACTCGAGGGTTTTCGGCGTCTCCCAGGTCCGGCCCCCGTCCCGGCTGAGGGAGGCCGTCATGATGGAGCGCTCAGCCTCCGCGGGAGTGGCTTGGATCATGCGGCGCCACAGGAGGTGCACGGTGCCGTCAGGAGCCACGGTCATGGTGGGCGCGTCGGGTCCCTTCAGGGCGACGGCACGGTGGCCCAGGGGGCTGATGCTCGCGAGGCCCTCATCCTCCTCGACGACCACGAGGTCGGGGAAGGTGGCGCCGCCGTCCGTGGAGCGGGCGACGAAGATGCGGAAGCCCTGCCCGAAGATGCCGGCGGGGCTTCCCGCGAAATTGAAGGCGAGGCCGCTGAGGAGCACCGTGCCGTCGGGCAGGAACGCCAGGTTCGGGTCCGCGAGGGCCCTCGACCGGCCCAAGGGGTGTCCCGGGGGCGCCTGCGGCCCGTGGGGAATGAGCGACGAGCTCCAGGTCTTGCCGCCATCGTGCGAGAGGGCCACGAGGAGATCGTTCCGGAAGGGGTCCGGGCCCGTGGGGCCACCGAGGACGGTCACGGCGGCAACCACGTGGTCAGGGTCCCGCGGGTCCACCGCCACGTGGGGCTCCCAGAAGCGGCTCGCGTGCTCCGCGAGAACGACGGCGCAGGGCGCGAGACACTCGGCCGCGGCCTCTACGACAGGAGGGGTCACCGAGGGCTCAACGCCCAGGCACCCGGCGAGGACGAGGAGCGCGACGGGGAGGGCGAGGGTCCGGGCCGGGCGAGGCATGGGAGGAAGAGGCCAGGGTGCGAGAATAAAGGTTGAGGGGTGCACTGCGGCGCTCCGCCGCCCCCCGAGCCCTTAAGGGGAGGACTCGTCGTGCGGGGAGTCATGGCGCGGACCCTGCTCGTCGTTGGAACCCTCGCGATCGTGGTGACCACGGTGGCCCTCTGGTTCACCGGCGCCGCCGGGGCCCTCGCGACCACGGCGCCCGTCGAGTCCGCGGAGGGCTCCCTCTCCACCCGGAACGTGGGCATGGTCCTGTTCCTTCTCGTGTGCCTGGCCGTCTTCTGGCGCTACCGAGACTACTGACTCCCCAGGCCGAGTGGACATGTCTGAGGCGCGCGCGGCCCCCGCGGGCGCGAAAAGGAGATAACCGGCGAGCCGATTAGAGGGCCGGCCCCGCGAGGTCCTCCGATGCCCCCCACCCAGGTTCCCGTCACCACGACAGAAGAGCCCGCCGCGCCCCGGTTCACGGCCGTGGACGGCGCCATGACGCTCCTTGCGCTTGCGAGCGTCACCCTCGTCATCGCGGACATCTTCGCCCGCGGCACCCTCGTCGAGTGGGGCATCTTCACCACCATCGTGTGGGTCGACCTCGCCATCACCGTGGTCTTCGCGGCGGAGTTCATCTTCGCTTCCCGCCAGGACGGCCTCCTCCGCCACATTCGGAACAACTGGTTCGACGTCATCGGCATGGTCCCGATGATCGGGTTCCTTTACCTCGAGGCCAACATCTCGGGCATGCCCTTCTCCGCCGTGATGGAGGGCCAGGTGGACGCGGGGGCCGCCGCGGGCGCAGGCGCCCTCCGCCTGTTCCGCTTCATCCGCATCGTGCGCGTCGTGACGGCCCTCAGCCGCTTCCTCCGCGCCACCAACATGACCCTCGGCGAGGCCGTGACTTCCCGCATCTTCGGCAAGTACCGCCGCATCATCGTGGCCGAGGTCACCACCCCCATCCTGGTGGCCGGCATCACGGTGAGCCAGGAAATCATCATCCGCATGAAGTTCCTGGAGTCCGCGGGGAAGGCCCTCGACGCGAAGCGCCCCGAGATCCACGCCGCGGTCCTCGAAGCCCTCCAGAAGAACAAGGTTCCCCAGAACGTGCTCACGCAGCCCCTCGTGGAGAAAATCGTCCTCGAGGTCGAGAAAACAGTCGTGGACACGATGGTGGACACCCTCACGGGCCCCGAGCTCAACAAGCTCACCCAACAGATGATCGTGGAAGTGCTCGAGCAGTTCAAGCAGCAGCTCAAGAGCCCCGAGGGCAAGGCCATGCTCAAGAACCTCGACCTCGACAACGACGGCATCCCCGACGGGAAGCAGTTCCCCCAGGCCGCCACCGCCGTGGGCGAAGCAGTTGAGCGTCACAAGGCGAAGGCTGACGCCTGACCGGGCACCGAAAGCGCTATCATTCCCCAGAGCGCGTTCCACCCATGCGACGCGCTCTGGCCGCCCTCCTCCTCGGTGCCGCCGTGCTACTTCCGGGATGCCTTGAGGGAGCTTTCGACGAGGGCCAGCCTCGGGAGCCCTACGATTGGGAGCGTCCCCCGGAGCAGGGCGAGGGCGCCTTCGACCCCTGGCAGGGGCCCACGGAGTCCCTCACGGTCCATTGGAGCCCCGCGTTCCTCCAGGCACGGGAGGGGGACCGGTGCCTCCGCATGACCGGCAGCCCGAACCTGAGCGCCTTCCGACCGGGATACCCCCTCGGGGTCGCGGTCCTTGTGGAGAACTGCGGCAACGTGACCCTGCACCTTACCTCCCCGTGCCCGCCCGACCTGCCGCGGGCCCGCCTCCGCCACCGCGGCTTCGAGTGGGCGCTCGGTGAGGACGGGCGCGCCCGAGGAACGCGGGAGGAATGCAACCTTCCCGGCGACCACCCGGGGCGGGAACCTCGGCCGCTGCTTCCTCACGAGGCACTCACTCGAACCGTCCGATGGAACGGGTTCCTGGCGGCCGACCCCTGCGGGGCGGAGAGCCGCCGCACGGGAAGCGTCCTCGCCGCTCCTGGCGTGTATCTCCTCGATTTCCGCCTCGGCACCCTGGAGGGCCTGTTCCTTAACACCTCCACGCCCGTGCAGATGATGGACACCAGCTACGAGGGCCTCCCGCTGTGGCCCGAGGGGAACGGGACGTTCCGAACCCTCCTCCTGGAAGACTCGATGAGCGGGATCAAGGCGCCCCGGACGGCGGTAATCGAGAACCAGGCAGCGTGGGTCGAGTTCTGCCGCGACCACGTTCCCTGGCGCGAGGTGAGGCCCCTTGGGTTCCCCTACCTGGACTTCACGAAGGAGCGGATTGTCGTCGCAGCGCGCGGCGAGGCGCCGAGCACGTGCCACGTCACGCGCATCACGAACGTGACCTACCAAGGCAACTTCAGCCGCTACGTCGTGGAGGTCACGAATTACGAGCCACGCGCCTCGCAAGCCTGTGGTGACGCGGTGATGTCCCCCGTCCACGCGGTCAGCATCCCCCGGGGCGGGCCCGTGATTTTCCACAACAGGACGGTTGTGGGGTCGCCGCCAGATTGGCTCCAGTAGCGCCACTACCCGCCCGTGCGCAAACAACAAAGCCCAGAAGAAGCCCGAGCACCGGCGTCCGGGGGTGGACGTCTGCAGGGGAGTCCAGAGGGGGCGAAGGCCCCCTTTGGCCGGGGAGGATGCAAGGAGGGGGTGGAACCGCAGAGAGCGGAGCGAGCAAGGCGCGGCCGAACCAGGGTTCGGTGAGCGCCCCCTCCTTGCGACGGAGCAGCAGCCCCGCGAGGGGATGCGCGGAGTCTCACGGATCTTTATTTAACGGCCTTCTCCCAGTCCTTCAGGAACTGGGCGATGCCGGAGTCGGTCTGGGGGTGCTTGGCCATCTGCTCGAGCACCTTGAAGGGGAGCGTGACGACGTGGGCGCCCATGAGCGCGCTCGAGACGACGTGCTCGGGGTGGCGGACGGAGGCGACGAGCACCTGGGTGTCGAAGCCGTAGTTCTGGAAAATCGTGACGATCTTCTCGATGAGCTGCATGCCGTCCATGCTGTAGTCGTCGAGGCGGCCGACGAAGGGGCTCACGTAGGTGGCGCCGGCCTTCGCCGCGAGGAGGGCCTGGGTGGGGCTGAAGATGAGGGTCACGTTCGTCTTGATGCCCATGCTGCTGAGCTTCTTGACGGCCTTCATGCCCTCGAGGGTCATGGGGACCTTGATGATGACGTTGGGGTGGATCTTGGTGAGGGGGAGGGCTTCCTGCACCATGTCCTCGCCCTTCTCGCTCACGACCTCGGCGCTGATGGGACCGTCCACGATGGTGGCGATCTCCTCGATCGTCTTCTTGAAGTCGCGGCCCTCCTTCATGATGAGGGTGGGGTTGGTGGTCACGCCGTCCACGAGGCCCCACGCGGCGGCCTTGCGGATCTCGTCAACGTTCGCGGTGTCGAGGAAGATCTTCATAGTGGTCCCTCCAGGCCGGGGGCCCGGGATAGCCGCCGATGGCGCATCGGGGATATGAAGGTTCGGGGGGCGGGGAGCCCCCACGCTCACGCTCCCGCCCACGCTAACGACGATCGTTCAACGTCTCACGTGAACGGGAGCGTGAACGGGAGCGAGAGCGTTCGCCGGGCCAGCGACCCCAACGCTCACGCTAACGCTCACGCTAACGCTCACGCTCACGACGATCGTTCAACGTCTCACGTGAACGGGAGCGTGAACGGGAGCGTGAACGGGAGCGTGAACGGGAGCGTGAACGGGAGCGTGAACGGGAGCGTGAACGGGAGCGTGATCGTAACAGGATATCGAGAGTTGGGCCCCCTCCTTCCACCCGCCATAACCCTTAAGACGCAGGAGGACGCAGGTTGGTGTGCTCCCCCTTCGCACAGGAAACCTGGGGGCCGAGCGTGTGGACGTTCGGTCGGGGATGCACAGAGGTGATTGACTGAATAGCACAAACGCGGAAGTCGGTGCAGTGGCGGCCCCCCGGGCCGTGAACAACACGTACGCCGGGGGCGACCTCGGCTCCAGCGGTCCCCTCCGGGGCCTCTGAGCCGGTACGCCGGCCACACTCGGAAACGGGCTGGTACACCGCCGCTTGCTCCGTGCAGCTTTCGTGGCTGCGGAGAGCGCTGTGCCGGCTCCGCGTTTTTTCTCCTGTAATTCATTAGCGGCAGCGCTCGCCCGGCCGCAGAAATCACGGCAAGGGGACAGCCCGGCTGCCGGGCGAGGGAGGAAATAAGAAAAAGGGATGCCCCTGGAGGCGAGGGCGCTCCAGGGGGCAGGGTGGGGCTTACAGCTCGGGCGCTTCGGGAACCGTGGGCGCATCATAGACCGCCACGATGGCGTAGTCCCCACCCTTGTAGAGGAGGGACTCCGTGATCGTGAGGGGGCCACGGATGGCGATGAAGTAGCGCCCGTAGCCCGGGAGGGCTTGGGCCGGGCCCACGGCATCGGGC
>DATMKA010000003.1:0-3239 GCA_035553595.1 Thermoplasmatota archaeon | reverse complement strand
GCGCAGGGCCTTCGGCCGGGAGGGGAGGAGGGGGAGCGCGAAGCCCACGAGGGCGGCAGCACCGAGAAGCGCGTAGGCGGGAGCGGTCGCGGCGGTCGGCACGATGGCGCCGAGGGCGACGGCGAGGAGGGTCCAGGCGAGGAACGTGAGGGTCGAGATCATGCGCGGCCCACCACCATGAGCGCATCCTGCAGGTTCGTGTCGGGCTCCACGTCGATGACGCGGGCGCCGAAGGCGCGCAGCTGCTGGAGGGTGGCCTCGCGCTCCGCGAGCACTTCGGCGCGCTCCGTCTCGCTCGCAACCGCGAGGGGCCGCAGCATGCCGGGGCTCACCACCACGAACTGCACGTTGAGGCTGCGAAGAAGCGTGGCCGCCTCCACCGAGGACGGGTCGCCCTCCAGGGAGGAGACGAGGATGACGGGGCTCTTGGGGCGGAGCGAGGCGAGCAGCCCGTCCACGACCTGCCCCACGGGGGCGTTGCCGCCGGCCTTCGCGGCCGCGAGGGCCTCCAGAACCTTGTAGAGTTGCCGCTCGCCCGTATCGTAAGCGACCTCGCGGGTGCCCTCGCCGTAAGTGATGAGGCGGAGCTTGTCCTTGCGCCCGAGGTAGAGGCTTGCCACCGTCGCGGCGGCGCGGCAGCAGTGGAGGAGCGGGTTGTCCCCCACGGTGCCGCGCTCGGTGATGGCGCGGGCGTCGAGGAGGAGCGTGACCTCGGCCGCCGTCTCCTTCTCGCGCTGGTTCACCACCAGGGTGTCCGTGAGGCGGGCGCTCGCCTTCCAGTTCACGGCGCGCATGGGGTCGCCGGGAAGGTACTCGCGCAGGCCGAAGAACTCGACGCCCTGGCCGGGCTGGCTCACGCCGTGCTCGCCGATGAGGCCCATGGGGTAGCGGGAGCGCACGGGCATGTCGCGCAGGAGGTTCCGCTTCGGGAAGACGGAGACGTACTGCTGGGTGGCGAGGCGGCCTTCCCGGGCGTAGGTGTCGAAGAGGTCGGTGACGCGGTAGCGGGCCGGGGGCACGGAGTAGTGGCCGCGGATGGGCGCCACGAGGCCGTAGTCGCGCATCGTCATCGCGTTCCCCGGGATGGAGAGTGTGTGCACCGTCTCGGGCGCCTCGATGCGGAGGAGCGGCGACAGCTCCTCCGCCACCTCGACGACGGCGGGGCTCGCGCCCGTGTTCTGCACGGTGAGCTCCACTTCGCAGGTGTCGCCCTCGAAGAGGCGGTCCACGGCGAGGCGGCGGCTGCCCCCGATCTCGGGGAAGCGGGTCACGGCGAGGGTCGCCACGGGGAAGAGGGCGAGGGCTGCGGCAAGGAGCACGAGCGGGATGCTGCCCACGGCAAGGCCCGCAAGCGCGAGGAGGAGCGCGCTCGTGAGGGTGAGGAAGGCCTTGCGCGTCATCATGGGGACTCGTCCTCCTGCTTCGCGGCGGGGGTCTTGAGGGCCTCGCGAGTGACGTTCGTGGGCGTGTCGGGGCGGTGCACGTGCCGCCAGTCGGGCGCGCGGCCGAGGCGCCACGCAGCAAGCCCGCCCGCAGCGGCCACGAGGCCCGCGAGGAGGAGGAGGAACAGGGGGTCGCGGCTTCCCTTCACGAGCGCGCCCATGACACCCACGGCGGGCGCGGCGGCACCGTGGCCGTGCAGGCTCTCGTCCACGAGGAGGACGCCGCCCTCGGGCAGGGCCTTGCGGAGGAGCGCCACCGTGAACTCGTCGTTGCGGTACTCGGTGCTCAGGTTCGTGGCGAGGATCCCGTTGAGGAGGAGGCCGGAATCGGCGAGGAAGAAGGCGCACCCGGGCCCGGTGGCGGGGCACTGGAGGGGACCGTCCCCGGCGCAGTCGGCCCTTCCCGGCATGAGGCCGAGGGCCACCGTGAAGGGGCCCTTCTGGTCGCGGTCGTCCACCTGGCCGTCGCCGTTCGTGTCCACGTAGCTGCGGGCGCTCGATTCGCCGAGGACGCGGGCGCAGCTCGTGGTGGCGTTGCGGTCCACGAACAACGCGGTGGGGACGTTGAGGAGCACGGGGGAGAAGGCCTGGTCCACGCGGAGGTCGGCCTCCACGAAGGAGGCGTCGCCGTCCCGGGAGCGCTCATCGTAGAGGCGCTGCCGGGTGAACTGCACGCCGAAGGGAGCGGCGAGGACGCCGCCGTGGCCCACGTCGTCGGCCACCAGGATGCGGCCGCCGCGCTGCACGAAGGCCGCGAGGGCTTCCGCCTCCTGCGCGCTCGGCTCCCGTTCCACGCCCACGGCCACGTAGAGCGCGCGCGGCGCCTCCGCGTCGGGAATCATCTCGAGGGCGAGGGGACCCGAGGCAAGGGTGCGGACGGTGACGCCGCCGCCGCGGCTGCCCACCTCGCTCTCGGCAAGGGCCACGAGCCGGGAGAGGCCCGCAGGCGCGTCATCGGTGGCGCCATAGGCGGGGTCGGCGGAGAAGTGGGGGATGGAGGCGGCCGCGAGGAGCACCACGACGGCGGCGGCCACCACGAGCCCGCCGAGGGTTCCGCGGGAGAGCGCCACCTCAGCTCACCTTCCTGGGGCCTTGGGGCACGGGCGCGGGGCCGGTGTACTTGTCGATGGCGTCCACGGCGGCGCGGAAGGAGGCGACGGCGTTGCGGCGGTCCTCGGCCGTGATCTGCTCGGGGCTGTAGCGGGCGCGCTCGAAGATGCGGATGAGGCCCTCCACGCCGTCGCGGCCGAGGGGAATGGCGGCGGTGACGGCGCTCCCGATCTCGGCGGGCGTGTCGGCGGGGCGGGCCTGGAAGCCGTTGCGGATGAGGTGGCGCTCCAGCTCTTCGTAAGCGAGGAAGATGGTGGCCTTGAACTCGTCGCCCGCGAGCAGTCGGGAGGCGGCGTCCTCGAAGATGTTGCGGGCGGCCACGAGCTGGCGGCGCTGGTAGCGGCGCACGGCGTAAACGCCCACCACGCCCACCAAGAGCAGGCCCACGAGGCCGGCCCACGCGAGGCGGGGCAGGCCCTCGGCCTCGGGCGCCTGCACGCGGGAGGCCACCTTCACTTCGGTGGCGTTCCCGAGAAGCGTCTCGGAGCCGGGGTAGCTCACGGTGAGGGCGGAGGTGCTGCCCGCAGGGATGCCGGGCACGGGGAACTCGGCCACACCGTCCCCGTCCGTCACCACCTGGTAGCTCGTGCGGTACACGCTGTCGCGCACAATGACGACCGCGTTCGCGAGGGGCGCGCGGTCGGGGCCCACGGTGAGGGTCACGCGGCCCGTGGCGGGGGCCTCGCC
>DATMKA010000002.1:0-3395 GCA_035553595.1 Thermoplasmatota archaeon | reverse complement strand
AGGGGCGGTAGCCGGCGCAGACGCAGCCGCGGCTCCGGCCCCTGCAAGACCCGCGGCTGCGTCTGCGCCGGCTACCGCCCCTGGCGCGAAGGCGCTCCCCGGTAACCTCCTCACGAACGCCCGCGTCCTCCCTCCCCCTTGGGAGGACGAACGACTCCTTTTCCGGAACGTCCAACTGAATAGGGCGCCCTCCCGCTCTGCCCGACCCCTAAGGGGGCTTCGGTCGCACTTCGTGCTCCCTCGCGAGGGCGCAGTGCTCAACGACCTTCGGTCGTCGGCATCCTCGCTCGCGTGCGCTCGCTGCGGTGAACACAGAGGTCCGCAGAGGGGGTTAGCGGGGCTGTCGTCCTCCTCTCTGCGCTTCTCTGACCCTCTGCGTCCTCGCGAGCGAAAGGCGCAACGCGCCTGAGCGAAGCCCCCTGCGGGACCCGCACGAGGAGGCGGTTTGAGCCGCTCGGTCCGCCTTAGGCCTCGGCCGGCTCGCTCTCGCCGCGCGCCCGCCGCGCCTCCACGGCGAGCACGTGCTCCTCGAAGCGCCGGAGGATTTCCTCCGCGGGCATGCGTCCCGTGAGCGCGGTGCGGAGCCTGCCGCTGCCGGGGATGCCGCGGGTGAACTGCTGGGCCTGCGCGACGAGCTGGGGGAGATCGATCCCGGTTCCTTGGGAGAGGCGGACGTATTCCTGCAGGTCGCGGAGGCGCTCGCGGGGGCTCGGTTCCGGGAGGGGCTCGCCGGTGGCGAGCTCGTGCGCGATCTGCGCGAAGACGCGGGGGTTGCCGAGGGTGGCGCGCCCGAGGGCGAGGCCGTCGCAGCCGCTCTCGAGGAGGGCGCGCCGCGCGCTCGGGCCGTCCACGACGTCGCCGTTCCCGATGACGGGGATGCCCACGGCTTCCTTCATTTCGCGGATGAGCTGCCAGTCGGCGCGGCCGGAGTACCCCATGGCGGCGGTGCGGGCGTGGAAGATGATGGCGTCGGCGCCAGCGCGCTCGAGGCCACGGGCGAAGCGCACGGTGTCGATGCGGCTCCCGTTCCCCGCGCGCATCTTCGCGATGAGGGGCTTGCGGGAGGCGCCCTTGATGGCCTCCACGAGGGAGAGGGCGCGCTCGGGGTGATCGAGGAGGGCGGCGCCGCACCCCTGGCGCTTGATCTGGTAGGCGGGGCAGCCCATGTTGAAGCCGAGGAGGTCGCAGTGGTTCTCCACCTCGCGCGCCGCTTCCGCCACCTGGTCGGGGTCGGTGCCGAAGACCTGGATGCTCACGGGGCGCTCCCGCTCCAGGGTCTTCATGCGGCGAAGCGTGGGGCCTGCGCGGTGGAGGAGGCTCACGGCGCTCACCATCTCGGTGCACACTAGCCCTGCGCCGTGCTCGCGGCAGAGCACGCGGAAGGGGAGGTCGCTGAAGCCCGCCATGGGTGAGAGGACCAGGTTGTTCGGCAGCTTCACGCCGCCGATCTCGAGCGTCCGCAGCAGGTCCGGCATCGTCGGGCCGTGGAGGGTGCCCTCGGTCATAAACCCGTGCCTTACGCGGGGCGCAGGTGCACCGGGAGCGGGTACCCCGCCTCTTCAAGGAGCGCGAGGGTGGCGGCAAGGGGGAGGCCCATCACGTTGTAATAGTCCCCTTCCAACCGGGTGACGTAGGCCCCCGCGATCCCTTGGATGGCGTACGCCCCGGCCTTGCCGAGGGGCTCCCCGGTGGCCACGTAGGCCTCGGCCTGCTGCGCGGTGAGGGGCGCGAAGGTGACGCGCGTCGTCTCCACGCGGGACCATTCGCGGCCCGAGGGGACGTGGCGCACCACGAGGCCCGTGTGCACGAGGTGGCTCCGGTCCTGGAGTGAAAGGAGCATGGCGACGGCCTCGCGCGGCCCTTCGGGTTTGCCGAGGGCGCGCCCGTCGAGGTCGCCGAGCGTGTCGGCCGCGAGCACCCACGGCCCGGTGGGGAGGGCCCGGGCCTTGCGTTGCGCAATCACCTGCACGGCCTCCCTTGGCGGCAGCGTGCCCGGGACAGCCTCGTCCACCTCGGCCGCGACGGCCACGTGCGGAAGCCCCACCTGGCGGAGGAGGGCGGCGCGGCGGGGGCTGGCGCTTGCGAGCACGAGGGGGTGGACCACGGGGTTCGGAGAAGCGGGGCTCCACAAAGCCCTTATCCCCCTCGCCGGATGGCCGCCGCATGCCTGACCGGGCCTCCCTCAACCTGTACGTGCGCCTCGCGGCGAGCGCCTCCCTCGCCCTCTTCCTGCTGCACGGCGGCATGCACCTCGACCGCGACGGCTTCGGGCCCCTCGCCCTTGGGGTGACCGTGTTCCTCCTGTTCGCCTTCACCGTGGGCGCCCTGTGGGCCACCTCCCGCCTCAACGTGAAGCGTGGCGCCGCCTGGACGTGCCTCGCGCTCCTCGGTGTCCTCCCCGCCGCCTTCGTTCCCTTCCACCCCGTGGACAGCTACGCGGGCGCTTACGGCGTCACGCTCGTGGGCATCGCCGTCGCGGCCCTCGCCACCCTCGGCCTCACCGGCCTCCTCCTTGCTTCCCGCGACACCTGATCAGGCGGCGGGCGCGCGCACCGGGTCGAGGAACCCCTCCACGGCCTGCCGGAAGGCCGCGGGGCGCTCGAGGAACGGGGAATGACCGGCCCCCGGGATCACGACGCGTTGGCTGCGCGGGATGCGGCTCGCAAGGATGGCCTGGTCTGCCGCGGCGAGCTTGTCGTGCTCGCCGTCCACGAGGAGCGTGGGCGGGCGCAGGGTGTGGAGGCGCCGCGTCACGTCCCACCGCAGCAGGTCGAAGGTGAGGGGCTCCAGCGCATCGAAGGGCGGCGTCACCGCCGCGAAGAGGTGCTCGTCCACCCACCGGGGGGTGCCGGGCGCGTGCAGGATGGCGCGGGCCTCATCGAGCACCCCGCGGAGGGCCTCCCGTGCGTCGGGGTTGCGGCCGAGGCGGTGGTTGGTGTACCAGGCCCCCGCGTTGCGGAGCATGCGGAGCTTTGCCGCAAGCCCCGCGGTGGCGAGGGCGACGCGCCAGGTGCGCGCGAAGCCCCCCACGAGCACGAGGCGGGAGAACTGTTGGGGGTGATCCAGGGCCGCTTGGAGGGCCACGGTGGCGCCGAAGCTGTGCCCGAGGAGGGCGGGGTCGCGGTGGCCGAGCGTGGCCGCGAGCTCGGGGAGGTCGGCGGCGAGGCGCGCCACCGTGAAGGGCGGGGTGCGGCTGCTTTCGCCGTGGCCGCGCAGGTCCACGGCGTGGATGCGCCACCGCGCCTCTAGAAACGTGAGGGCGCCGCGCCAGTAGGTGCGTCCCCCGCAGGGCCCGCCGTGGATCACGTACAGGGGCGGTCCGTCCCCGCTGACGTCGAGGGCGAGGGTGGCGCCGCTGGGGAGCCGGATCTCGTGGCGTTCGCTCGGCGTGGGTG
>DATMKA010000001.1:0-3811 GCA_035553595.1 Thermoplasmatota archaeon | reverse complement strand
CGTTGGCGAGGTGCATCCCGCAAGCGGCAGGAGGAGCGCGAGCGCGACGGCGAGGAGGGCGCGCGCCGGGGAGGTCATGCCCCGAACGCCCCCTGGCGCGTCATAAGGGTTGTTGTCGCGCTCCGTTCTCGGGCTCAGTTGCCGCGCAGCTTCTTCATGTGTTGGACGCGGCGCTGCACGAGGTCCTTCGTGCCGATGTCGTGGCGCACGAAGAGGCCGTCGCCCGTGATGTGCTTGAGGGCGGCCTCCACCTTCTCGTTCGCGGCGTCGATGGTGGGCCCGGAGGCGACAACCCCGATGGCGCGGCTCGTGGTGGTGGTGATGCGGCCCGCGTCCTCGTTCACGGCGGCGTAGTAGATCTTCGCCCCGGCCTTTTCCACGGCCTCGCGGTCAATCTTCACTTCGACGCCGGCCTTGCTCTGCGCCGTGCCGTACCCTTCGGGGACGACGTACTTGCAGACGGTGGCCTCCTTGCGGAAGGTCACTTTCTTCTTACTGAGGCTTCCCTCCACCATGGCGGTGAGGAGGTCGATGTAGTTGCTGTCGAGGAGGTGGAGCGCGTTCATGGCCTCGGGGTCGCCGAAGCGGGCATTCACCTCGATGACGCGGGGGCCGTCGGCGGTGAGCATGAACTGGCCGTAGATGGCGCCCGTGTAGGCGCGGCCCTCGGCCTTGAGGGCGTCGAGGATCTTCTGCACGATGAGGGCGGCCTCCTCGTAGTCGTGCTTCGTGAGGAAGGGAAGGAGCCCGTTCTCGCCCGTGTAGGTGCCCATGCCACCGGTGTTGTGGCCGCGGTCGCCCTCGTAGGCGCGCTTGTGGTCCTGGACGGCGGGCATGGGGACGGCGACGTTGCCGTCGCAGAAGGCCATGACGCTGAACTCCTCGCCCGTGACCTTCTCCTCGATGAGGACCTTCGCGCCGCCGAACTTGGTGTCGAGAATCTCCTTCGCGTAGGCGGCGGCCTCCTCGGAGTCGGCGAGGTGCTCGCCCATGACTTTCACGCCCTTGCCGCCGGTGAGGCCGATGGGCTTCACGACGACGTCGCCCACGCGGTCGATGTAGGTCTTGAGGCCGCGGGGGTTGTCGAAGACGCGCCACTGGAGGCGGCCGGGGATGGTGTGCTCGTCGAGGAGCTTCCGCATGAACTCCTTGCTCGACTCGATCTCGGCGGCCTTCTTGCTGGGGGACGCGGAGGGGATGCCGGCCTCGGCGAGGGCATCGCTCACGCCCGCCTCAAGGGGCGCTTCGGGCCCGACGACGGCGAGGGTGCAGCCCCAGGCGAGGGCGCGCTCCACGATGGCGTCGCAGTCGGTCTCGCTCATGATGGCGTGGGCCTTGGCGAGACCGAGGATGCCGGGGTTCTTGTTCTTGAGGATGGCGTGGAGTTCGCCACCGGACCTCACGATGGCCTCGGCCATGGCGTGCTCGCGGGCGCCGCCGCCGACGAGGAGAACACGGGTGGCCATCAGGCCACCCCCGTGTTGACGCGGAGGCGCCGACGAATTGGGGTAGGGGCCCCGATTCGTTGAGCGCCGACGAGGAGGACCTTCGTGGCCATCAGACCCGCCCCTCGAGGAGTTCCTTGGCGGTCACGAGGCCGGAGAGGTGGACGTGGGCGTCGGCCATGTGGCCGGTGGCGCCCTGCTGGCGGTCCACGACGGTGATGCAGCGGTCCACCTTGAGGCCCGCCTCGCGGAGCACCTCGATGGCCTGCAGGCTCGACCCGCCGGTGGTGGTGACGTCCTCCACGACGAGGACGCGGGCGCCGGGCTGGAAGTCGCCCTCGATGCGCTTGCCGGTGCCGTACTTCTTCGATTCCTTGCGGACGATGAGGTAGGGGATGCCGGAGGCGAGGGAGGCGGTGACAGCGATGGGGACGGCGCCGAGCTCCATGCCGGCGATGTGGTCGTAGCCCTTCGCGTGGGGTGCGATGGCCTCGCCGATGGCCTTCAGGATGACCGGGTTCGTGGAGGCCTTCTTGATGTCGACGTAGTAGTTGGACTTCGCGCCGGAGGCGAGGGTGAAGTCGCCGAACTTGACGGCACCACAGGCGATGAGTTGATCCTTCAGGGTCACAGGCTCCCCCTCCGAGGGGCTGCCCCAGGGGGGCGATGCGCGGGGATGGGGTTCGCCTTCTTTATACCTTCGGCGAGCAGAGCAAGTTTTCATACCAGGCGGGGCAGGGTCCCTGCCTGGTGCGCGATACCCTGAAGCACCGAAGGCGCGCACCCTTGTTCATGTACCTCTCCCAGCGCTTCCTCAAGGGGCTCGGGTGCCTCAGCTACCTCGTCGGGGACGAGGAGACGGGCGAGGCGGCCGTCATCGACCCGCAGCTCGACGTGGAGCACTACCTGAGGGAGGCGGAGGAGGCGGGGCTCCGCATCCGGCACGTCCTCGACACGCACCTGCACGCGGACCACGTGAGCGGGAACCGGGCCCTCGCGGCGGCAACCGGAGCCACGCTCCATCTCCCCGCCCGCGCCAAGGCGGCCTTCCCCTGCGAGCCGCTCCGCGAGGGGACGGAAGTCCGCCTCGGGAACGTGGTGCTCCGCGCTCGCGAAACGCCGGGCCACACTCCCGAGCACGTGACCTTCGAGGTGGTGGACCGCACCCGGCCCACCGACCGGCCCTACGCGCTCCTCACCGGGGACACCCTGCTCGTCGGGAGCGTCGGGCGGCCCGACCTCGTGGCCACCACCGGCGCGGGCGACCTCGGCGGCATGCTCTTCGAAAGCTTCCGGAAGCTCCTTCCCGAAACCCCCGACGGCACCCTCGTCTACCCCGGCCACGGACCCGGAAGCGCCTGCGGCGCGAACCTCGGGCGCCTCCTCAGCACCACCCTCGGGTACGAGAAAGAGACGAACCCCTACCTGCAGGAGGCGGGCCGGGACGCTTTCGTCCGGCGCGTCGTCACAGGGCTCCCCCCAAGGCCCGGGAACGCGGTGACTATCAAGCGCATCAACACGCAAGGGCCACCCCTCCGGGTCCCCTCGCCGACGGAGGTCCAGGCCTTCGCGCCAGAGGCCTTATCGGCGGAGGTGGGGGACGGCCGGAGCGTGCTCGTGGTGGACACGAGCGAGCCCGACGCATGGGCCGCCAACCACGTCCCCGGGTCCGTGAACGTCCCCTACGATGCGGTCCAGTTCGCAAACCGCATCGGCTACTTCCTCGAGGAAGACCAGCCCGTGTATCTCGTGATGCCCGAGGACGACCCCCTTGGAGAGGTCCTGCTCGCGATGGCCCGGGTGGGCGGGGTCGACGTGCGCGGCTATCTCGGTGGAGGAGTGGCCGCCTGGAGGAACGCGGGGATGCCCTTCGAGACAGTGCCTGTGGTGAGCGCGCAGACCGTTGCGCGTGAGCTCCAGGAGGGCGCGACGCGGGTCCTGGACGTGCGAACGCGCCGCGAGTGGGAGGAGGGCCACATCGAGGGCGCCACCTGGGCCCCCTGGGAGCAGCTCACGAAGGACGTGGAGGGCCTCGACCCCGACGAGCCGTGGACGGTGGTGTGCGCGAGCGGGTACCGCAGCAGCATGGCCGCGAGCCTCCTCAAGCGGGCCGGGTTCCCGGAGGTTGCGAACCTCCTGGGCGGGATGACCGCGTGGGAGGCTTCGGGCGGAGCGACGGTTCCCGAGCGCGGCGGCGTTGCCCCGGCGAAGCCCGCCTGATTACTCCACCCACTTGATGCCGAGGCCGTGACGGCCAGCCTGGACACCCGCCCGCACTTCCTCCTCCGTGGCACAAAGGTGACAGAGGCCCAGCAGCGCCCAATGATGGGCGGCGCAGACGCGGCTGCCGCAGCTCACGCAAAGGT